>NZ_JAFLRJ010000200.1:0-217 GCF_017315755.1 Streptomyces beijiangensis
CGCTTCCCCGATCCCTCCTCCCAGCAGGCCCCCGGATCCCTGCTCGCCCCCATGCCAGGAACCGTAGTACGCACCACTGACATCGCCGTCGGAGACCACGTCACCGCAGGTCAGCCCCTGCTCTGGCTGGAGGCCATGAAGATGGAGCACAAGATCATCGCGCCTGCCTCCGGCACCCTCACCGCGCTCCACGCCACCCCCGGCCTGCAAGTCGAGG
>NZ_JAFLRJ010000200.1:372-9563 GCF_017315755.1 Streptomyces beijiangensis
CTCGAAGAGTTGGGCGCCGCCGGCTGTCCCCTCCTCATGATGGTCGTCTCGCCCGCCATCTGCGGCACCGTCATCTCCCGCTTCGGCACCGAGGCTCAAAAGCAGCAGTGGCTCCCCGGCCTCGCCGATGGCAGCCTCACCATGGCCTTCGGCATCACCGAACCCGACGCCGGCTCCAACTCCCACCGCATCACCACCACCGCCCGCCGCGACAAATCAACGGGAGACTGGCTCCTCACCGGCCGCAAGGTCTTCATATCCGGCGTCGACATCGCCGACGCGACCCTCATCGTCGGCCGCACCGAGGACGCGAAGTCCGGCCGCCTCAAGCCCTGCCTCTTCATCGTCCCCCGCGACGCCCCCGGCTTCGGGCGCTCCCAGATCGACATGGAACTCGCCGCCCACGAGAAGCAGTTCGAGCTCACGCTCGACGATGTACGTCTCCCCGCCGACGCCCTTGTCGGCGACGAGGACGCCGGTCTCCTTCAGCTCTTCGCGGGCCTCAACCCCGAGCGCATCATGACCGCGGCCTTCGCGATCGGCATGGGCCGCTACGCCCTCACGAAGGCCATCGCGTACGCACGGACCCGCCAGGTCTGGAAGGAGCCCATCGGCTCCCACCAGGCCATCGCGCACCCCCTCGCCCAGGCGCACATCGAGCTCGAACTCGCCCGCCTGATGATGCAGAAGGCCGCCGCCCTCTACGACGCCGGCGACGACCTCGGCGCGGGCGAGGCAGCCAACATGGCCAAGTACGCGGCCGCCGAAGCCTGCGTCAAAGCCGTCGACCAGTCCGTCCACACCCTCGGCGGCAACGGCCTCACCCGGGAGTACGGACTCGCCTCCCTCATCACGGCGTCCCGGGTGGCCCGCATAGCCCCCGTCAGCCGCGAGATGATCCTGAACTTCATCTCCCACCAGTCCCTGGGCCTCCCCAAGTCGTACTAGCAGGCGGCATTCTGACGCTTACTCACCCACATCACCCCAGGGGGCTGTCATGGTGTTCCGCAGCGAGTACGCAGATGTCCCGGCCGTCAACGAGCCCATCCACGAGGCGGTCATCGGCCGCGCGCACGAGTACGGCGACACCCCAGCCCTCATCGACGCGGTGACCGGCGCCACGCTCAGTTACGCCGAGCTGGACGCCGCCCACCGCCGTACCGCGGCGGCCCTCGCCGAGGCCGGTCTCCGCAAGGGCGACGTCCTCGCCCTGCACAGCCCCAACACCATCGCCTATCCGACCGTCTTCTACGGCGCCACGCGCGCCGGCGCCTCGGTCACCACGGTCCACCCGCTCGCCACGGCGGAGGAGTTCGCCAAACAGCTCCAGGACTCCTCCGCCCGCTGGATCGTCACGATCTCCCCGCTCGTCGAAATCGCCCGCAGGGCAGCGGAGTTGGTGGGCGGCATCGAGGAGATATTCGTCTGCGACCGCCCCGGGGACCTCAGCTCGTCAGGACCCGTCCCCGACCCCCCGATCGACCCGGCCACGGACATCGCGGTCCTCCCGTACTCCTCCGGCACCACGGGCACCCCCAAGGGCGTCATGCTCACGCACACCTCCATCGCCACCAACCTGGAGCAGATGCGCCCGCTCGCCCCCATGAACCCGGGCGACCGCATCCTCGCGGTCCTGCCCTTCTTCCACATCTACGGCCTCACAGCCCTCATGAACGCCCCGCTCCGCTGCGGCGCGACCGTGGTCGTCCTCCCGCGTTTCGACCTGGACCAGTTCCTCGCCACGATCGAGCGCCACCGCATCACGGGGCTGTACGTCGCCCCGCCGATCGTTCTGGCCCTGGCGAAACACCCGGCCGTCGCGAAGTACGACCTTTCCTCTCTCGCCTACATCGTGAGCGCGGCCGCACCACTCGACTCCGCGCTGGCGGTGGCCTGTTCGCAGCGGCTCGGGCTTCCGCCGGTCCGTCAGGCGTACGGAATGACCGAGCTGTCCCCGGGCACGCACATCGTGCCGCTCGACGCGCAGAACCCGCCCCCGGGAGCCGTCGGCAAGCTCGTCCCCTCCACCGAGATGCGCATCCTGACCCTCGACGACCCGTCGAAGGACGCGGCCCCCGGCGCGGAGGGCGAGGTCGCGATCCGCGGCCCCCAGGTGATGAAGGGCTACCTCGACCGGCCCGACGAGACCGCCGCGATGATCGACCCCGACGGCTGGGTCCACACGGGCGACGTGGGCCGCGTCGACGCCGACGGCTGGCTGTTCATCGTCGACCGGGTGAAAGAACTCATCAAGTACAAGGGCTTCCAGGTGGCCCCCGCCGAGCTCGAAGCGCTCCTCCTCACCCACCCCGTCATCGCGGACGCGGCGGTCATCGGCGTGTACGACGAGGACGGCACCGAGCTCCCCAAGGCGTACGTGGTCCTCCAGCCGGGCGCTGCCCTCACCGCGGAAGACGTGATCGCGTACACCGCCGAGCGCGTCGCCCCGTACAAGAAGGTCCGCCGTGTCGAGTTCATCGACGCGGTGCCGCGCGCCGCATCCGGCAAGATCCTCAGGCGCCAACTCAGGGACAAAGAATGACACTTGGCGGTGTTCGATATGACGGTGGTCAATATGTGCGTACGGAGCACGAGCGCGGGATCACCACCCTCACGCTGGACTCCCCGGCGAACCGCAACGCGCTCTCGGCGGCCCTGGTCGCCGAGCTCGCGGCGGCGCTCTCGGCCTGCGACCCCACCCCCACCACCCGAGCGATCGTCCTCACCCACACCGGCTCCACCTTCTGCGCGGGCGCGGACCTGAAGGCGCCCCCGGACCCTGCTGCCTTCGTCGCCCTGCTCCGTACGATCGTGGAGCACCCGAAACCGGTGGTGGCCCGGGTGACGGGCCATGTCCGTGCGGGCGGCCTCGGCCTCCTGGCCGCCTGCGACATCTCCGTCGCGGGCCCCGCCGCCACCTTCGCCTTCACGGAGTCGCGCCTGGGCCTGGCCCCCGCGGTCATCTCCCTGCCCGTGCTCCCGCGCATGGACCCGCGCGCGGCGGCCCGCTACTACCTCACCGGAGAGCGCTTCGACGCGCACGAAGCCGCCCGGGCCGGACTGATCACCGAAGCGGCGGACGACCCCAACGCCGCCCTCGCACCCATACTCTCCGGTCTCCGCCGAGCCTCCCCCAAAGGCCTGACCGCATCGAAATCCCTGGTCACGGCTACGATCCTGGAGAACTTCGACCGCCACGCCGAAGCCCTCACCGCCCTCTCCGCGTCCCTCTTCTCCTCACCCGACGCCCATGAGGGCGTCACGGCCTTCCTCGAACGACGGGATCCCGCATGGGTGTTGTGACCTCCCCGAAGCAGGACCGCAGCCGCGCCACGCGCCAGCGCCTGCTGGAGGCTGCGGTCGGCTGCCTCGCCGAACACGGCTGGGCGGGCTCCACGGTCTCCGCCGTCGCGGAGCGCGCGGGTGTGTCCCGGGGCGCCACGCAGCACCACTTCCCGACCCGCGAGGACCTCTTCACGGCGGCGGTCGAGTACGTGGCCGAGGAGCGGTCCAGCGCCCTGCGCGCGCTCCCTTCCCAGGACCGCCGCACGGTGGTGGCGGCGCTCGTCGACCTCTACACGGGCCCGCTGTTCCGCGCCGCACTCCACCTCTGGGTGGCGGCGTCGAACGAGCCGCAACTGCACGCCCGCGTCACGGAACTGGAAGCCCGAGTCGGCCGCGAGTCGCACCGCATAGCCGTCGAGCTCCTCCGCGCCGACGAGTCGGTCGACGGCGTACGGGAAACGGTCCAGGGCCTCCTGGACATGGCCCGCGGCCTGGGCCTGGCGAACCTCCTCACCGACGACACGACCCGTCGCGACCGGGTCGTGGCCCAGTGGGCGCGGCTCGTGGAGGAGTCGCTGAGCAGTAGTTCGTAGTGCGAAATCTTCTGCCGTATTCTGGCGGAATGGGGAATACAGAAGAAGGCCGGATGGGAGTCGTCACCGCACTGGTGCGCACTTCTTTCCTGGTGAACGCCGTGTACGCCGAGTCGGGCCGGCAGTACGGACTGACGCCCCAGCAGGGCCAGTTGCTCTGCGTCCTGATGCCGCAGCCGTACGGAATGAGCGAGCTGGGCACCATGCTGGGCCTCGCCAAGTCCAGCCTCACCGGACTCGTCGACCGCACCGCCCGGCACGGGCTGGTGCGCCGCGAACCCGACCCGCAGGACCGGCGTGCGGTCCGCGTCGCGCTCACCGGCGAGGGTGCCGGCCTCGCGGAGAAGTTCTACGCCGACACCTGCCGGCGCATCGACCTGCTGCCCGCCGGACTCGCCGACGACGACCGCGACAAGCTCGCCGAGCTGCTCGGCCGGGTCGTCGTCGACAACAAGGTGCCCGTGGTGTTCAAGGAGTCGGACGAGTAAGACCGAAGAGCTCCACGAACCGGCCGGTGAACAGATCCGCCCCCTTGTACTGGGCGACCGCCTCCGCCGGGAGGATCGAGGGGCCCTCGGGCGTCGGCACCTGGCCGACCCCGCCGCTCGGTCCCAGCGGCAGCAGTACCGACGGGATGGCGGACGGCTCGTACGTGGCCGCGGGCTCCTCGCCCCTGACCTGCGCGATGATGTTCGCCGCCACCACCTCGGCGTGCTTCATCGCGTACCCGGCCATCTTGGCCTCGGCGAGTGCGGTGATGTCGCCGAGCGCGTAGATGTGGCGGTGCCCCTCGACGTTGAGCGTCCCGGTCACCCTGACCTGGCCCTGCGGGGTCCGCTGCGCGATGCCGCCGTCCGCGAGGAAGTCGCCGTTGACGCTCACTCCGTAGCAGCGGAACCAGAGGTCGGCGGCGATCTCGCCGCCGCCGGTTGTCCGCACCGAGAAGGCTTTCGTCCGGCCGGGCTCGGTCGGCGGCTCCTCGGCCAGTGCGGTCGACAGCAGCAACTCCACTCCCAGCGCGTCGAGTTGGCGTCGCAGTTCGTCACGCAGCTCCTGCGTGAACGTCGGCATGAGCTGGGCCGCCGGGTCGACGACGACCACGTCCTTCTCCGGCCAGACCGCCTTGATCTCACCGGACAGCTCAAGGCCGACAGGCCCCGCGCCGACGATCAATACCCTTTCCGCGCCCGCGAGTTCCTCGTGCGTGGCGTGGAGCCGTTCCAGAGCTTCGTCGCTGGAGTCGGTGTCCATCTTGGCGGGGAAGGGGTAGCCGGATCCGGTGGCCAGGACGAGGTAGTCGGCGGCGATCCGCTCCCCGGAGGCGAGTGTGACGCCTTCGGTGTCCACGGCGACCGCGCGTTCGCGGACCACCCTGCCCCGCTGGAGCAGATTGTCGTACGGGAAGAAGATGTTGCCCGCCCAGCCGGGCCGTACGAGTGCGCGCAGCGAGCCGGCGGCGTGCACGAAGGCGTCCTTGGGGTCGATCAGGATGACATCGGTCTCGGCGTCGAGGGCCTTGGCGACCGCGGCGCCTCCGTAACCCCCGCCGATGACCGCGACCGTGCGACTGCTCTTGCGACTGCTCATGGTTCCCCACTCCCGGATATGTGAAATATCGTTCGCACCACGAACCATACTCGTTCGTGGTGCGAACTGTAAATCCCGGAAAGGGTGCGGAACCGAGCGGAGGTCAGATCTCGACCACGTCCGCGAGCTCCTGTACGAGCTTGCGCTGCGGGCGGGCGCCCACCATCGACTTCACCGGCTCACCGTTCTGGAAGACCATCAGCGTGGGCATCGAGAGGACGCCGTACGCGGCCGGGGTCGCCGGGCTGGTGTCCACGTCCAGCTTCACGATCTTCAGCCGGCCCCCCGCCTCCTCCGCGATCCGGTCGAGCACCGGCGAGAGCATCCGGCAGGGCCCGCACCAGGCGGCGGTGAAGTCGACCAGCACCGGGACGTCGGAGGCGAGGACCTCGTCGGCGAATTCCGCATCGGTGATCGTGAGGACAGGGGTCGGGGTGGTTGTCTGCGGCATGGAACGTCTCCTTCAGGCGTCGTACGGAGTGAGTTCGCAGCGGGGCTCCGGCGCGGCAGCGGCCTCGGCGCGCACCAGCTGGGCGCCGACCTGGTCGCGTACCTCCTGCAACCGGGCGATCACCCCGTCCAGCTCGGCGAGCTTCCTGCGGTACACCTCAAGGGAGGCCGGGCAGGAGTCGCCCTCGGGGTGGCCCGAGCGCAGGCAGTCGACGAAAGGACGCGTCTCCTCCAGGTCGAAACCGAAGTCCTGGAGGGTACGGATCTGGTGCAGCAGCGCCAGATCGTCCTCGTCGTAGTCGCGGTAACCGTTGCCGGCCCGACGGGCGGGGAGCAGTCCGCGCGACTCGTAGTAGCGCAGTGCGCGCGTGGTCATGCCCGCCCGGTCCGCCAGTTCTCCGATGCGCAAGGTCCCCGCCTGCCCTTCTGTGTCGTCGCGTACGACGGTAGACCTTGACGCCGACGTCAAGGCCAGCGTCCCGGCGCACGGTTCGCACGCCGGGACCGCGGCAGGCTCCCGCCGTCAGCGGGCGATGCCGTCGTACCCCTCGATGTCGCGCGGGTCCCGCGAACCGGGGCCGATGTACCGCGCGGACGGCCTGACCAGACGGCCCGTGCGCTTCTGCTCCAGGATGTGGGCCGACCAGCCGGCCGTCCTCGCGCAGGTGAACATCGACGTGAACATGTGCGCGGGGACCTCGGCGAAGTCCAGCACGATCGCCGCCCAGAACTCGACGTTCGTGGCGAGCACCCGGTCGGGGCGCCGCGCGTGCAACTCCTCCAGGGCCGCCTTCTCCAGGGCCTCGGCGACCTCGAAGCGCGGGGCGCCGAGCTCCTTGGCCGTACGGCGCAGGACGCGCGCCCGGGGGTCCTCGGCGCGGTACACGCGGTGGCCGAAGCCCATCAGCCGCTCGCCCTTGTCCAGGGCCTGCTTCACGTACGCGGTCGCGTCCCCGGTCCGCTCGATCTCCTCGATCATGCCGAGGACTCGGGAGGGAGCGCCGCCGTGCAGCGGGCCCGACATCGCGCCGACGGCCCCCGACAGCGCGGCGGACACGTCCGCGCCCGTCGAGGCGATGACGCGTGCGGTGAAGGTGGAGGCGTTCATTCCGTGCTCGGCGGCGGACGTCCAGTAGGCGTCGACGGCCTGCACGTGCTTGGGGTCGGGCTCGCCGCGCCACCGGATCATGAACCGCTCGACGACGGACTGCGCCTTGTCGATCTCGCGCTGCGGGACCATCGGGTTGCCCTGTCCGCGGGCCGACTGGGCGACGTACGAGAGTGCCATGACAGCGGCCCGCGCCAGATCGTCGCGGGCCGTCTTCTCGTCGATGTCCAGGAGCGGTTTGAGGCCCCAGACGGGCGCGAGCATGGCGAGCGCGGACTGTACGTCGACCCGGATGTCGCCGGAGTGGACGGGGATGGGGAACGGCTCGGCGGGCGGCAGACCGGGGTTGAACGCCCCGTCGACCAGCAGTCCCCAGACATTGCCGAAGGAGACATGGCCGACCAGGTCCTCGATGTCGACGCCCCGATAACGGAGCGCTCCACCCTCCTTGTCGGGTTCGGCGATCTCCGTCTCGAAAGCGACTACTCCCTCAAGACCAGGTACGAAGTCGGACATCAGGCGGCTCCTCGTGATGTGTGCGACAGACAGAAAAGGGGGTGTGGGGTCACCCCGCTCATGCCCCATGCGGCGAGTGGTCACCCCACCGTTTTCGTCAGAAGGGCACAGCGGCCCGCCCCAGAGTTTGGCGGGTCCGGACGGGTGCGGGGAAGCGTGACATCCGGCACACGCCGCTATTCGCGGAGAATCCGGCAGGGATCGGTGGGAACGCCCTGCTTGCGCTGCTGGGGGTCCGGGGGTCGCCCCCCGGGAAGATGCGGTATCCGGCACACGCCGCTATTCGCGGAGAATCCGGCAGGGATCGGTGGGAACGCCCTGCTTGCGCTGCTGGGGGTCCGGGGGTCGCCCCCGGGAAGATGCGGTAGCCGGCACACGCCGCTGTTCGCGGAGAATCCGGCAGGATGTGCCCGTGCCGAACGATCTCGATCCCGCCGCCATGCGCGAGCAGTACCGCACCACCGTCCTCGCGGAGACGGACCTCGCCCCCACCCCGATGGACCAGTTCGCGCGCTGGTTCGAGGACGCCGCGACCGGCGGGCTCCACGAGCCGAACGCGATGGTCGTCTCCACGGCGACCCCCGAAGGCCGCCCGTCCTCGCGGACCGTCCTGCTGAAGAAGTACGACGCCGGGGGCTTCGTCTTCTTCACGAACTACGCGTCGCGCAAGGGCCGTGAGCTGGCCGCCAATCCGTATCTCTCGCTCCTCTTCCCCTGGCACCAGATCGCCCGCCAGGTCATCGTCACCGGCGCGGCGGCCCGCATCCCGCGTGAGGAGACGGCCGCGTACTTCCGCAGCAGGCCGCACGGCTCGCAGTTGGGGGCGTGGGCGAGCGCCCAGTCGACGGTGATCGGGTCGCGCGAGGAACTGACCGACAAGTACGAGGAGTTGGCGGCCCGCTACCCGGAGGGCAGCGAGGTGCCGGTGCCGGAGGGATGGGGCGGCTTCCGGGTCGTACCCGAAGCGGTGGAGTTCTGGCAGGGGCACGAGAACCGGCTGCACGACCGCTTGCGGTACGTGAGCGAGGGCGCGGGGTGGCGCGTCGAGCGCCTCTGCCCTTAAGGGCGCGCGGACATGCAGAAACCCGCGGGTTCTGTTTCCTCTTCCCGGGAAGAGGAGCCGGACGGACGATACCGGCGAACCCGCGGGTCGGTGACTGCTGGGTATTACGGCCGACGGTCTGTCGGCAGGTGCGACGACGGGCGTCAGCCCGCAGCCACCTCGCTGGTCCGATAAGAAATCACTTCTCGGATCACCTCCTTTCGGCGTGACGCCCACAGTAGGCACGCCCCCTCCGGCCCACAACCAATTAATTTGGCAAAGCACGGTGTGGGGTGGGTCACGTTCGCGTTGAATGATCGGGTAGACGTCACATGCGGCGGACACGTCCTGCAGGGGGTACAGGATGAGTGCTTCCCGGATCGAGCCCGAACACGAGCAGCCCACCAGCGATCTTCTCGCCGCGCTGCTCGACGGCATGGACGCGGCTCTCTGCGCCTTCGACGCGGAGGGTGTGATCACCCACTGGAACCGCGAGGCCGAGCGCATCCTCGGCTGGCCGCCCGAAGAGGCCGTGGGCCGGCGGGGGTTTGCGGGGTGGGCGGTGAGGAGCGCCGACGCAGACGAGGTGCAGGGGCGGCTGATGGCCGTG
>NZ_JAFLRJ010000201.1 GCF_017315755.1 Streptomyces beijiangensis
CAGTTACGGGACAGTCCTTAGATCGCTCTGGGAAGCCACGGTGCGTGTGTTGATCGTTCCTGATCCCGAAGCAGGCTTCAAGACGATTGGGAATTTTAGATCCTCCCTGACTCGCATGACGTCCCGATTTCGACTGCGATCACCTACGCTCCGCCAGGTGGCAGTTTGAACGCCAGCCTTTTGGACGCGAGATTTCATTATCCGCTTGTCGCGGTAGGACACGTGCCGCATGGTGTCGTGAGTGTCGACTTCCAGCAACACACCAAGATAGCCGGCGCCGAACTGGCTGAATTCTGTGAAACTAATGATTCGATCTATCTCAACACCCTGCAGCGACAGATCGGCAGCCACCGACGCTATGCCCTCAATGCTGTCAAACTCTCGAACGCGATATACGCGCTCGACGCGTTCCAGAATATCCCAGTCAGGGTTTGAATGATCGATATCGTAGTCGTCCAACACGACATAGAGATGCGAAGTAATTTCCAGGAGTGCGTTAACCAGCTCGCGATCCCACTTACACACCACGACGTGCTGCTGTGGCCTGATTTCTTCGAGATCGAATTCCAGCGGTCCGCCAGAAGGTGTTGGTGAATCGAGTGAGCTCACGGAGTTACCTCGTCTTCCTTTCCGGCGAGTGGGACTGCATATTCCTGTGCCTCAGCTCGCGTCACTTTGCGTACAGTGTGGATACATGCCAAGGCGCACCCCAGAACCAGGACTCCGCCCAACACCATCACCGTCCTGGCTCCGAGCGTCCGTGTGAGGAATCCCGATGCCAGGGCAGCGACCACCGAAGCGGCATGCCCCAGTGCGAGTGCTGCGGAGTACACCCGTCCCTGCAACTCCTGGGGTGTGACCCTTTGCCGGTAAGAGCTCGCTGCGACTACCCAAAGCGCAAAGGCCACCCCGGCTGCCATATACGCCGCGGTTGCGGTGACGGGGCCGACCGACAATCCGAAGCAGATCCGCGACATACCGATGACGCCGATAGCACATGCCAGGGCGGGTCCGCTGCCCATACGTTTTACTATCCTCGGTGCGCAGAGCCCGCCAAGCACGCTGCCGAGCGCCGCAGATGTGAAGAGCAGTGCATAGCTAGAATCTGAAAGTTTCAGATCTTCTTTTGCGAACAGAACCAGCACCGCCGTGCCGAGCAAGAGCGAAAAGTTAACGGCAGCATTAGTCAAGGTGATCGTTCGCAGCAGCGGTTGCTGCCAGATGGTGCGCACGCCATCCTTCAGGTCCGAAATAATCGACCGTGTAGTTCTGTCATTCTTCAGGGGCTCGCAGGTGTCGGACGCGGCAACCGGAATAAGCAAGATCAACAGCGCGGATACGCCGAATGAAATGCTATCGAGAAGAAACGGAAGGCTAGCGGATATTCCGAACAATAGACCTGCGACAGGCGAACCAACTACATCCTGTGCCAGCATACGGGCCGTAAACAGTCGAGAATTTGCCCCCTCTAGTGCGTTCTCTGGCACAAGGCTGGAGATCGCCGGTTGCGCCGCAGAGTCGGCGAAAGCCTCACAGACCGGCAAGATCACGGCGAGCATATATATATGCCACATCTGTGTCTCACCGGCAGCAACCAGGCCAGCGAACAATCCAACCAAGGGGAAGCGAATGCCATTCCCGAAGACTATGACGCGGCGCCAAGTCAGCCTATCCACCAAAACGCCGGCAAGCGGCCCAAAGGTCAACCAGGATAGCGATGAGAGGGTAAGGATCAGCGAAATCTCTAGCGGGTCCTGACTTACGGTGTACCCAAGCAGTGGAAGTGCGACGATTCGCATTCCATCGCCGAGGTTCGAGATACTTGAAGACGCCCACAGGGTCCAGTACTTCTTCCCGAGGGGAACGTTTGCCACAGCCTACTCCTTGCCGATACTCCAGCCTTCGCCCGAGAGATCTGCGTCTGCTGGCGTGGTGCGACGAGTATTACCGGTGAGCCCAAGGTGGGTCTACGGTTGAGGGATTGCGGCAACTAGCCACGGCAGGTAATGGACAGGCTGATCCCCTGTATCAAATGCTGAGACCGCGCCAGACGGACGCTTCTAGCGCCTTCTGCGGATTCCATTGAATTCGCGCCCTTGCAGGTGGGGCGACCTGTATCCGTTGTCACGGATATAGGAAACCAACACCAATGAGCAAAGACTTGACCATCATGGAGCTAACGGCAGCATCTACCAGTAGTTGGTCAAACCTGGCGATGTTAGCGAGCGTTGGCGGCCTGGTTGGGGTGATCGTGAGCCGGCAGTACGGGGTTGGGTGAGCCTGAGGGCTGAGGTTGATGGAGCGACCTGGCAGTCCGATCTGGCGCCCGCCTGGGTTGGCTGGAGGAGTTTGCCGTGCGCTTCGACCTCCCTGGCCGAGGAGGAACTGGTGGTCGGTGTGCGGTGTAGCGGACTCCACTTCCTCCCCTCGGAATTGGCGTGGACGGCGAGTGGTTCAGCGCTCGGCAACCGGAATCAGGGCTCAGGAACGAAGCCATCGCGCCACGCAACGGCGGGTGCATCGTCATCGACGGCACCGGCGATCGGAAGGACGGTACGGTCCCCGCGCACGTAGGCCAGCAGTGGCTGCGCAGGCTCGGCAAGACACGCAACGGCTTGGTTGCGTGTCCATGGTCGGGCCCGGCGGGTGGTCTTCCCATGCGCTGCATGCGTAGCTGTCTATCCCCGTACACCATTTGCGCCTTGGTCGTCGACCGTGAGGTGGTGCCCGCCGTCCCGGGCCTCGGGTTCTCCGGGCCGACGCAGGACCGGGCTGCAACGCCAGCCGGGTGGCACGGGTCTGGGCCGGAGAGCAAGGGTTCGCTTGCCGGCGACGGTGGTCAACTGTGCCACCCGACCACTGTCGACTGCTATCAGTGTTGCGTGAGGCCCGAGTGGCTTACGTGGGGGCGCTCCAGCCGCGCAATGCAGCTGGTTCGGCCAGCCGACCACATACTCCAATCGATACCGTGCGCTCCAACCGCGGAAGAATGCTGATCGTCGCGGCGTCTAGATGCTCGTTGAGCGACTCTTGAGCAGTGGCTCCGCCCCACTCAGCCTGGCCCCCTGGAAACGTCCTCATCGCGCCCTGTTGCGCCCGTACGCCAGGGCGCGTCTCACCTGCTGAAGCCGCCTTGTCGGCTCCGGTCCTCACCTGTGGCGCGCTCTTGGCTTGCGCCCGACATCATCCAGGACCGCTGTGGTCCGTGCGGATCGAGATCGATCAGACGCGCACCAATGGCTTTGCCCGACGTGGTCTCCGCCAGCCACAGCCTTGATCTCTACCGCTGGCCTAGCGAACTACTGGTTACTGGACATGACGGAAGATACCGATCTCCTGTCTCTCTATGTGGACGCCTCGGGGGCGCTGGCGCTGAGTGGACGTGTCTAGTGCACGCAGGGGCGAACCTATAGACGCAGGTAGCTGCCGATCACAGAATCCTTTCAACGATGCAGCGCAGAGATCGGAAAGCTTCCATCTCTGTGGCTGATCGGACCAGGTGAGTTAACCAATTCTGTCAAACGGGGTCGTCATGTCTTCTCTAATGCGCAAGCTCCTCTCGGTGCTGGCAATCGTCGCTGCAGTCGCCACCGGAATCTCCGAGTTCGGATCGGATAATCCGAAGGCAAAAGAGTCGCAGGTGCTGGGAGCCGGTAAATCCGAGGTTCTGGAGCAGAACACTCTGGTCAACGGCTGGTGGTAGCAGCGCATGAATGATCGAGTGTTCCTCTCGCCGACAGTTCATACAAGTACTCAGGCTTATGTCCGTGCAGCCGAGCGATGGAATCCGGCGGAGTCGTTCCCGTTGCTCGAGGGACCTGTCCTCGAACGGACCATCGCCAAATTCTCGCTAGCACAAGTGGAAGATGCCTCCGCTGCCGCGTTGCCGGGGGTCGCACCGTGTCATCTACCGGGTGTCGTACTCTCCTTCGGTGGGGAGGAAGTAGCGGCGGTAGCTGGCTTGCTCGCGAGAGCCACCGGTCGGGCTCACCGTGTCACGACGCAGACGGAAATTGCGGCGGAGCTGGATCGGCTGGGCGATGAATTTGTGGCTCTGGTGGCTCTCGCTGAGGATCTGGAAGCGCTGGGCGATTTGCCTGGCGATGGACATCCGCGGCTAGGTCTGGTCACTACTCGTGAACTGGACGCTCTGGCGGCACTCGTATATCGAACGCTCGCCCTACCTTCGTTGCCTGGCACACAGGACCGCCGACTTGTTCACCCAGCGCTCCCAGGCTCACAAGATGCCGACGTGGTTAGCTTTGAGGATCTAAGTCTGATCACCGCCAAGCGCTCTGAGCTCTTGGTCCTGCGTAGCCATGGCAGAGAGTGCTCCCTCAACCTGCCGGATGCCATCATCTGCGGTCGGTCCAGCAACGAACTCTCCACAGGCGCACTGCCAGTTAACACCAGAGTCCCGGCGTGCATGCTCGGGGGAGGCTGCTACCGCCACGATCTCGAGCCCGAGGATCGCATACCTGCCCATGCAATATCAGGCACAGTTGTCTACGCGCAGTCATGTCATTCAGCCTCGCCCGGTGTAAGCGGAATGCCTCTGTCCACCAACCTGTCCCTCGGGTTGCTTGAAGGGACGGCTGTTGCGGTCATCGGATCCCTCGGGCGTCATCGAGTGGATGCGAAGGCTGAGCACATACTTACTGAAGCCCTCAATGACGGCCTGCGCTTGGGCGATGTGGCCAAAAGGCTCAACGAGTACGGGCAAGGCGTCGGCGGGGAGATGAGCAAAGTCATCCTGCTTGGCGACCCGGCGATCAGCTTCCCTAACAGGAGCGCTAGCAGTCTTCGGGCCGTGGTGTCCCCAAAGCACGTCGATGGGCGTGGCACGCCTGCGCCGACGGCAATAGATGCGACAACCATGGTCGAGGTCAACCATCTGTCAACACAGGTGCTGCCGGCGCTTCAGAGACTGCGCTGGATGGACATAGAGGTCGACCAGGCGGCACTAATCCAATGGGACGATGCCGCAATCCATCTGGCACGTGTCTGCTTGCAGCCCTTCCATGATGACGCCCCAATGGCAGGCGAACTGACTAGCGTCCTGTCGGACGACGTGGCATCAGCTCAAATCAATATTCTCAAAGGGATTGTGGAGAATGCTCACGCTACCTGGTGGCGTCCTGGCGGTCCGCTGCTGTCGGAATGCCAGCCAGTAGCGTCGACTGCTGTGCCATGCCCACACTGCGGGCGGAACTCTGCACGCAGCAGCATCTATCGCCATCGAACACGCGAGGATCTGCTGGTGCACTTGGGTATTTGCCCACGATGCGGAACCTGGCGGTGGTCATCGGCTGCAGGTGGGCCCGTCAGGCACACGACCCCGATGGACATTCAGGCGCGTGTCGGGGAGGCCATATCGCTTACCGCAGCCCTCCACAACGACTCAAACCGCACAGTCCGCGGCGCTGCGGCCTTCGTATTTGTCAATGGCGCATACGAACATCTGCCAGCTCCAACTGTTCAGGCAGTGACTCTTGCCCCAGGCGTCAGTGAACCCATGACAGTTACAGTGCGGCCTGACCGGCGTCGTGTCTCCGTTGATCTGCATGAGGGCATGTTTCTCACACTCATCGACGGGGCTTTCAGTGCCTACCCGCTAGTTGTAGATCTGCGTCCGTCACGTACCGGCTGAGGGTGCCTGGAAGTAGATCTATTCGCAGGGTGCAGAGCTCACGTCAACCGATCCGTCCAATAGCCAAGGAGACCCGTTGCCCCGCCTTAGCCAGTTGATCAGCTGTGAGACCTTGACGGGGCTCTTCGATCGAACGGTAGTAGAGCACCCAGATCGTGCGGCAGTCAGTGACGGCCAACGTGAGCTGAGCTACTTGGAGCTGTCGTCCCGGGCTCGCGCCCTCGCTGCCCACCTTGCCTCGCAGGGAGTCGGCATCGAGGACCGGGTAGCCATTAACCGGCCCCGGTCGGTGGACACCTTCGTCTCGATGATCGGAATTCTGCAGTCAGGCGCCGCGTATGTATCCGTGGACGAACGCTATCCGAACGCGCGCCGTGACCTAATGATCCGAGACAGTGGGGCTCAATACGTAGTTACAGACCCTGGAGGCAGAGAGCGCCTTGCCCACTTGGAAGCCGAAGGCATCGAGATAGTTGAGTGGCTCAGCGAGCCGGTAGATGCAGTGACGCGCTTCCCGGTTCCTGGAGTTAGACCAAACACGGCTGCCTGTGTGCTATTCACGTCCGGATCCACCGGCTCACCGAAGTCCTTCGTACTCGAGCACGGGAACATGATTGCCTTTGCGTGTAACCCTGCTATGCCGGCTCTTTCTCATACGGACCGTACTAGCCAAATCGCAAGTACTTCATTCGATGCTTTCCACTACGAGGTCTGGTTCACTTTTGCTGCTGGCGCACACCTCGTTGTTATGCCTTCAATGCCTGAACTCCTTGCTTCTGACTTGCAACACGAGTTGCAGAAGCGAGAGATCAGCGTGATGATCGCCCCCACTATGGCCTTCAACCACTTGGCGCATGAAGCCCCGGAGACCTTTGCCGGGCTGAGGATTCTCCAAGTCGGTGGAGGTGCAATGCTGCCATCCGCTTGCACGAGCCTTTTGCAGTCCGATTTTACGGGCAGCCTGTGGAATTTGTATGGGCCATCGGAGACCACGACAGGTTGCAGTGTGCATCACGTGGAGCGCATACATGAAGACGAGGAGAGCGTCCCGATCGGTCGCCCTCTTGAGGGGTTCATGCTGTACGTGCTTGACGGCGATCGTAGCCCGGTTCCCGATGGAGAGATGGGGGAACTGTATATCGGTGGACCGGGAGTTGCACGAGGGTATATCGGGGAAGCTGCGATACGCGAGAATCGTTTCCTTAAGGACCCCTTCTCCCGAGTTGACGGCCGAATGTATGCCAGTGGTGACCTAGTTCGTAGGCGACCCGACGGTATTTACGAATACTTTGGTCGTATCGATGAGCAGGTTAAGATTCGCGGATACCGTGTAGAACCCGGCGATGTTGAGATCACTCTGGCTCATCACCCGCAGGTTCATGAGGTTGCTGTCCTGGTGACAGGAGAAGACTCCGACCTGCGGATCGATGCATTTGTAGCGGCCGCGGAAGGTGTTACCCCGAAGGACGTACGTGACTTCGCTGAGGCCGAGCTTCCAGACTATATGATCCCCAGTCGTATATACGTCCTCGCTGAACTGCCGGCCAATGAGAGCGGGAAACGAGATCGCGACGTACTCCGGTCAATGCTGGATCGGGAGCAGGTACGTGCTGCGCAGCATCGGCCGGCACAGACTGAAACGGAGAAGTATCTTGCAGCTTTGTGGGAAAAGCTCCTGCGCCTAGAAGCCGTAGGAAGGGGTGACGACTTCTTCTATCTCGGTGGTAATTCTCTCCTCGCATTTCGGGTTAAGCGACACATCCGACGAGATGTGGGAGTGGACGTAGGGTTCCGAACACTGACGCTGCATTCCACCCTTAGCGATCTCGCTCATGTAATCGATGGCCTAAAGACCGACGCAGTTTAGTGTCGGACCATCTTCATGTGGAGGTCACTATGGATCGAATTGCAGTCGTCTATGATCTGGGATCAGCTGGCGTCATGGATATCGCTGCCGCGCTGGAAAACTTCGCCACCCCAGTGTTCGTCTGTCCAGACTCAACGGACCCCAGCCAGCCCAAAGAACTCATGAACGAATTTGGAATCCTGTGTGACATAACTGGGTTGGACCTAGGGCAGGCCGTTGAGCGTATTCGGGACTACAACCCCAAGGGCATAGTGACCTTTAGCGAACATCAGCTAGGGCACACTGCGGACCTGGCACAGGAGTTGGGCCTAGCCTTCCACTCGCCCCATACCGTCCAGTATCTGACCCAGAAGCACGTGCAGCGCACCATTCTAAATTCTATCGGTGCGTCTTCTGTAATGACTCGGATTGTCGAAGACAAAGAATCCGCACTGCGCGCCTTTGAAGAAGTCGGGGCGCCATCTGTCCTTAAGCCTAACCAGGGATCAGGGAGTCGAAGCACTTATCCTATTCGCTCCGTGGAGGATCTCGTCAGGGCTTGTGGGGAAATCTTCCCGAGAAGTGCGCTTGGACGATCTGAACTGTTCGTGCTAGAGCAGGAAATGGACGGCGTAGCGCCGGGAGCGGCATGGGGCGACTACGTTTCTGTTGAAACCGCGGTGCATGATCATGAGATCACCCATCTCGAAGTAACGGGAAAATTCCCGCTTGCTGAACCATTTCGAGAGACGGGTTCCTTCATGCCGGCGGCCCTTTCTATGGCTGAACGAGAGGATGTTCTCGAAGTTGCGTCCCTTGCCCTGAAAGCTCTAGGCGTACGTCATGGCGTTTGTCATACGGAAGTTAAGTTGACAGAGCGTGGGCCGCAGGTGATTGAAGTCAATGGTCGGCTAGGTGGGCGTGTCCATGAGCTTCTCGCTGATTCTAAGGGTATAAATGCAATCGAAATCGCCGTTCGGATCGCTATGGGCGATACGGGAATCATGCGGAATGTAGGTGCCAGTCCGCGCCGCCGAGTTTCCTTCCTTTACGCGAAGCTCCCACCCCTCGAAGCAACGAGAATGGTGCGGATTGAGGGAACAGGGAATCTTCAGCTGAGGCCAGAGATTTCGAGAGTAATCGTTCATCAAGAACCCGGTCACAATCTTGATTGGCGTGACGGCAGACTCGGAAATACATACGTTTGCTATGGGGCCACCCAGACTCATGAAGATCTCTCGAGCTTGATAGCTGACATCGAGGAAACAGTGCGGGTGACTTATGAGTGAGATTCTGAGAGTTGATATGGGCGTGATTAGGTCATTCGAGGAGATATTTCCCGCCGGAACTCCTGCAGATACTCCGGTGGTCACTCTTTTCAGCGGTGGGCTCGACAGCACGTATCTTCTGTACCGCCTCAAATCGCTAAGGGCTAAGAATGTTCATGCTCTGACGGTTGAACTTGGCGAAGACGAGTCGCGACAGACCAAGCAGGAAATATGCGATCAACTGGGTATCCAGCTGCACGTCGTTGATGCACGAGAGAGATTCGTTGAGGATTTTGTATGGCCTGCAATTGCAGCCCAAGCAGTATATCTCGATACTCACCCAATCAGCTCGTCTCTCAGTAGGCCACTGATCGCTGAGGTAGCGCAGGAGCTGGCAGAGTCACTTGGTGCGCCAATCATGCTCCACACGGCAAATCGCTCTCAGAACACTTTGCGACGCTTGAACGGTGCTTTCGCGCTTCTTGGCTACAAAGGCCGATACGGGAGTCCCTACGACCTGGATCCGATCGACAGAGAGCAAAAGATCGTCGAGCTCAAGGCAGCCGGTCTGCATCAAATGAGTGAGCGCCATGTAAGTGGTGACTCAAACCTTTGGTGCCGTGAGTTCGAGTCGGGCTTCTTGGACGACCCTGAGGATCATCGAGTTCCAGAACACATGTATCAGTGGAGCGAAGTCGCCAACGCTATTGCTAAAGAATCTGTGCAAGTGAGTTTCGTAGCAGGCCGACCAACCGCAGTGAACGGTGTTGAGATGCCCTTGATGGATCTGATCTCAGTACTCAACCGTCAGTGCGGCGCTTACGGCATCGGTCGCTATAGCGGTCTTGAACACCTTGAGGGCGATGTGAAAGTGCTCGAGCTTCGCGAGATGCCGGCTGCATGGATACTACTGAAATCTTTCCGACACCTGGAAACTGCAGTCCTGTCTTCCGAGACGATTCGAGAGAAGATGCACACGGAGCAAGTCTGGGTGAGGGAGGCTCTCGAGGGGCGGTGGTTCGGGGAACTCCGGGCTGCCGCCCAGGCATTCGTCGGATCATGCGCTGCAAAGGTTACCGGCTCGGTTCGATGGCGCTTGAGTGTCGGTCAAGCACAGACTGACTCGATCACTGCCGATCAACCGTTGTACGTACGCAATAGGGAGGCGTGGGAGACCGAATCGATTTGGCTAGAGAGGTCGTCCTTCCGGGCCGCGGCTTCGGTCAACTAGTAACTCCCAGCCAATCTTTAGGAGGGCCCTTCCCGTGCCAACTCTAATCATCAGTAACCAACGAACTGAGGAAATGGTCGGCGATCTGGCGATACTTTCTCCTGACTACCGACGGTACGTCGGGAATCAGGCGCAACGCATGGCCTGGTCTCTTCAGTCTGGTGACGTGCTGGTTCTCCCAGTTGAGCCCGATGAATCGTTCCTTCGCTATGTGACGTCTCAGCTCAAGATAGAACGGTCCTCCGTTGAGGTCCTCGTACCTCCACCCGGCATATATGGGGACGGGGTTCTTTCACGCGACCGGCTTGCAGATGAGGGATTCCGGCGCCGTCTTCGGAGGGTCGTTGCCGAGCGCGATGTAAGAAAAGTGCTTCCGTTTCATTTTGACAGCAATATTGTTTCGTTGGTGAAGTGGCTCGGTTTGGGCGATGTGACACCCGGCTTCGGTTTTCTGGAGCAGGGAGGTGGCAGGCTTCTTAACAGTAAGTCTACATTCCGCGCTTTGGCGGGTGGCGCGGGAGTCCCAGTGCCCGAGGGTAAGGTCTGCTCTTCTATAGAGGCGGCTGAGGTGTTCATGTGGACGGAACTCCTGTCTCGCGGATTCCCCGGTATCCTAAAACGAGATTTCCATGTTGCTGGGTTCGGAAATGAGATCGTGAGTCCGGTATCAGATGTTGAACCCATCGGGGCACTCCGGACAGTAGTGGTCGACGATCGAGCCGAACTGGCTAAATATCTCGCCGAGCGATGGGACTGGCTCACAGATGGCGGCTGCCGCCCGGTTGTAATAGAGCGCTACTTTGTGGACTCTGTGCCGATTTGTGCAGAGTTTCAGGTTGATGACCAAGGTGTCGAGCAGACGGGCCACGGCGAGATGCGCATGGCTCCAGTACTGAACGGGCACGTCTGGCCGGCTCCATCATGTGACCTGCCGGCCTTTGGGCTGTTCCTTGAAGCCGCGAGACGCCTCTGCGGACCCATCCATGCAATGGGTTACCGAGGTGTGGTGAGCGTTGATGCGGTGGTGACGCCTGACGGTGATTTTTTGATTAACGAATTTAATTGTCGGGTCAGTGGGTCTACTCACGCATATCATATTGCCGAACGAGTCGTTGGGTTGGGTAAGTCTTGGGATCGGGTGCTGGTAGAGCAGAGGCGTTGCACCTTTCCTAGGGTGAGTGTCGCGGTCAAGGCTTTGCGTCAAAGTGGCTTGGCATACGACCATGATGCCCGCTGCGGTGTCCTGATTGCTGTTGACGACAACAGTCCATCTGGCGGCTTTGGTGAGTACTGTGTTGTTGCTGAGCACATGGACGATGCGCAGGCAATCGAGGCCGAGATCGCTGACCTGTTTGCTGCTATTACTGAATCAATAGCTACGCGGACTTTCGATGCTGGCGCTGGGGCGTGATGGCAGGTTCGTGACTATGGCTGTTCTGGGCTGGGTTGAAACAACCGAGGCAGCTATCACTGCACTCTTCTGTCAAGATTGAATCGGCACGCACTAAGGGACATCATGACTGCCATTGGATCTCGGGAGTATGTTCAGATTGGTGACTCGGAAATATTCGAGGCTCATGAGGGAGGAAAGCTGAGCATCGGCATTTCACCACCTATCGACGGTCCACATGCCTTGTCTGTGGCGTACACCCCCGGTGTGGCGAGGGTCAGTTCAGCGATAGCAAGGGATGCTTCCCTGGCTGCCCGTTATACGTGGGCCACTCGACTCGTTGCCGTTGTTACGAACGGAACTGCTGTGCTCGGCCTGGGTAATATCGGACCTGCCGCGGCTCTGCCGGTCATGGAGGGGAAGGCGGCCCTCTTCAAACGCTTCGCAGACTTGAACGCCATACCGATCGTCCTTGATGCTGCAAGTGTGGACGAGATCGTTGAGGTTCTGCGCCGCCTTAGGCCGTCTTTTGGGGCGGTGTGCTTGGAGGACATAGCGGCACCCGACTGCTTCGACCTGGAAGAACGCCTTACGTCTGTTCTCGACTGCCCTGTCATGCATGATGACCAACATGGCACAGCGGTATCTGTCCTGGCAGCCCTTCGAGGTGCTTCCTCAGTGCTAGGGCGCCGAGTTGAGTCCAACCGAGTTGTCGTCTGTGGTGCTGGGGCCGCTGGTATCGCAACAGCAAGGATCCTTTTGGCTGCCGGGATCAAGGACGTTACCGTGGTCGACTCACGTGGTGTTCTGTTTGATGGGCGCCGGAGTATGAGTGCCGTCAAGCTAGATGTGGCAGCTCAGACAAACCCTCACGGGATACGTGGCGGCTTGGCCGAGGCTATTCGCGATGCCGATGTCTTCATAGGTCTTTCGTCGTCCATCGTGCCAGAATCGCTGATCGCGACAATGGCGCCCCAGGCAATCGTGTTCGCCTTGTCGAACCCTGTGCCCGAGATCCACCCCCACCTGGCCTCACGACATGCCGCGATTGTGGGCACAGGAGGCAGTGATTATCCGAATCAGATCATCAACACTCTGGCATCGCCTGGGATCTTCAGAGGAGCTCTGGACGCCGGAGTCCGATTCATAACAGATCGCATGAAACTTGCAGCAGCCGATGCGATTGCTGCGGTGGCGGCTGACGCGCTGGCCTTCGATCAGATCGTTCCTCACTCCCTCGATCCTCGGGTGGTTCCTGCCGTCACTGCTGCAGTCGTTGAGGCGGCCAGGTTTAAGGGGTGACCTGTAGGTGGCGTCTGCTCCAAGGCCGGCTAAGGCTTGTCCCGTAAATG
>NZ_JAFLRJ010000202.1 GCF_017315755.1 Streptomyces beijiangensis
CCTGTGGGGCGGGGGCACGGCGCCGGAGTGGCGGGGCAAGGGGATCTACCGCGCGCTGGTCGCGTACCGGGCCGCCATCGCGGCCGAGCGCGGCTACCGCTATCTGCAGGTCGACGCCACCGACGACAGCCGGCCGATTCTGGAGCGGCTCGGCTTCACCCGGCTGAGCACGACGACCCCTTACGTGTACGGGGCGTAACCCCGCTCACGCGCACGGGGCGCAGCGCCGCCGGGCAGGTCAGGGCGCCGTCGCCCCGTCGTAGGCGGCGGCCATCCGCTCCAGGAAGCCCGCCACCGCGGCCCGCTCCTCGGGGGTCATCGCCGCGGTGGCCTCGGCGACACCCCTGATCAGAGGTTCTACGTACTGGTACGCCGCCTCCTCCCAGTGCCCGGCGGGGGTGACGATCACCTTCCTGCGGTCCGTGGGGTGCGGCTCCCTGGTCACATGGCCGCCGGTCGCCAGCCGGTCGATGACCAGGGTCATCGCCGCGGTCGACGCGGAGAGGCTGCGGGCCAGCTCGCTGGGTGTCGCGGGACCGATGTTCACCAGGTGGTCCATGACCGCGAGCCCGGCGGGGTCGACCCCCAGCCGCCTGCCCAGGTAGCGCTCGAATCGCTGCTGCCTGAGCGTGAGTTGGCGCAGCCGGTCGCGGATCGCGGCCGCTCCCGCTGCGGGCTCTTTGACATCCATGCGGCTCACGATACTCTCAATATTGCTAAGAATATTGGTAATCAATGAGTTGAGGTAAAGTGAGTGCCGAGCAGACCGCCGAGGCCCCCTACCGGTGGCGATGGCTCATCCTTGTGGTGATGCTCGTCGCCGAGATCATGGATCTGCTGGACGCGTCCATCGTCAATGTGGCGGGACCCGCCCTGGAGGAGTCCCTCGGGGCGAGCTCCGTCGGCCTGCAGTGGGTGATCGGCGGATACGCCCTCACACTCGGGGCCGGGCTGATCCTGGGCGGCCGGCTCGGCGACCGCTACGGGCGCCGCCGGATGTTCCTCGCCGGGCTGTTCTCCTTCACCGCCGCCTCCCTCCTCTGCGCGCTCGCGCCGGACATCGGGTGGCTGATCCTCTTCCGGCTGCTGCAGGGCGCCGCCGGAGCGATGCTGCTTCCGCAGGGGCTCGGTCTGCTGCGCGAGAACTTCTCCGGCCCCGAACTCACCAAGGTCTTCGGCATCTTCGGTCCTGTGCTCGGCCTCGGCGGAATCGTCGGCCCGGTCCTGGGCGGCGGGCTGATCTCGGGGGACTTCTTCGGGCTCGGCTGGCGGCTGGTCTTCCTGGTCAACCTGCCCATCGGGGTGGCCGCGCTCGTCGTCGCGTGGATCTTCGTACCGAAGAAACCCGGCGACCGCACGGTGGCCGTCGACACCGTGGGGGCCGCGCTCGTCGCCGTATCCTGCGGACTGCTGGTGCTGCCCCTCAACCAGGGGCAGGAGGCGGGCTGGCCGCTGTGGACCTGGCTCTGCATGGTCGCATCCGTCGCCGGTTTCGCCGCCTTCGCCGTGCAGCAGCGGCGCACCGCCGCGCGCGGCCGCGAGCCCCTGGTGACGCCCGCGCTGCTGCGCAAGCCAGCCTTCACCGTAGGACTCGGGGGCATCGCCCTCTTCTTCGGCGGACTGGTCGGCAGCCAGCTCGTCCTCACGCTCTTCCTGCAGATCGGGCAGCACTTCACCGCGGGCGAGGCGGGCCTCGGCAATCTGCCGCTGGCCGTCGGCACCGCGATCGGCGGGGCGGTCAGCGGGGCGTTCCTGGCCGAGCGGATCGGCCGGGCGGTGCTGCAGATCGGCCCGCTCGTGCAGCTCGCCGGCGCGGGGCTGCTCTGGTACGAACTCGACCACCTGGGCGCGTCCTTCACCGTCTGGGACATCGTCCCCGGTGTGACGGTGGCGGGGATCGGCGCGGGCATGGTGATCGCGGCGCTGTTCAGCTTCGTCCTCGCGGCGGTCGACGACGACGAGATCGGCTCGGCCTCCGGCGTGCTCTCCGCGGTGCAGTCCATCGGCGGCTCGATCGGTGTGGCCGTCTTCGGTTCCGTCTTCTTCGCGCAGGCCAAGACGGGCGACTTCACCGGCGGCTTCCACCGGGCACTCCTCGTACAGACGGGACTGCTCCTGGCCTTCCTGGCCCTCACGGTGCTGCTGCCGAAGAAGGCGCGGCCCGAGGAGACGATGCACGCCGCTCCCGGCGGGGAGGAAAAGGTGATCACGGGGGTCTGATCGCGGGGGCCTGAGGGTCGGCGTTGTGTACGGTAGTACACATGCCATACGTACTGCTGGCCGCGGCCATCGCGGCAGAGGTGGGCGGGACCACCGCCATGAAGTACAGCGAGGGCTTCAGCAAGCTGTGGCCCTCGCTGATCACGGTGGTGGGATACGTCCTCGCCTTCGCGCTCCTCGCCCAGGTGCTGAAGTCCATGTCGGTGGGGACTGCCTACGCGATCTGGGCCGGCATCGGTACCGCGGCCATCGCCGCCATCGGCATGCTCTTCATGGGCGAGCCCGCGAGCGCCGCCAAGCTCGGGGGCATCGCGCTCGTCATCTGCGGTGTGGTGCTGCTCAACCTCGGCGGCTCCCACTGATGGCCCGCCGCTACGACCCCGAACGCCGTCAGCGCATCATCGACGCCGCGATCCGGGTGGTGGGGGAGAAGGGGATCGCCGGGCTGAGCCACCGCTCCGCCGCCGCCGAGGCCGATGTGCCGCTCGGCTCGACGACGTACCACTTCAAGACACTCGACGAACTGCTCGTGGCTGCTCTGCGGCAGGTCAACGGGGAGCCGCAGACCGCCGTCGAGGGCTGGGAGCGCATGCTCGGCGAGGGGGAAGGATCCCTCGCCGAGCGGATCACCCGGCTGCTCGGCCGGCTCGTCGAGGGCGACCGCGGCCGGATGCTCCTGGAGTACGAGCTCTACCTCGCAGCCCTGCGCCGCGCGGCGCTGCGGCCGGTCGCCGCGGAGTGGCTGGACGGTCTGGTCGAGGTGATCATCCCGTACGCCGGCTCACCGGCCACCGCGCGTGCGCTGGTCGCGCTGATCGACGGACTTCTCATCCAACTCCTGCTCACCGGGCGGGAGTTCGACGCGGACGAGACCCGCGAGATACTCGCCCGCGTCATCGCCTGACGGCGGAGAGCGCGGCCTGCACGCTCGCCTCGATGTCGGTGACCGGGTAGATCGCCTCGCGGATCGTACGGTCGCGGTCCACCACCAGCGTCAGCCGCTTGAGGCGGCTCACCCCGGAGGCCCGGAACGTCGGCAGGCGGAGAGCGGCGGCCAGGGAGAGGTCGGCGTCCGAGAGGAGCGGGAAGCGCAGACGCTCCTTGTCGGCGAACGCCCGCTGCTCGTCAGGGCGTTGGGTGGACACGCCGTGGACGGTCGCGCCCGCCGCCGTGAACTCCGCGAGCTGGTCGCGGTAGGTGCACGATTCGAGCGTGCACCCCCTCGCGCCCGGGATCCCGGCCCAGCCGGGCGGGTAGGAGTCGGGGCGGGCATAGGCGCTGGGGAAGCAGTACAGCACTGTGTGCGGGGTGTCCTGGGACACGGGGTCACGCAACTCGCCGTCATAGTCCAGGAGTTGAATCTCCGGTACGCGCGTGCCGATCAGTCCGTGCACCCGCCCGGCCTCCTGTGAGGCCCCGGTCGTCGTCGCCATCGTCTCTCCTTCTCCCAGCACCCAGGCGTCTCCCCAGTCCTGGAGTGCGATCAGTACGGGCAGCAGGGCGCGGCCGCGCGGCGTGAGCCGGTACTCGTGGCGGGGCGGGCGGTCCTGGTACGGCTCGCGCGACAGCACGCCCGCCTCGACCAGGAGTTTCAGTCGCTCGGTGAGTACTTTGCGGGACATGCCCAGCTCCCGCTGGAGCGCGTCGAAGCGGTGCACCCCGCGCGCCGTGTCGCGCACGATCAGCAGGGTCCACCAGTCGCCGACCACGTCCAGGGCCTGGGCGATCGCGCAGTCGGCGTCGTTCAGGCTGGTGCGCTGAGGCATCTCCCCGTCCCTTCTGTCATGCCGTTGACCTGTGGGGAGCATGCTGCCATAGTCCGTTCCCAAGAGGAACTTACATGGCGGGTGTGGGGGGCGGACAGCGTGAAGACCGTGCGGGATGTACCGAGAACCGTCTGGCTGCTGGCCTTCGGCCTCTTCTTCAACGCAGCCGTCGCCTTCACCTTCATCTACCTCTTCGTCTACCTCACGGGCGAGCGCGGCCTGCCGGTCACCCGGGCCGGAGTGCTCAGCGGCATCGGCGGCATCGGCATCGTCGCGGGGAACTTCACCGGCGGCTGGTACGGGGACTGCTGGGGCCACCGCAGGGTCCTGCTCACCGCGGCCGCGTTCAGCGGGGCGGGGCTGATCGCGCTGCCCGTCCTGCCGACGGCGGCGCTGTACGCGGTCCTCCCGCTGTGCCAGTACGCCTCGGGCGTGGTCAGGGCCGCCAACTCCGCCCTCGTCGCGGTCTCCGTCCCCGAGGGGAGCCGCCGTCAGGGGTTCGCGGTGATGCGGCTCGCGAGCAACGCGGGGTTCACGGTGGGGGCGCCGCTGGGGGCGCTGGTCGCCGCGTCCCTCTCGTACACCTGGCTCTTCGTCATCGACGGCATCGGCTCTCTGCTCTTCGCCGCCTACGCGGCCCGGGTGCTGCCCGCGCACGGGGCGCAGCGGGCCAAGGGCGCCCGGGGCCATCAAGGGCCCGGTGTCTGGCGGGAGCTGAAGGCGCGACCCACCGTACTGCTGCTGCTCGTCACGATCTTCTGCGCGGACATCGTCTACCGCCAGCTCTTCTCCACCGTGCCCGTCTTCCTCGGCGACCACGGCATCTCCACCGCCGTCTACGGCTGGGTGATCGCCATCAACGGCGGACTGATCCTCTGCCTGGAGCTCCCTGCCACCATCGCCCTGCGCAAGCGGGCGCCGCTGGCGGTGGTCGGCTCCGGGCTCGTCCTGGTCGGACTCGGCTACGCCGCGCTGATCCTGGGGGCGTCCGTGGCGGTGGCCGTCGCGATGATGGTGCTGCTCACGGCGGGCGAGATCCTCTACAAGACCCCGGCCACGGCGTACGTCGCCGACCAGGCGCCCGCCCACGCCCAGGGCCGCTTCCAGTCGCTGTACGCGGGGGTCTCGGTGAGCGGAGTCGTCCTGGCCCCGCCGCTCGGCGGAGCGCTGTACGCGGCCGCACCGGGGGCCTTGTGGCCGCTGAGCGCGGCCCTCGCGGGCGTGGCAGGGGCGATCCTGCTGGTCGCGGGACGTTCACCGGCGCGGCAGGCCGCGTCGGCGCGACCGGCCGTCGAGACCGGTTCGCCTCGGCAGCCCGCCTCCGGTTAGCGTTCGGGCATGACCGAAACGACTTCTTCCCGCTCCACCGGCGCCGTCGCCGCCGGCCTCGCCACCCTCACCTCCGACGGCACCGTCCTCGACACCTGGTTCCCCGCCCCCGAGCTCACCGCCGAGCCGGGGCCTGCCGGTACCGAGCGGCTGAGCGCCGAGCGGGCCGTCGAGCTGCTGGGTGCGGGCGCCGCCAAGGCGGTCGGGGCCGATGCCCGTCGTGGTGTCGAGGTCGTCGCCGTCCGTACGGTCATCGCCTCGCTCGACGACAAGCCGCTGGACGCGCACGACGTGTACCTGCGTCTGCACCTGCTCAGCCACCGCCTGGTCAAGCCGCACGGCGTGAACCTGGACGGCCAGTTCGGCTTCCTCGCCAATGTCGCCTGGACCTCGCTCGGTCCGGTCGCCGTGGACGACGTCGAGACCGTACGGCTCAACGCGCGCGCCGAGGGGCTCCACCTCCAGGTGACGTCCATCGACAAGTTCCCGCGTATGACGGACTACGTCGCGCCGAAGGGCGTGCGCATCGCCGACGCCGACCGCGTCCGGCTCGGGGCGCACCTCGCCGAGGGCACCACCGTCATGCACGAGGGCTTCGTCAACTTCAACGCCGGCACGCTGGGCACCTCGATGGTCGAGGGGCGCATCTCCGCCGGAGTCGTCGTCGGCAACGGCTCCGACATCGGCGGCGGCGCCTCCACCATGGGCACCCTCTCGGGCGGCGGCAACGTCCGCATCGTCATCGGCGAGCGCTGCCTCGTCGGCGCCGAGGCGGGCGTCGGGATCGCGCTCGGCGACGAGTGTGTCGTCGAGGCCGGTCTGTACGTCACCGCCGGTACGCGCGTCACGCTGCCCGACGGCCAGATCGTCAAGGCCCGTGAGCTCAGCGGCGCCTCCAACATCCTGTTCCGCCGCAACTCGGTGACCGGCACGGTCGAGGCCCGCCCGAACAACGCGGTCTGGGGCGGCCTCAACGAGGTGCTCCACAGCCACAACTGATCTGTTCGCAGTGGCCGAACGGCCCGCGAGGCGATGTCGCCCCGCGGGCCGTTCGCGTATTTTCCGTTCCACAGGCATAGCGGGGGGCGGCCGCACACGTCACAAGGGGCAGCGACAACCGCCCGAAGAGTGAAGGTGACGATGAATGCCGAAGGCCAGGAGAGCTTCCGCGAGTTCGTGGAGTTGCGGTCCCGCGCGCTGCTGAAGACCGCCGTGCTGCTCAGCGGCGGCGACCGGCACGCCGCCGAGGACCTGCTCCAGAGCGCGCTGGTGAAGGCGGCCGGGCGGTGGGAGCGGATCGAGGAGCCGGAGGCGTACGTACGCCAGATCCTCTACCGGCTCCAGGTCGGCCGGTGGCGACTGCGCTGGCCGCGCCGGGAGTTGACGGTCGCCGACCCGCCGGAGCGGGCGCACGGCGACAGCGCCGAAGCCGCCGTCGATCTGCGGATCGTCATGCGGCGGGCGCTCGCGCGGCTGACCCCGCGCCAGCGAGCGGTGCTCGTACTGCGGTACTTCGAGGATCTGCCCGAAGCCGACGTGGCCAGGCTGCTGGGGTGCTCCATCGGCACCGTACGCAGCACGACCCACCGCTCGCTGGTCCGGCTGCGCACGGTCGCGCCGGAGCTCGCACCGTCCGTCGAGCGTGACCTGAGGCCTGTGGAGGTTCGGCCGTGAACAACATCGAGAATCTGGTGCGGGACACCCTGTACGACCTGGAGCAGGAGAGCGTCGAGGCCCCCGCGGACCTCGCCGACCGCGTGCTGCGCGTACGGAGGCGCAGGCCCGCCCGGCTGGTGGCCGCGGTGAGCGCCGCCGTGGTTGCCGCTCTCCTGATCGGGACGCAGGCGCTGAGCGGGGGCGGCGAGCAGGGGGCGTCCACCGCTGCTCAACCGCCTTCGTACGTCTGGGAGATGGGCAGCGCCCGGCAGGTGTTGCTCACCGCGGGGGGCGTGGTGGCCAACGATCCGGTGCCGACGCCGCTGGCAGGACAGTGGACGTACCGCAAGAAACTGGAGGTACGGGTCCAGGAGGACGGGCCCGGGGAGGAGCGGGGCGGGCCGCGGGAGACCGAGCACTGGAACCGGTACGCGGACCCGGCCTTCGAGAACGGGAACGCCGGTGACGACCATTCGCCCCGTGAGCGCTTCCGGTTCCTTGCCGCGCTGCCGGCCGATCCAGCGAAGGTGAAGGCGGCGGCCCGCACCTTCTACCCCTCCGCCGGAAGCGCCGAGTCCCGCACGCAGCACGACTTCCGGGCGCTGAGTCTGCTGGCCATGTCCTCCCCGGCCGATCCGCGCGGTCTGGCCAAGGTCTATCGGGCCATGGCTACTGTCCCTGGGCTGCAGGCCGTCCAGACCATGGACGCTGCGGGCCGGGACGCGATCGGCATCTGCCTTCCCGACTCGAAGTCGCCCACCATGCGCGAGCTGCTGCTTCTCGACCCGGCGACCTACCGGTACAGCGGCAGCGGGTCCATGAAAAAGACCGGTGATGGGTGGGTGACGGTGCCGGCGGGTTCCGTGGCCCTGCTGGCGACCGGGATGGTCGGCAAGGACGGCGTCAGGCCCTGAGCAGCTCCTCGTACGCCGCCCGCAGCCCGTCGGTCGCCTCGCGCCCGGCGGGCTGCAGCGGTTCGCGGACCGGGCCCGCTTCGACGAGCGCCTTGGCCGTCACTGTGCCCGGCAGGCCGCTCGCCATCATCAACTCCGTGAGCGGGAGCAGGAGTTGGTTGAGGCGGGCGGCCTCTGTCGTGTCGCCCGCGTCGTACGCGTCGAGCACCGCGCGCAGCTGGCGCGGTGCCACGTTCGCGACCGTACTGACATAGCCGGCACCGCCCACCGCGTACAGCGGGAGGTTCAGCTCCTCGCAGCCCGAGTAGTACGCGAGACCGGTGCGCGAGATGACCTTGGTGGAGCCGAGGAAGTCGTACGCGCAGTCCTTCACCGCCGTGATCCGCGGGTGCTCCGCGAGACGCAGCATCGTCTCCGGCTCGATACGGGTGCCCGTGCGGCCCGGGATGTCGTACAGCATCACCGGGACGCCCGCCGCGTCCGCGCTGGAGG
>NZ_JAFLRJ010000203.1 GCF_017315755.1 Streptomyces beijiangensis
CATATGGGGTCGTACCGGCCACAGTTCCGGGCTTGGCCGGTACGACCCCATATGCAGCTCTGCATGCGCCGCGTACGTACAGCTTCCACGGAGCCCCGCGTGAAGCCACTTCAGCTCCGCAGGAAGAAACCCGCCGCGGAACAGTCAACAGGACTCCGGCAGATGCACCCACCTCCTCCCCGACCCGGACGTGGTCTCACCCTGAATGCGGTGGTTGGAGGGCGCAGTACCGGAACGTGGGGGCGCGCCTCTAAAGAACAGATAGAAGCAACCTTCTGACCTGCGGAAACGCGCGAGATCCATTCACCCAGAGTGAATGGATCTGGGAGGTGGGCGGCGAGATGCATGCACGTAGGTGACTAGACCATTTCTGTCCAGGGACATGATCGTGGCGTGCATGGATCTCCTGCATACCATCGCAGTTCTGGTATGTTATGCAGCACCAATGATCATGAAGGAGAGGCCCGTGGCCCAGCCTTTGAGGCGCAGCGCGGAGGTGCCGACGAAGGCGTCGCGGCTGGCCCCTGCTCCCCCTCCGGGTGATGCCGTCAACGGCATGGAGTCGGCGCGGGATCTTCTGAGGCGGTTCGAGAGGCTCGCCAAAAAGGGCGGCACGTTCAGTACGAACCCCGAGGTCAAGCCGTACATCTTCTACGGTGGTCAGCACCTGAGCACCTCTCAGGTGATCCAGGACAACCTGTGGAAGTTTCGGCTCTCTGGAATGTCCCGCCATGTCTTGGACCACATGGTGACCAACCACGACGAGCAGGCCATGGTGAAGATGACCCAGAGCGAACTCGCCGTAAAATTCGGCGTCTCGCAGTCGAAGGTCTCCCGGGCGATCGCACAGCTCAGCCACCACAACTTCACCTGGAAGGAGCGGCGGGGGGAGTACCAGCTTCACCCGCTCTACGCTTACCGGTGGGGCAGCGCAAAGCAGCGGCGGCTGGTGAAGTCGCTGGAGGAGACGCTGCTCGCCCACGAGATCGTCATCCCGACTGTGAGGAACGAGGCCATGCGATGAGCTCCGCCCCTGTCCCTGGTTTCCACAACCCGGAGATCTTCGAGGTCCTACCGAACGCCTGCCTGTCGCCGACGGCCCGCGACGTCTTCGACATCCTCAGCGCCCGCCAGCATCCCGGTGGCCTTGTACGCATCCGGCAGCAGGACATCGCCGAACGCCTGGGGCTCACACAGCCCGTGGTCTCCCGCGCGATCGGCCAGCTCCGTGACAAAGGCATCCTCAGCGAACGCCAGCGCAAGGGCGAGGTGCTGATCCACCCGCTCCTGGCTGCCTACGAGTCGCTCTCCCACATGACCAACCACCTCAAGAGTCCCGACACATTCGTGTGGCCACTGAACTTCCCGACCGGCGACGTCCGCCCCCCACGGGCCCGCGACGCACGCACCGGCACCAGCTTCGACCCCGACCCGGACGACGGTGAGGACTCACCCACCCCCGAGACCCCGCCCGCCCTCCGGCTAGCCGGCTGAACCGCCGTCGCGCATCACCATGTGGGGCGGCGGTCGTACACGGTGGACGCGCGACGATGCCGTCGAGTCAGCGGCGCTGACAAGCTTCCCGGAGTTCCACCCGCCGACCGCACCACAGCCGCGGACACGACAGCTGCAGTTCGAGGACACCGACGTGGAGGGACAGGCATGTTGATCCAGGCACAACTCGCTTTCGCAAAACTGCACGAGCTTGACCTCACCAAAGCCGCTCACGACCTCCTGAGCGCCCTCACCGAGCTCCAGCGGCCCGGTGGTGAGGTCAACGCCTCCCAGGCCGAACTGGCGGCCCTTGTGGGGCTCAGCAAGAACCGGACGTCCATCGCGATGACGCAACTACTCAAGCGCAGCATCGTGCTGCGCCCCGATCGCCGCTACCGCAGCTACTTCCTCCACCCCTACTTCGCCGGCTACACCTCCGTCGAGGACCTGGAGCAAGCACTCGCCGACGCTACCGAGGCCATCCAGGCAGGCGAACTCCCCGCACCAACCCCGCCACCCGAACCCCCACGACACCTGTCCGCCGTCCCCACAGTTGGTTGACGGGGCGTCAATTCTGGTTTCTGTACGGGATGTGACGGTCCGTGAATTATGCTGCGAATCCGATGGCTGACACGTATTCGTACTGTCCCCACTGGGAGCCGAGGTCCACGATGGTGTCCACCCACGCCTCATCGAGGGCGCTCGTGTCGCCTGCCGCCCAGGCCCGGACAACAGCGTCCCACTGACGGACGTTCAGACTGCGGTACTCCAGTACCCGCTGGAACCTGCGGTCGACCTGGGACTGGTTGAACGGATGAATCTCCACCCGAGTCCCTCCCCCACCATTGAGCCGCCGCAGCAAATACCGGGCCACGTTCTGCCGGCGCACCGTGCGATACGCGGACTCGATCTTCTCCAAACTGGCGCGGGACGGGCGACGCTTACCCTCCAGCCAGGCCTTCACGGTCCGGTCGGTAACAGTGAGGCCGGCCTCGCGAGCCGCCTGCCGGGCGTGATCCGACTTCGTCAGATAGTGCAGGCGTGCCAGCAGACCGCGCTGTGCCGTAACCGGAGTGGTGATGTAGCCGGCGAACTCGTCGAGCTGACGTGCAACGGCATCACTGCCTTTGATGCCTCGGGCCCCGTAATGACCGAAGTCATGTGTTCTCTCCGGCACTTAGGATCCCTTCTTCGATAACCTGGATTCCAAGAATACCCCAACTACCGTAATTCTGTTGCATTTTCAGTTGCAAGCGAACCAAATTATCAAACTCGGTTGATAATCAGGGCGGAACACAGAATATACCTTTCTCCCTCCCCGCCTGAGGCGGCTAATGATCCCAAATGCTTGCGCTTCTGGGCCGCTGGGCTGGGCCTGCGCGGCCTGGTAGGAACACACGGTATCCATCGACGTCAGCACAGGAGACCTCCATGCCTTCGAGCTCGTAACAGGATCTTGGTGAGATGTACTGGTCGGGCCGTGACCGGTGTGACGATTCGGCCGTTCGTGATGGTGTGAGTACTCGGCCGTGGATCGTGAACGACGACTTGTGGGCGCTGATCGAGCCTCTGCTGCCGCTGTGGCCTGAGAGGGCGCCAGGGCCACGGCCGGTGCTGGACCGGCTCTGCCTGCAAGGCATCCTGTACGTCCTCTACAACGACATAGCCTGGCAACTCCTGCCCCTGGAGCTGGGGTTCGGCTCCGGCCAGACCTGCTGGCGACGTCTGGACCGGTGGCAGCAGGCCGGGGTCTTCGACCAACTGCACCGCATCCTGCTGGCCGAGCTGAATGCGGCCGGCCGCCTCGACTGGTCGAGGGCCTGCGTGGACGGCTCTCGTGGTCTGCGCCCGCCTCAGCAAGGTCTCAACCGGAGGTAGTTGCTCCGTTTCTGTTGTCCGGAATCGCCCGCTCCGGGCCGTGTCCCGT
>NZ_JAFLRJ010000204.1 GCF_017315755.1 Streptomyces beijiangensis
GCCGTAGGCGCCGTGGCCATGGCCTCGGGTCTCCTGCCCGGCGGCGGCAACGCCTACACGGTGGGCGGCGGCAGTCCGACGGGCGAACGCGTCCGCGCGGACGGTGTGCCCGACCTGCAGACCCAGGGAGGCGAGTCGGCGACCCCGTCGTCCACCGCATCGGCCTCGCCGAGCTCGGGGGCCACCCGCGCCCACGCGCCGTCGACGACCCCCTCCCCCGTCGCGTCGAAGACCACCACGCCCCCCGCGAAACCGTCGAGCGCCCCGGCCACCGGGACGAAGAGCACCACTCCGAGCACCACACCCTCCCCCAAGCAGACCGTGGCCAGGACCGCAGTCCCCGCCAGCAGGGAATCCGCGGCACAGACAGCGGTCATCGCGCTGGTCAACAAGGAGAGGGAGACGGCCGGCTGCAAGCCGGTGACGGCGAACAGCCCGCTGGCCTCACTGGCCACGTCCTTCAGCGAGGACATGGCCGCGCGCAATTTCTTCGACCACACCGACCCGGACGGAAAGTCCCCCTGGGACCGTGCGGACGCGGCGGGTGTGAGCGGCCTGGGCGGCGAGAACATCGCCCGCGGCCAGGCCGACGCGGCAGCGGTGATGGACGCCTGGATGAACAGCCCCGGCCACCGGGCGAACATACTCAACTGCGACTACAAGACGCTGGGCGTCGGGGTCCACTTCGGCTCCGGCGGCCCGTGGTGGACCCAGGACTTCGGCTTCTGAAGCCTGTCAGCGCTAACTTCCCGTTAGCGCTGCGCGCAGTACAGTGGATATATGGACGAGGATCTCGCTTTCGACGTATTCGCGAAGTCGTGCCCCTCGCGCTCGACGCTGGAACACGTCACGGGGCGCTGGGGCGGTCTGACGCTCGGCGCGCTCCTGGACGGGTCGCTGCGCTTCAACGAGCTGCGGCGGCGCGTCGACGGCGTCAGCGAGAAGATGCTCTCCCAGACGCTGCAGGCCCTGGAGCGCGACGGTCTGGTCCACCGCGAGGCGCAGCCCACCAACCCTCCGCGTGTGGACTATGAACTGACCCCGATGGGCAGGGAGATCGCCGAACGGCTCCTCGGGCTCATCCGCCTCGTGGAGGGCCGGATGGACGAGGTCCTCCAGGCGCGGACGCGTTACGAAGCGGCGCGCGGCAGCCTCTGACAGCGCGGGCAGAAGTAGCTGGAGCGGTTCATCCAGGGGCGCCTGCGAATGGGGGTGCCGCAGCGCTTGCACGGCTCGCCCTCGCGCCCGTACGCGTCCAGCGACCGGTCGAAGTACCCCGACTCCCCGTTCACATTGACGTAGAGGCTGTCGAAACTGGTGCCGCCGACGGCGAGCGCGGCGTTCATGACGTCCCGCACATGGCCGAGCAGCTCGGCGGTCCTGGGCCGGGTGAAGCCCGCCGTGGGGCGCTCGTAGTGCACGCGTGAGCGCCACAGCGCCTCGTCGGCGTAGATGTTGCCGACGCCGCTGATGAGGGACTGGTCGAGCAGGGCCCGCTTGATCGTCGTACGCCGCAGCCGCAGCGCCGTATGGAAGGCCTCGTCGTCGAAGGCCTCGTCCAGCGGGTCGCGGGCGATGTGCGCGATGACGTCCGGCAGTCCTTCGGGGGTGTTCGGGTGGAGCGAGAGGCCGCCGAAGGTGCGCTGGTCGACGAAGCGCAGCTCGGTACCGAGCGCGCCCGCGGCGGAGCCGCTATCGGAATCAGTGAAGCGGACGCGGATACGCAAGTGCTTCTCGTCCAGGGCCTCTTGGGGCTGTACGAGCAGTTGGCCGCTCATCCCCAGATGCCCCAGGACGGACGCGTCGGTGTCGTCGAGCGGCAGCCAGAGGTACTTGCCCCTGCGCCGGGCCACCCCGAAGCGATGCCCCTTGAGGGCGTCCGCGAAGTCCTCGCCACCGGCGAGATGGCGGCGTACCGCACGAGGGTGCAGCACCTCCACTCCGGCGACGGTCCGGCCGGCCACCCAGCGCTCGAGTCCGCGCCGGACGACTTCGACCTCGGGCAGCTCAGGCATGGCGATCCCCTCGGGTACGGAAACCGCCCGCCCCGGAGAGGGGGCGGGCGGGGAAAGAACCGGCGTCAGGCCGTGGTGGCCGGGTCGGTCGTCTCGGCCGAAGAGGCGTCGGCGACCTCTTCTGCCGCTACGGGCACCACCGGTGCCTCCGCGGCGGCCTTGGCCTCCGCGGCACGCTTCTCAGCGTCAGCACTGATCTCGCGCCAGGCGGATTCTGCCGCCTGCTGCTCCGCTTCCTTCTTGCTGCGGCCGGTGCCGGTGCCGTACGAGACACCACCGACGCGGGCAGCAGCAGTAAAGGTTTTCTCGTGGTCCGGGCCTGTCTCGGTGACCAGGTACTCCGGAACTCCGAGGCCTTCGCTCGCGGTGAGCTCCTGGAGACTGGTTTTCCAGTCCAGGCCCGCACCGAGGTTGGAGGACTTCTCGATCAGTGGGTCGAAGAGCCGGTGAACCAGCTCCGAGGCCGTGTCGAGGCCCTGATCCAGATAGACCGCGCCGATCACCGCTTCAAGGGTGTCGGCGAGGATGGAAGCCTTGTCCCGGCCGCCCGTGCCTTCTTCGCCCCGGCCGAGCCGGATGAAGAGACCGAGTTCTAGCCCGCGACTCACCTCTGCGAGCGCACGCGAGTTGACCACCGCGGCCCGGAGTTTGGCCAGCTGGCCTTCCGGGAGATCGGGGTGGGTGCGGTACAGCGTGTCTGTGACCACCAGGCCGAGCACGGAGTCCCCGAGGAACTCCAGACGCTCATTGGTGGGCAGGCCGCCGTTCTCGTATGCGTACGAACGGTGCGTCAGCGCACGCACCAGAAGGGCGGACTCGAGTTGATACCCGAGCCGCCCTTCCAGAAGCGTGTGGGACGAGGCATTGTCCGTCTTGTGTGACTCAGACATGGTGCCTCTCACCAGCCGCTCAGACCTCGAGGACCTGGCGCTTGTTGTACGTGCCACAGCTGGGGCACGCGATGTGCTGCAGCTTCGGCTCCTGGCAGCGCTCGCACGAAACCAGAGTGGGGACCGCAGCCTTCCACTGCGACCGGCGGTGGCGCGTGTTGCTGCGCGACATCTTCCGCTTCGGAACAGCCACGGCTACTTCTCCTGCTTCTCGTCGACGCCAGTTTCAGCGTCGTTCACGTTGTCCTTCTCGCCGACCTGGCCGGTCCCGACGAGTCCCTGCAACGCCGCCCAACGAATGTCGGGGACGTCATGGTGGTGACCGGGTTCGTCGTCCAGCCTGATTCCACAATCGGAACACAGACCGGCACAGTCCTCCCGGCAGACCGGCTGCAGCGGCAGTGCGAGCACCACCGCGTCACGCAGCACGGGTTCGAGGTCGAACAAGCCGTCCTCGAGGGGGGTGATTTCCTCGTCCTCGGCGTCGTCGGCCGGCTCCGCGGTCTTGCTGCGGATCCGGTCATCGGCGTCAGGGTACGAGAACATCTCCTGGAAATCCGCTTTGAGCTCCTGCTCGAGCGGCTCCAGACACCTTACGCACTCCCCCTTGGCCGATGCACGGGCGGTGCCTGTGACAAGCACCCCTTCCATGACCGACTCGAGGCGGAGCCTGATTTCCATCGGTGCGCCTTCCGGCACTCCGATGACCCCTTCGACGCCGAGGTCCCGGGGGGCCTCGGCCGTGCGGGAGAGCCGCTTGAGGGCACCGGGACGCCGCCCCAGCTCATGTGTGTCGAACACAAGAGGGTTGCGGTGGTCGAGGCGCGTATTCAGGGCTTCTCCTGCTTTCGAAAATCTCTGGGGGTGCGGGCCGCCGTGCCGCAGATGCGAAGCGGGCAGCCGAGATCGCGGACCTACAGGCGACCGAAGAGCCAGGATACCGGTCCGGTCGCCATAGACCCAATCGGCCCCTAGCGCCCCTGCTCGTACTGCCGCAGCTGGTCGAGGTTGATCATGCTCGTGTCGAAGAGACTGGTCTCGTCGAGGGCGCTCTGCTGCTGCGGGAGGGGCTGCTGCTGGGGCTGCTGAGGCTGGAGCGGGTAGCCGTTCTGGTCGTAGCCCTGCTGCTGGTAGGCATACGGGTCCTGCTGGTACGCCGCGTACTGGTCCTGGGGCTGCTGAGGCTGAGGCTGCTGGTACGCGTACGGGTCCTGCTGCTGGGGCTGCTGCTGGTACGCGTACGGGTCGTAGGCCTGCTGCTCCGGGACCTGCGGGACCGCGACCTGCTGGACCTGCTGGACCTGCTGCGGCTCCGCCAGGTCCGCCAGGAAGTCCGCGTCGCTGCCGCGCTGCTGCGGGTCCATGCCGTCCTGGGCCGCCATGTGCTCGCCGAGGTCGTCGGTGGCGACACGGCCGTGCAGCTTCTGCCGGCCCCGTCCCACCGCGTCGAGAGTCTTGCTGAGCACCGCCTCGAAGGCGCCCAGCTTGGTGTCGACGTAGCTGTCGGCGCGCTCGATGAGCGTCGCGGGGTCCGGGCTGTACTCCGGGGCGTCCTCGTCGGCGTAACCCTGCGCGTCGAGACCGGGGCCCCTGCCGAGCAGCTTCTCGCGGCCGCGGTCGACGGAGCCGATGGTCTTCGTGAGGACGACCTCGAAGTTGGCCAGCTTGGAGTCGACGTAGTCGTCGGCCTCCGCACGGATCTCCTCGGCCTCGCGGCGGGCCTCGGTGAGGATGCGGTCCGCCTCGTCCTGCGACTGGCGGGCCACCTCGGTGTCGGAGATCAGCGAGCCGCGGTGGGCGTGCGCGGACTCGATGATCCGCTCGGCCTCCTGACGGGCGTGCTCGACCATCTGCTCACGGCCGCCGATCAGCTCCTGCGCCTGGGCCAGGGAGCCCGGCAGGGCCTCCCTCACCTCTTCGAGCAGGGCGAGCAGCTCGGCGCGGTTGACCACGCACGAAGCCGACATGGGCATGGACCGGGCGCCCACGACCGATTCGACGATGTCGTCGAGCTTCTTCTGCACGTCCACCGTGTGCCTGCCACTCTCTACGCCGGTTTGGTGTCGGACGGGGACGACTGTACGGCCAGTCGGCTGCCGCCCGACACCTGGTGACGGTCCGTCAGGGATTCACTTCTCGCCGAGCCGCTGGGTCAGCGCCTCGTGGACCAGCGGCGGCAGCAGGTGCGAGACGTCTCCGCCCCAGGTCGCGACCTCCTTGACCAGGCTGGACGAGAGGAAGCTGTAGGTGGGGTTGGTCGGGACGAACAGCGTCTCGACGCCCGAGAGACCGTTGTTCATCTGGGCCATCTGCAGCTCGTAGTCGAAGTCGCTGACCGCGCGCAGACCCTTCACGATGGCCGGGATGTCGCGCTGCTTGCAGAAGTCGACGAGCAGTCCGTGGAAGGACTCGACCTCGACGTTCCCGAAGTCGGCGGTCACCTGACGGATCAGTTCGATCCGCTCTTCGACCGTGAACAGGCCCTGCTTCGACTGGTTGATCATCACGGCCACGTGTACGACGTCGTACAACTTGGAGGCGCGGGCAATGATGTCGAGATGTCCATTGGTGATGGGGTCGAACGACCCCGGACAGACGGCGCGGCGCAACTGAAATCCCTCGCTCTCCGGTCCGGTCATCGTGCGTCTTCGCACGTAACGGCGGCGCGACCGTACCAAAGCGTGCCCTCGCCGTAACGACGGGCCCGCAAAGGCTCAAAACCCTTGGGCCACTTGAACTCTCCGCCTCTGGTGCTGCGTTCCACGGTGGCGACGGCGTCCTCGCTGAGCCAGCCCTGCGCACGGAGTGTGAGGAGGATCTCCCGAAGATCGTCGTCCCCGACCGCGTACGGAGGGTCGAGGAAGACCACGTCGTACGGGTGCTCGGGGGCCGGACCCGTCACGATCTGTTCCGCTTTGCCGGTACGGACTTCCGCGCCGGGGAGCCCCAGCGTGAGCACATTGGCACGGACAGTGGCGGCGGCGCGCGCATCGGCCTCCACGAGGAGGGCATGGACGGCTCCGCGCGAGAGCGCCTCCAGGCCGACGGCCCCGGAGCCCGCGTACAGATCGGCGATACGAACGCCGTCCAGCGTGCCGAGGAGCGACTCCCAGGTGGAGAAAAGGCCCTCGCGCGCACGGTCGGAGGTGGGACGGGTGCCGTTGCCCGGCGGAACGGCGAGCAGGCGCCCGCCGGCCGTACCGGCGATCACGCGGGTCATCTGAGTCCTTCGGGTGGGCTGCATGGTGCCAGGGAGGTGCTGTGCCCCAGTCTCTCAGCCCTTGTCGAGGTACTGCTCGCGCTCCTGGTCCAGCAGGGCGTCCAGGGCGATCCGCAGCTCCGGCAGGTGCTCCAGGTCCGGATCGGCGGACACGACCGCCACGGCCTCCTCGCGGGCGGCCGCGATGACCTCCTCGTCCTCGATGACGGCGAGCATCCGCAGCGAGGAGCGGACCCCGGACTGGGCCTGGCCCAGGACGTCACCCTCGCGGCGCTGTTCGAGGTCGATACGGGAGAGCTCGAAGCCGTCCAGCGTCGCGGCGACGGCGCTCAGCCTGGCCCGGGCGGGACTGGCCTCGTGCGCCTCGCTGACCAGCAGACAGAGCCCGGGCGCCGATCCCCGGCCCACCCGGCCGCGGAGCTGGTGCAGCTGCGAGACCCCGAACCGGTCCGCGTCCATGATCACCATCGCGGTGGCGTTGGGCACATTGACGCCGACCTCGATGACGGTGGTCGCGACGAGGACATCCACATCACCGGCGGCGAAGCGCCGCATCACGTCGTCCTTGTCGTCGGGCTGCATCCGTCCGTGCAGGATCTCGACCCGCAGCCCGCTGAGCGGCCCCTTGGTGAGCTGGTCGGCGATCTCGACGACGGCCAGCGGCGGCCGCTTCTCGGGGTCTTCCTCTGCGGCCTTCTGCTTCTTTTTGGGCTCGTCGTCGCCGTCCCCGATGCGCGGGCACACCACGTACGCCTGGTGCCCGTTCTCGGCCTCTTCGCGTACGCGCTCCCACGCGCGCGCCAGGAAATGGGGCTTGTCCTTGGCCGGTACGACATGCGTGGCGATCGGCGAGCGGCCGGCCGGGAGCTGGTCGAGGACCGAGGTCTCCAGGTCCCCGAAGACGGTCATCGCGACCGTACGGGGAATGGGCGTCGCGGTCATGACCAGCAGATGCGGTGGCTGCTTGCCCTTGCCGCGCAGGGCGTCGCGCTGCTCCACGCCGAAGCGGTGCTGCTCGTCGACGACGACCAGGCCCAAGTCGTGGAACTGCACCTTGTCCTCGATGAGCGCATGCGTGCCGATCACGAGCCCGGCCTCGCCGGTGACCAGATCGAGCAGCGCCTTCCGCCGGGCGGGCACGCCCATCGAGCCGGTGAGCAGGACGACCTTGGTGCCCGTGTCGGAGCCGCCGAGCATGCCGCCCTCGGCGAGCTCGCCCATCATCTCGGTGATGGAGCGGTGGTGCTGCTGGGCGAGGACCTCGGTGGGCGCGAGCATGGCGGCCTGGCCGCCCGCGTCCACGACCGTGAGCATGGCGCGCAGGGCGACCATCGTCTTGCCGCTGCCGACCTCCCCCTGCAGCAGCCGGTGCATCGGGTGCTCGGTGCCGAGGTCGTCGAAGATCTCCTTGGTGACCTTCAGCTGGCCGTCGGTGAGGGTGAAGGGCAGCTTGGCGTCGAAGGCGTCCAGGAGTCCGCCGGGGGTGGGTCTCCTCGCCACGGCGGGGAGCTGCGCGTCGGCGTACCGCCGCCGGGCCAGCGCCACCTGCAGGACGAATGCCTCGTCCCACTTGAGGCGGTCGCGTGCCTCCGCCACATCCGCCTTGGTCTGCGGGCGGTGGACCTTCAGCAGCGCCTCGGGAAGCGTGGTCAGTCCGCGGCCCTCGCGCAGGGCCGCGGGCAGGGGGTCGACGGCCTCCTGGGCGCTGGGGAGCACCGCGTCGACCGCCTTGGAGACCTTCCAGGACTCCAGGCCTTTGCAGGCCGGGTAGATCGGGATCAGCTGGTTCGCCCAGGCCGCGACGGAGCCGGCGTCGGTCTCCGCGTCCAGCAGTTCATAGGTGGGGTGGGCCAGTTGGAGCTTGTGGTTGAACTTGGACACCTTGCCCGCGAACATCGCACGGCGGCCGGGGAGGAGGTCCTTGTGCGGTTTGTGCACGCCCTTGCCGAAGAAGACGAGCTGCAGCCGGCCGCTGCCGTCGGTGATGGTGACCTCCAGGCGTCTGCCGCTGCCGCCGTTGAAGGTCAGGACGCGGGCGTCGGCGACCTGGGCGAAGACGGTGACGTGTTCGTCGAGGGGGAGCTCGTCGAGCTGGGTGAGCTCGCCGCGCTCGGCATAGCGGCGGGGGTAGTGGTGCAGGAGGTCGCCAACCGTGTGCAGGTCGAGATGCTCGGCCATCACCTTGGCGGTGGGGGCGCCGAGTGTCTTCTTGAGGGGTTCGTCTAGCGCGGGCACGCGATCTATTGCACACCATGGCTCTGACAGCGGGGGTGTTCCCCGCGGCGTACGCGGCCTTCGGCCGCGTGTCCTCAATCGCCGGACGGGCTTGATATGCCGGACGGGCTTGTCTTGAAGCTGGCGAAGTACGTCGCTGCCATGTCCTTGTCGCCGTGGCCCTGTTCCTCCGCCCGGCGGAAGCGCTCCGCGCCCGCCGCAGCCACGTCCAGGCGCACGCCGTGCGATTCCGCCGCCTCCACGATCAGGCGGGCGTCCTTCGCCGCCGTGGTGACCGAGAAGCTCGGCGTGTAGTCGTCGGTGAGGATCGCCTCCGACTTGGCATGCAGATAGCCGCAGTCCAGGGGGCCTCCCGCGACCGCCGAGAGGAACGACTCGGGTTCCACTCCCAGGCCCTTGGCCAGGGCGAGTGCCTCCGCCGTGCCCTGGGTGAGCGTCAGCACCCAGCTGTTGCAGACCAGTTTGAGGCGGGTGGCCGCGCCCGTCGTGCCGTCGTCGGAGATCCACATCGTGCGCTGCCCGACTGCGGCGAGCACCGGTTCCAGCGCCGTACGCGCCGCCTCGGGACCTGCGGCCAGGATCGTGAGCAGGCCCTTCTCGGCCGGTGCCCTCGTGCCGAGTACCGGGGCGTCCACGAAGAGCAGTCCGTGTACGGCAGCCAGTTCGGCCAGCGCGGGGAGCAGTTCCACACCCGCGGTCGTCGACTGGAGCCAGACGGCGCCGGGGGCCAGGGAGGGTGCTGCCTGCCGCATCGTGTCCAGGACCGCGTCGCCGTCGTACAGCATCGTCAGGACCACGTCCGCGCCGGAGACCGCCTCGGCGGGTGTGGCCGCGATGCGGGCGCCTTCGGCGGCGAGGGGTTCGGCCCTGGCGCGGGTGCGGTTCCAGGCCGTGACGTCGATTCCCGGGGCGTGGCAGAGGTTACGGGCCATGGCCGCGCCCATGATGCCCGTGCCCAGGACCGCTACGGAGGTCATACGACCTGGTGGAGCCAGCGGACGGGCGCGCCCTCGCCCGCATGCCTGAACGGCTCCAGTTCGTCGTCCCACGGTTTGCCGAGCAACCCTTCGACCTCCCTCTCCAGGACCGACTCGCCGCGGCCCGCACGGGCCATCGCTGCGCGCAGCCGGTCTTCGGGGATCAGGATATCTCCGTGGATGCCGGTGACGGCGTGGAAGATGCCCAGCGCGGGGGTGGAGCTGTAGCGCTCGCCCTCGGCGGTGGGGCAGGGCTCGGAGGTCACCTCGTAGCGCAGGAGATCCCAGCCGCGCAGTGCGGAGGCCATCTTGGAGGCCGTGCCGATCTGGCCCTGCCAGGACAGCTCGGCTCTCCACGTGCCGGGGGACGCGGGCTGCCTGACCCAGTCGAGACTGGCGCGTACACCGAGAATTCCGGCCACGGCCCACTCGATGTGCGGACAGAGTGCGCGTGGTGCGGAATGTACGTACAAGACTCCACGTGTCGCCACCGGGACCTCCAGCGCGCCTGAAATGGGACATTATGTGAACGAAGATGCCTCTGGTTCGGTGGGGAAAAGCTACCGCGCGTCGGCGTCCGAGGTGTGACGTACTGTCGGTCCAAGGGCCTGGAAATACCCGCCATTCACTCGACAGGGCGCGCGATACCACCACACGGAGGGGGTCGAAGGATGCGGGAGAGGTTTCGGGAGACCACCCGGGGTCGTCGTGGCCGAGGAGCCGTCGTCGCATTGACGACGGCCCTTCTTGTGCCGCTGGGGGCACTCGCGGGCTGCGACAGCGGGAGCGCCGACGGCGCCAAGCACACGTCCGCAGCCCCGCGTCCGACACCGAAACCCACCCCCCTGTGGGACCGCTCGCCGGCCTCCGTCGCGGCGGTCGGCGACTCCATCACCCGCGGCTTTGACGCCTGTACGGTGCTCGCCGACTGCCCGGAGGTGTCCTGGTCCACGGGGACGGACACCGGCGTGCGCTCGCTCGCCGAGCGGCTCGGGGCGCGCGGCAGCTGGAACTTCGCGCAGTCCGGGGCGCGGATGGCCGATCTGCCCGGCCAGGTCGCGCAGGCCGCAGCGAAGAAGCCGGAACTGATCACCGTGCTCGCGGGCTCCAACGACGCCTGCAGGGACTCGGTCTCGTACATGACTACGGTGGCGGAATTCCGCGCCTCGTTCGAGACGGCCATGCACGACCTGCGCCGCGCGCTGCCGAAGACGCAGGTGTACGTGGCGAGCGTGCCCGACCTCAAGCGGCTCTGGTCGGAGGGGCGCGGCAATCCGCTGGGCAAGCAGGTCTGGAAGCTGGGGATCTGCGCTTCGATGCTGGGTGACGCGGATGCGATGGACTCGGGGGCCAAGCTGCGGCGCGCGAGCGTGCAGGACCGGGTCGTCGCGTACAACAAGGTGCTCAAGGACGTCTGCGCGAAGGATCTGCGCTGCCGCTACGACGGCGGGGCGGTCTTCGGATACCGGTTCAGCGGCGACCAGTTGAGCCACTGGGACTGGTTCCACCCCAGCAAGAACGGGCAGGGGCGGCTGGCCGAGATCGCGTACCGCAATGTCACGGCCGCGGAGCCGCCCGCGTAGGGTCCGATCATGGAACTTTTTGGTCGCCTGGACGACGGCACGCCGGTGCACCGCTGGACCCTGGAGCGCGGCGGCACGCGTGTACGGGTGCTGACGTACGGCGGAATCGTCCAGTCGGTCGAGGTGCCCGACCGGGACGGGGCGGTCGCCAATGTGGTGCTCGGCTTCGGGGACGTGGAGGGCTATGTGCGGTGCCCCGGGCCGTATTTCGGCGCCCTGGTGGGGCGGTACGCGAACCGGATCGCGGGCGCGGCCTTCGAGTTGGACGGGCGCACGTATGCGCTGGCGCGGAACAACGGGCCCAACTGTCTGCACGGGGGCGAGCGCGGGTTCGACAAGCACGTGTGGGACGCGGAGGCGGTCGGGGGCGGATACGGGGTGCGCCTTTCACGGGTCAGCCCTGACGGGGAGGAAGGTTTCCCCGGGCGGCTGGAGGTGTCGGTGACGTACCTGGTCGACGAGGCCGGGTCGCTGCGGATCGCGTACGAGGCGCGGACGGACGCGCCGACCGTGGTGAGCCTGACCAATCACACGTACTGGAACCTGGCGGGCGAGGGCAGCGGTGCCGACGCGGGCGGGCACGAGCTGCGGGTGAGCGCGTCGTATGTCACCCCGGTGGACGACGACTTGATCCCGACCGGGGAGCTGGCGCCGGTGGAGGGGACGCGGTTCGACTTCCGGTCGGCGCGGAAGCCGGGGGCGGGGCTGGACCACAACTTCGTGTTGGACGGTGGCGAGGACGATGCTGCCGAGTTGTACGAGGCGGGGTCGGGGCGCGTGTTGAGCGTGACGACCAGTGAGCCGGGGATGCAGGTCTATACGGCGGATCATCTGGACGGAAAGCCGTACGGGCCCGGGGCCGGGGTGGCGCTGGAGACTCAGCGGTTCCCGGACTCGCCGAACCGCGCGGGGTTTCCGAGTGCGGTGCTGCGGGTGGGCGAGGTGTTCTCGTCGGAGACGGTGTACGGGTTCGCCGTGCGATAGGCGGGGCCCCGTACGCGGCCTTCGGCCACGTGTCCTCAATCGCCGGACGGGCTATAAATAGCCCGTCCGGCGATTGAGGACCCCCGCTAGACGGTCACCGTTGTCGTCAGGCGGGGGTCCGCCAGTGCGTGTGAGACCCGGACCTCGTACTCCCCCGGCACCCGCACCCAGCCGTTCCGCGCCACGTCCCAGATCTCGAACGCCCTGCGCGGCAGCGCGATCTCCGTCTCCACCGACTCCCCGGCACCCGCCTCCACACTCGCGAAACCCGCCAGCCAGCGCGCCGGGCGTTCCACCGTGTCGGCGACCGGGGCCAGATACACCTGCACCACCTCACGGCCCCGCCTCGCACCCGTGTTGCGGATCCGCACCGTCACCGAAGCCTCGGTCGCCTCCGCCGATTCGTACGACCACGTCGTGTAGCCCAGACCGTGCCCGAAGCCGTACGCGGGCTTCGCCTCGACCCTGTCCCAGGCGCGGTAGCCGATGAACACGCCCTCCGCGTAAGGGAGTTCGCCGCCGGTCGGGATCACCTGGGTGACGGGAGCGTCCTCGAACACCGCAGGCCACGTCGTGGGCAGCCGGCCGCCCGGCTCCTCCGCGCCCAGCAGGACGTCCGCCAGCGCGGCCCCGCCCTCCTGGCCGGGGAACCAGCCCAGCAGCACCGCCGCCACCTCCTCGCGCCACGGAAGCTCCACCGGGGAGCCCGCGTTGACGACCACCACCGTGTTCGGGTTGGCCGCGGCCACCGCGTGCACCAGGTCGTCCTGGCGGCCGGGCAGGCGCAGGTCCGTGCGGTCGTGGCCCTCCGACTCGACCGCTTCCGTCGTCGCTACCACCACCACGGCGACGTCCGCCGCACGCGCCGCCGCCACCGCTTCGGCGATCAGCTCGTCCGCGTCGCGCTGCGGGTCGCGGTGCATCAGGGAGAAGCCGACGGCCTGGAGGCGTGAGCCCGCCGCCTTGTAGAGCGTGGTGCTGAGGGTGATCGACACCGGTTCCCCCGCCGTCAGCGTGACGCGGCCACGCTCCACCGGGCCGCCGAAGACCGCGGCGAAGGGGTCGGACACATCGGCCGGGACCTCGTTGGCGTGGAAGAGGAGGTGGTCCCCCACCGTGAGGGCGAAGCCGCCCAGACCCCGTGTGCCGAACGTGTGCTCACCGCTCTCGCGCGGCGTGAACGTGCCCTTGATCTCGATGGAGTCCAGCGCCTCGTGCGTGACGCCCTCCGGCAGGTCGCTGCCGACCCACTGGATGCGGCCGCCGGGCACGGAGGACTCCCCGATCACCTCTCCCGCTGCGTCACGGCACACCGCGTGCAGCACGAACCCCTTGTCCGCGGCGGCCAGTTCACCGCTGGGGTCGGCTCCCATGGCGTACGTCACGACGCCCTCGCCCAGCGCCGCGGTCAGACCGTCGAGCGGCGAGACGATGTGGTTGGGGAAGACCGTCGCGGAGCCGCCGCCGAGGATGCGGGCGTCGCGGGCCGCCGCGCCGATGAGGGCGAGGGAGCGGACCCCTGCGGGGTCCAGCGGGAGGGCGCCGGCTTCATTGCGTACGAGCGTGAAGGAGCGGCGGGCGACCTCGCGGGCCAGCGCGTCGCCGTCCACGGGCGCGGGGAGCGCGTCGGTGGGGACCACCGGCGGGGCGCCGTCCAGGATGCCCACGCGGGCCGCGAGCCGCAGCACGTTGCGTACGGCCGCGTCGACGTCCGACTCCTCCACCTCGCCGGCGCGCACGGCGGCGGCGAGCGGTTCGCCGTACGGAGTGATCGGGCCCGGCATGGCGACGTCGAGGCCGCCCGTGATGTCGCCGACCGTCGAGCGGGCCGCCGTCCAGTCCGAGACGTTGAAGCCGTCGAAGTGCCATTCGCCGCGCAGGACTTCGTTGACCAGGTACCGGTGCTCGGACATGGTCGTGCCGTTGACCGTGTTGTACGCGGTCATGATGCCCCAGGGGTGGGCGTTGGCGACGATCGCCTCGAAGGGCGCGAGGTAGAGCTCGCGCAGGGGGCGCGGGGCGATGACGTTGTTGACGGTGAAGCGGTCGGTCTCGGCGTCGTTGCCGACGAAGTGCTTGACCGTGGTGCCGACGCCGCCGGACTGGACGCCCTGGATGTAGCCGGTGCCGATCTCGCCGGTGAGGTAGGGGTCCTCGGAATAGCACTCGAAGTGGCGGCCGCCGAGCGGCGATCGGTGCAGGTTGACCGTCGGCGCGAGCAGGACGTGCACGCCCTTGCGGCGCGCCTCCTGAGCGAGCAGCACGCCGGCGCGGCGGGCGAGGTCGGGGTCCCAGGAGGCGGCGAGCGCGGTCGGGGACGGCAGGGCGATCGACGGGTCGTCGGCGGTCCATCGGACGCCGCGGACGCCGATGGGGCCGTCGGACATCACCAGGGACGCGAGCCCGATCCCGGGGAGTTCGGGGAGGGTCCAGAAGTCCTGGCCGGAGAGGAGGCGGGCCTTGGTGTCCAGGTCGAGCTTGGAGAGGGCCGCCTCCACGACCGCCTCGCGGGCCTCGTGGTGGAGTGTCTCTGACACGGCCGTACCTCCGCTGCGTGCTGTGGGATGTGGGTCTCTATCCTGACCCCATTGCCGGTAGAGCAGTCGAAGTCGTTACCTCTTCGTAATCACTGATGTCGTACGGTGCAGCGGGGAATGGAGCAGCGCGTGAACAGTGCCAGGACATCGAGAAGTGACGCGCGGCGCGCGGAGATCCTCCGCGCCGCCCTGGAGGTGATCGCCGAACGCGGCTACCGGGGCGCGAGCCTGGGCTCGGTCGCGGAACGCGTCGGCCTGACCCAGCAGGGGCTGCTGCACTACTTCCCGACCAAGGAGGCGCTGCTCGTCGCCGTACTGGAGGCGAGGGACCGGTGGGACCCGGGTGCGGCGGGGCGCACCGCAGGCCCGTGGAGTCTCGAACTCCTCGGCTCGCTGGTGGAGTACAACGCGATGCGGCCGGGGATCGTGCAGACCTTTGCCGCGCTGCTCGGCGAGAGCGTGACCGAGGACCATCCGGCGCGCGCCTTCTTCACCCGGCGCTACGTACAGGTGCGGGCTTCCATGGCGGACACCCTGCGCGAGGAGTACGGCGACCGACTGCCCGGCGGACTGACCCCGGAGGAGACGGCGCCGCTACTGGTGGCGATCATGGACGGGCTGCAGTACCAGTGGCTCCTGGACCCGGAGTCGGTGGACATGGCGGCGGCGTTCCGCGCCTTCGTCACCCTTCTCGCCCCGGAGCGATCGTGATCACCTCCGTGCCGATTCATCATGCCACCATCGGTGGTAGCGTTTCGGTATGAGTGACACCACACGGAAGTACTCGGTGAGCATTCCCGAGGATCTCGCCGAGACCGTGCGTGAACAGGTCGGCCCTGGCGGCTTCTCGGCCTACGTCACCGACGCTCTCCGGCACCGTCTGGCCATGGACCGCCTGTCACAGATCGTCGAGGATCACGAGGCGAGGAACGGCCCGCTGACCGAGAAGGATCTCGCGCTCGCCGACGCGCTTCTCGCCGGAGATGCACGGCAGGACCAGAACGCCGCATGACCGCCGTGGAAGTCGGCACACTCGTACTCGACTGCGAAGGGCTGTCCAAGCTCGTGGCGGACGACCGTGGGATCGCCGCTCTCGTACAACGAGCACGGCACCATGGTGCCCATGTCGTCACCAGCGCGGTGACTCCGGTCGAAGCCCGTCATCCGGGCATTGCGCAGGCACGCTTCGACTGGGTGCTCTCCCGCATCGACATCGCACCGGTCACCGAGGACATCTCACGTGACGCGTCCAAGCTTCTCGCGGCTGCTGGAGTGCACGGTCATAAGTACGCACTGGACGCGATCCTGGCGGCCACCGCTCTGCGGCAGCCGGGACCTGTTGTTGTCCTCACCTCGGACCCCGAGGACATCACCCTGCTCTGCGGTCCCCGGGTGCGCATCGTCAAGGTCTGACGAGGGCGGAGGCCCCGGGGCTCGTCAGCGTGCCAGTCCCAGGGTGACGCCGAGGCCGACGAGGACCGAGCCGATGCCCCGGTTGAGCGCCTTCTGCCGGCGCAGCATGGCCGTGCGCAGCCGCGAATCGGAGAAGAACAGCGCGACGAGGCCGAACCAGCCGAGGTGCGCCGCGGACATGAACAGGCCGTAGCCGAGCTGCTGGACGACCGGGGTGCCGGGACCCACGACCTGGGTGAAGGTCGAGACCACGAAGAGGGTCGTCTTCGGGTTGAGCGCGTTGGTGAGGAACCCGGTGCGGAGGGCGCCGAACGGGGAGAGCTCCGGCTTCGATTCGAGGTCGAGTTGGAGGTCGCCGCGGGTGCGGAAGGTACGGATGCCGATGTAGACGAGGTAGGCCGCGCCGACCAGCTTGAGCGCGGTGAAGAGGGAGGTGGAGGAGGCGATGAGCAGTCCGACGCCGAGCATGGTGTACGTGACGTGGACGAGGACGCCGGCTGCGACGCCTGCGGCGGCGAGGAGTCCGGTCGTACGGCCGTAGAGGTAGCTGTTGCGGACGACCATGGCGAAGTCCGCGCCGGGGCTGATGACGGCGAGGACGGTGATCAGGGCTACTGCGATGACTTCGGTCATGCGAGGGATGGTGGCGAGGGTGCGTGTCGGGGATCAAGAGCGGTCCGGATGATGGACGGGGTCACGGACTTGCCCCCACCGGGGCTCCGCCCCGGACCCCGGTCCTCAATCGCCGGACGGGCTGAAATTTGCCCGGTGTGGGCACGTATTGCGCGGGGAAATCAAGCCCGTCCGGCGATTGAGGACAAGGCACAGCAAGCCCGTCCGGCGATTGAGGACAAGCGGCCGGAGGCCGCTTACCAGGGCGACGGGGGCTGCGTCTCCGGGTCTGATGCCGGAGGCGATGGCGGGTTCTCGCCCAGGAGTTCTCGTGTCATCAGCGTCGCCCCGGCCACCGCCCCCGGCATCAGGAAGATCGCCACGACCGGGATCAGGAACGACGCCGCCAGCGGAGCTCCGAAGCCCAGGGCCAGCAGGCGCCGCGAGCGCAGCAGTGTGAGGCGGTCGCGGAGTTCGATGCGGCGGCGCTGCATCGCCACCGCGGTCAGCTCCTGCGTGAGGAAGTAGCCGGTGACGCAGACGGCCAGCACCGGAATCACCGTCTGGCCGATCACCGGGATGAAGCCCAGCGCGAAGAGCAGGATGCCCCAGAGCGCGGCCCGCGCCAGGATGCGGAGGCTGTCCCTGGCCGAGATCCACAGTTCGCGCCAGAGCGTGAGGCCCGATTCGGGGGCCGAGCCGTCCGGGGACTCGCTGCGGTCGACCTCCTCGGAGAGCTTCTCGTAGAACGGTTCGCCTATGAGGAGGGTGACCGCCGTGAAGGAGATCACCGCGAGGAGCAGCGACAGGGCCCAGAGGAGACCCGTGAGGAAGCCCCGGAACAGGCCGGGCCAGGGCGAGCTCCAGTCGTCGGCGAAGGGCGTGGCCCACGCGATCGCGTCATCCGCCCAGAAGACGAGTGCCACCAGCGCGGCCACGTACAGCACCAGGGTGAGCAGCCCGGGCAGCAGGCCGAAGCCGTACTGCCGTCCGTGCCGCCCGACCCAGCGCTGGCCCTTCATCAGATAGCCGAAGCCCGCCCCAAGATCTCGCATGGGATGGAGCTTATCGAGGGGCGTCAACCTCCAGGACGGTGACCGAGAACGGCGGGAAGGTGTACGTGAACGCGGCGGCGAGACCGGTGACCCGGCGTGTGTGCGGGGTCAGCTTCTCCGGGTCCGTGAGGGTGTTGGTGTCGGTGAGGGCCGTGCCTGCGAGCACCGTCGCGCGGCCTGCCGGTTTGATCTTCCGGGCGCCGGTGATCTCCACCGACGTCGTACGCGCCACGGAGCCGAAGTTGACCACCGCCGCGTACAGGCGCCCGCTCCTCGGGTCGCGGGTGGTGACCGTGTTCAGTCCGGGCAGCGCGCGGGCCGTCGTCGGGGCGACCACCGTGCCCTGGTGGGTGCGGAGGATCTGCTGGGCGTAGTAACTGGGCGAGTTGTAGCTCGTCAGGGCGTCGTACGCGATGAGGTTCGTGGCCCACACGTTGTTGCTGACGTGGCTGAAGAGCGGGGCGTACGACTCCATCAGCACCTGGTCGGAGTTGCGGATCAGACCCGTCAGCCAGGAGGCGTCGCCGAGCGCCGAGTTGAGGTCGGGGGTGGGGCGGCCGCCCTGCGACGCCCATTCGCCGACGAAGACCTTGGGGGTGGTGCGGTCGCGGTTGTCGTACTTGTGCGCGCCGTGCTGGAAGGCCGAGGGCGACTGGTAGTAGTGCTCGTCGATCAGGTCGTACGGGCGGGAGCTGACGGGGGTCGTCGCGATCAGTTTGAGATGGGGGTGGGCGGCCTTGATCGCGTCGTGGAAGGCGGCGTAGCGCTCCTCGTAGGAGCCGGACGTGTCGAACCAGTCCTCGTTGCCGATCTCCACGTAGGTGAGCGGGAAGGGCTTGGGGTGGCCGTCCGCCGCGCGCCTGGCGCCCCAGGTCGTCGCGGTGGAGCCCGTCAGGTACTCGATCTCGTCCAGGGCGTCCTGGACGAAGGGTTTGAGCGCATCGCCGGTGACGTACGCGCCGTGCAGCGCGTAGCCCGCGAAGACGCAGAGCAGCGGGGCGCAGCCGAGGTCTTCGGTGAGTTCGAGGTATTCGAGGAGACCGAGGCCGTCGGTGGACCAGTAGCCCCAGGCGGAGTTCTGGTGGCCGGGGCGCTCCTCGACGGCGCCGATCGTCTTCTTCCAGTCGAAGCGGTCGGCGATGACGTTGCCTTCGAGGTAGTTGCCGCCGGGGAAGCGCAGGAACTTCGGGTCGAGGGCGGCGAGCTTCTCGACGAGGTCCACGCGCAGGCCGTTGGGGCGGTTGTTGTACGTCGGCGGGAAGAGGGAGACGTTGCTGAACCAGACAGTGTCGGAGGCGGAGGAAGAGGTGGTGACCGTGAGGGTGGCGTCCGCCGTGGTGGGGGCGGAGGCGGTGGTGCGGAGCTTGAGTTCGTACTGCGTCCAGTCGCCGGTGACGGACTTCGTCGTGCCGGTCGCGTACACCGTCCCGTCCTTGCCGGTCAGGGCGACGGTGAGGCGGCCGCGGTAGGTGCCCTTGGCCCAGAGGGAGGCGCGGTAGGTGGTGCGGGGTCTGACCGGGATGCCCCAGAAGCCCTCGTTGGAGATGCCGTCCCCGGGGGCGGTGACGGTGAGTTTCAGGGACTGGGTGAGGGCGGTGTTGAGCGGGGTCGACTTGTCGATGCTGATCGCGCCTGAGCCGGTCGCGGACCAGTGGAGCGGGGTGGCCGCCGCCATGAAGCTGCGGTTGTTGACGAGTTCGGCGTAGAGGCCGCCCTCGCCGCTGTGGTTGATGTCCTCGAAGAAGATGCCGCCGAGGTCGGGGCTGACGGTGGGGCCCGCGGTCGCCGTGTCGATGGTGAGCAGGGGTGCGGTGTCGGCGGGGTCGGCGCCGGCGAGGGCTGCGGCCTGCTCGGCGGTGAGGGCGGTGGCGTAGAGGGAGGCTTCGTCGATCAGTGCGTACGCCTGGTCGACCTTCGCGCCCCCGTAGAAGCCCCGGCCGACGGCGGTGGTGCCGGTGGGGTTCTGCCAGCCGCCGCTGTAGTCGGCCTCGCCCTCCAGTACGCCGTCGACGTAGAGCCTGACGGTCTTGGCGGACGGGTCGTCGACGCCCAGGAGGTGGTACCAGGTGCCGGCCTCGGGGGCGAAGGTCGCGCCCGCGACGGCCGCCGCGTTGTTGGCGTCGGTGGAGTCGGCGGGGAGGCGGGTGAAGGCGAAGGTGCCGGTGTCCGCGCGGAGCTGGAGGAAGAAGGCGCTGACCGCCTTGCCGTCGGCGGAGACGAAGGTCTGGTAGCCGTCGGTACGGGCGAGCCGGACCCAGGCGGCGACCGAGAAGGCGGCCGAGGTGTCGACGGCGGGGCCATCCGGTCCGGCAGGCACGGTCTCGGCGTAACCGGTGGCGGTGGTGTCGAGGCTGTACGCACCGGACTTGGCCGCGCCCCAGACCGCCTTGCCGCCGAGGGTGAGGGTGTTGCCGTTGCCCGACGCGTCGGCTGCGGTGGTTCCCGTGCCCTCGTCGAAGGCCCAGTGCGCGGCGGGGGCGGGCAGCGCGACGGCTTCCGCCGTGGTGGCCGCGGACGCGGGGACGGCTCCGCCGAGTGCGTACGCGAACGGGGCTGCGCCCGCTGCGGCGATCAGGGTGCGGCGGCTGATACGGGACATCTGTGGTGCTCCTCAAGCTCGATATGCGGGGTTCGAGATTTCGGACACTTGTCGATATTTCGTCGGCCGGGAGCATGCCGTCCCGCACGCCCCTCCGTCAACACCCCCGTCACACCCCTGAAATCGATCTGCGCAGGACCATTGACGCTGGCCACCCCTCAGGATTACGTTCACGCCAGCATTTCGAACGTGTGACGAAATACCGAACAACCACCGGGGGCAACTGCCTTGCGTATTACGGGAATCACCACCCACGTCGTCGGGACGCCCTGGCGCAACCTGACCTATGTCCAGGTCCACACCGACGAGGGCATCACCGGCGTCGGCGAGACCCGGATGCTCGGGCGCACGGACGCGCTGCTCGGGTATCTGCACGAGGCCACGGCCAACCACATCGCGGGATCCGACCCGTTCGCGGTCGAGGACCTGGTGCGGAAGATGAAGTACGGCGACTACGGTCGGGCCGGCGAGATCGTCATGTCCGGTATCGCCGTCATCGAGATGGCCTGCTGGGACATCAAGGGCAAGGCGCTCGGCGTGCCGGTCTGGCAGCTGCTGGGCGGCAAGGTGACCGACAAGGTCAAGGCGTACGCCAACGGCTGGTACACCACCGAGCGGACGCCCGAGGCGTACCACAAGGCGGCACGCGCGGTCATGGAGCGCGGCTACCGGGCCCTGAAGATCGACCCGTTCGGGACCGGGCACTTCGAGCTCGACCAGGCGCAGACCAATTACTCGGTCTCGCTGATCGAGGCGGTGCGCGATGCGATCGGGCCCGACGCGGAGCTGATGCTGGAGATGCACGGGCGGTTCTCGCCGTCCACGGCGGTACGGCTCGCACGCGACCTGGCGCCCTTCAAGCCGGCCTGGCTGGAGGAGCCGGTGCCGCCGGAGAACCTCAAGGCTCTGGAGAAGGTGGCGGCGAAGGTGGACATCCCGGTCGCGACCGGGGAGCGCATCCACGACCGCATCGAGTTCCGCGAGCTCTTCGAGTCGCAGGCCGCGGACATCATCCAGCCGGACGTCGGGCACATCGGCGGGATCTGGGAGACGCGGAAGCTGGCGGCGACGGCGGAGGCGCACTACGTACTGGTGGCGCCGCACAACGTGGGCGGGTCGGTACTGACGGCGGCCTCGCTCCAAGTGGGCTTCTCCACACCGAACTTCAAGATCCTGGAGCACTTCAACGACTTCGCCGACGCGGAGATCAAGAAGGTCGTGAAGGGGGCGCCGAAGGTGGTGGACGGGTACTTCGAGATCTCGGACGCACCGGGGCTCGGGGTGGAGCTGGATGTGGACGCGGCTGCGGAGTTTCCGCAGCAGCAGGCGAAGTTCGACCTGTGGTCGGACGGGTGGGAGAAGCGGGCGCCGAAGTCCGGGGGCCAGGGATGAGCGTGGCCGGAAGCTTCACCCCGTCGCCTCTTCGGGGGCTCCGCCCCCG
>NZ_JAFLRJ010000205.1 GCF_017315755.1 Streptomyces beijiangensis
GTTCGACGACTTCAACTACAGCGCGTACAACGACCCGGCCATCGATTCCCACGGCTGGAGCGTCCGCTCGAACTCCGGCGGTCCCGGAGTGTCCGGTGCGACCTGGGCTCCCCAGAACGTCACCTTCGCCACGGAGAGCGGCAACTCCGTGATGAATCTCGAAACGTCGACGGCGGGGACCGGGGAGTCGACGAAGCAGACCGAAGTCCTCACCAAGGCGCTGAAGTTCAAGAACGGCACCTACGCGGCCCGGGTCAAGTTCGCCGACGCCCCGAAGGCGACGGGTCCCGACGGTGACCACCTCGTCCAGACCTTCTTCACCATCAACCAGCTCAAGGCCCCGATGGCGGACGACTACGCCGAGTACGACTTCGAGTACCTGCCCAACGGAGGCTGGGGGGAGCCGTCCAACATCCTCTACACGACGTCCTGGGAGACGTACAACCCCGACCCGTGGCAGGCGGTGAACCAGCACTCGGAGTCGCGGCAGTCGTACGCGGGCTGGCACGACCTGGTGGTCACGATCGACAGCGCGCACATCACCTACTACATCGACGGCGCGCAGTTCGGCCAGCACGACGCCCAGTACCTCCCCGAGGCACCCATGTCGATCAACTTCAACCAGTGGCTGATCGACTTCGGCGGGCAGGCGTCGACGACTCCGCGCGCGTACGACCAGAAGGTCGACTACGTGCTGCACGTGAAGGACCAGGTGCTGACGCCGGCCCAGGTCAACGCGAAGGTGGCGGCCTATCGCGCCGCCGGTACGCACTTCGAGGACACCGTGTCCTCCACGGGCTGACCGGGACAGCACGGCGTGCACGCGCCGGGACCCCTGACAGGGGTCCCGGCGCGGGCACGCGGGTCAGCGGGGGAGGTCCGAGGCGTTGGTCGCCCAGCGGGTGTCCGGCTGATCCGAGAGGCCATAGGCCAAGGTGCCCCCGGTGCGCAGCAGGGAGGCGTCGGTCCAGGACCGGTCATGGGTACGGCCGTTCACCGTGAGCGCGCTGACATAGGCGTGCGCGCCGTCGGCCGACGGCGCGTCGATACGGATGTCGGTGCGGCCCGGCCTGTCGACGACGGCGTGCGGGAAGAGTGGTGCGCCCAGGAGCATGGAGGCGCTGCCCGGAGTCTGCGGGTACAGGCCGAGAGCGGAGAAGACGTACCAGGCCGACATGGTGCCGAGGTCGTCGTTCCCGGGCAGGCCCGCAGGTCCCGTGCCGTAGACGGTGTTCACGATCTGGCGGACGGTCGCCTGGGTCTTCCAGGGCCGGCCGAGCGCGTTGTACAGCCAGGGTGCGTGGATTCCCGGTTCGTTCGTGGCGTCGTACCGCAGGGGGTCGCCGCCCCTGACCGACCACGAACCGTCGGGCTTGTGGAAGAAGGCGTCGAGCCGCTGGGCCGCCGTCGCGCGGCCGCCCATCTTCTCCGCCAGGCCCTGCACGTCCTGCGGCACCATCCAGGTGTACGTGGCGCTGGTGCCCTGGGCGAAGCCGCGGTCGCTGCCGGGGCTGAAGGGCGTGACCCAGGAGCCGTCGAGGTTGCGCGCCCTGGCGTAACCGGTCGTGCCCGCGCCGTCGGTGGCGCCGGAGTCGAAGACGTTGCTCCACCAGGTGCCGCGTTCGGTGAACTCGGCTGCCTGCTGGTCGCGGCCCATCAGCTTCGCCCAGCGGCCGAGGGCGGAGTCGGCGATCGCGTCCTCCAGGGTCTCGGCTGCCCCGCCCCAGCAGTGGCAGGCGTCCTGGGCCGCGTAGTGCGACGTCAGATACTGCGCGAGGCTGGGCCGCTGTCCGGTGCACTGCCCCGGGCAGCCCGCGTCGGAGAGGCCGTCGGCGTTCGGTTCCGTGGCCTGGCGGGCGAGGGAGTCGAAGGCGCCGCGGTAGTCGAAGTTCCGTACGCCCATCGCGTAGAACGTGGCCAGTGTCGCGGCCGACGGATCGCCGGTCATCACATGGGTCGCGCCGTTGATGTGCACCCAGCGGTCCCAGACACCCCCGTTCTGCTGGGCGAAGTTGTACAGCGACTGGGCGAAGTCACCGGCGACTTCGGGCTTCAGCAGCGCCAGCAGCTGGATCTGAGCCCGGTACTGGTCCCAGCCGGAGAAGTTGCTGTACTGCGCCCGCTGGCCCCTCACGAGCCGGTGCGGTTTCCCGTCCATGCCGGGATAGCGGCCGCCGGTGTCGCTGACGATGCCCGGCTGCATCAGCGCGTGGTACATCGCGGTGTAGAAGGTGGTGCGCTGGTCCGCGCTGCCCCCGCCCGTGCGGACGGAGCCGAGCTCCTGGTCCCAGGAGCGCGCGGTGGCCGCCGCCACGTCGTCCACGCTCTCGCGCGGCCTCACCTCGGTGCGCAGATTGGCCTCGGCGCCGGCGAGGCTGACGTAGGAGATGCCGATCCGCATGTGGACATCGTTGTCAGAGCTGGTGTCGAAGCCGACCCATCCGCCCGATCCGCGGCCCGCGCGGTCGGCGCCCGTCGCGTAGCCCTCGCCGCCGGAGCCGGAGGTCGAGCCGGGGGAGAGGGTGCTGTCCTTCCAGGTCCCGGTCGAGGCGAAGCCCCGGTCGAAGGATGCCGTGAAGTAGAGCCGGTAGTAGCTCTTGCGGTTGTTGGTCCCGCCGTTGGCGCGACGGCCGCAGAAGGCTCCGGTCAGCACGGAGCCCGTCACCTTGTGGTGCTTCGCGTCGATGTCTATCTGTGCGTCCTCGCTGCCGTTGAGGGAGTTGGAGACGCGGAAGAGGAGGTTGGCCGGTGTGCCCGCGGGGAAGCTGAAATCGCCGACGCCCGCCCTCGGGGTCACGGCGAGATCCGCCCCGGCGCCGGAGTCGAGGGTCACGGAGTAACGCCCGGGCGTGGCACGTTCGTTGGCGTGGCTGAAACCGGACGCGTACACGGCGTCCTTGGTGTCGGCGGACGGCGACGTGGTGACATCGCCGGCGAACGGCATGATGGGCACGTCACCCGCGGCTCCCGGATGGCAGCCGGCGCCGTTGACGTGGGTGAGGCTCAGGCCCCGTATCCGCGTGGTGTCGTACGAGTACCCGTTGGCGGCCGCGGTGTCGGTCTGGTCGCCCTTGGTGCTCGT
>NZ_JAFLRJ010000206.1 GCF_017315755.1 Streptomyces beijiangensis
ACCATGGTCACCGGCATGACCCTGGTCCAACGCCTCACCCCCCAGGGCCAGTTGAACGAGGGAATGACGCTCGCCGTGACCGCGCTCCTCGGCGGCATAGCCACGGGCTCCGCGACAGCGGGCTGGCTCATCGACCACACCACCCCGTCCACCGCCTATGTCACCCCCGTCGCAGCCGCCGCCCTGGCCTTCCTCCTCGCCTTCCAGCGGACCCTCACCCGCGGGATCGTCGTAGAGGCGGTCAAGTAGGGTTCGTCCGGCCAGTCGAACAAGGGGGTTTCCATGGTGAAGATCACGGATGTCGCACGGCACGCGGGAGTCTCGCCCAGCACGGTGTCGTACGCGCTGAGCGGCAAACGCCCCATCACCGAGGACACCCGCCGCCGTATCGAGGAGAGCATCCGCGAGCTCGGCTACCGCCCCCATGCCGGCGCCCGGGCCCTCGCGAGCAGCCGCTCGAACGTCATCGCCCTGGTCATCCCGCTGCGTACAGGCGTCCACGTGCCCGTCGTCATGCAGTTCGCGGCCTCGGTCGTCACCGCCGCCCGCCGCTACGACCACGACGTACTGCTCCTCACCCAGGAGGAGGGCGACGAGGGTCTGCGCCGGGTCGCGGACACCTCGCTGGCCGACGCGCTGATCGTGATGGACGTCCAGCTCCACGACACCCGGCTCCCCCTGCTCCGAACCCTGGACCGCCCTTCGGTGCTGATCGGCTTCCCGGCCGACCCCTCCGGCCTCACCTGTATCGACCTGGATTTCCGTGCGGCGGGCGGGGCCTGCGTCGACCACCTCGCCGAAAAGGGCCACCGTACGATCGCCCTGATCGGCTCGCCCCCCGCCGTGTACGCACGCGAGACCGGCTTCGCCCAGCGCGTCGCCCAGGGCTTCACCGCGGCGGCCGACGGCCACGGCCTCAGCTCCTCGGTCCACCCCTGCGACCCGACCCCCGCGGCGGCGAAGGAGCTCGCCGGGCGGCTGCTCCGTACCCACCCCGACCTCACCGGCCTGGTGATCCACAACGAGCCTCTGGTCCGGCCGCTCACCGAGGCCTTCCAGGCGATGGGGCTCCGGATCCCGCAGGACCTCGCGCTCACGGCGATCTGCCCCGACGAGACGGCCGAACAGGCGCCCGTCCCCGTCACATCGGTCGCCGTACCGGCGGAGGAGGTGGGCGCGAAGTCCGTAGAACTCCTGATGCGAAAGCTGGAACACGTGCCCGTCCCGCAGTCCACGCTGATCCCGCCCCTTCTGACGCAGCGGGCATCGAGCTGACACTGGCACCGGACAAGACAAAGGCCCCGACTGCCGAAACAGTCAGGGCCTTTACCTTTTGTGCTTTTTACACTGTGCTTTTTTTGCACTGTGCTTTTTACGCTGTGCTTTTTTACAAACATGGGAATTGTGGAGATGGCGGGAATCGAACCCGCGTCCAACGGTGCAGAACCAGGGCTTCTCCGAGCGCAGTTCGCTGCGATTTTCTCGGCCCCGGAGATCTCGCGAACAAGTCTCCGACGGGCCCAGCCACTGTTTGATTTCCCATCGAACCCCGTGACCGGGCTCGGCGGTTTAGTCCCCTAGATTATGCCAGGATCCGGATCGGGAACACTTCCGGGCTGACACCCATTATGGGTCCCTCACTCACTGCTTATTAGGCAGCGAGGGCGAAGGACTGGGAATCGCTCTTAGAATTGGCGATTATTGTTTGCGACATATGGTTAACGAGATCATTGCCGCTTCCTCGGCTCGCTTCCCCTGCCTCGACATCCGCTGTCGAAACCGATCATCCCCATGTTTTTTTATCAAGGTGGTGCCACACCCCTTGAGGTGCAGTCCCCATCGTACGTGACCAACGCATGCCGGTGCCAGCCCATTCCGCCCGGACCGGCGGGCCGGGCGGTCCTACTGGCCCCGCTGCTGCCTGCGTACCGCCGCGACGGCCCGGTTCGTCTCCCGGGTGTCCTGCTTCTCGCGCAGCGTCTGCCGCTTGTCGAACTCCTTCTTGCCCTTGGCCAGCGCGATCTCGACCTTGGCCCGGCCGTCCTTGAAGTAGAGCGCCAGGGGCACGACCGTGTGCCCGGACTCGTTCGCCTTGGACTCCAGCTTGTCGATCTCCAGGCGGTGCATCAGCAGCTTCCGCTTGCGGCGCGCGCTGTGGTTGGTCCAGGTGCCCTGGGTGTACTCCGGCACATGCACGTTGTAGAGCCACGCCTCGTGGTTCTCGATCTGGACGAACCCGTCCACCAGCGAGGCCCGCCCCTGCCGCAGCGACTTCACCTCGGTGCCGGTCAGTACGAGACCGCACTCGTAGGTGTCCAGAATGTGATAGTCGTGCCGCGCCTTCTTGTGCTGGGCGATCAGCTTGCGCCCTGTTTCCTTAGCCATAGTGCGTCCATTTTCGCACTACACCGCAACTTCTTTAAGACGTACCCCCGAGGCCACTCAGTACTGTCTCGGCCCTCGCCTCGGCCCGATCGGTGGCCACCAGGTCGGGGGTGATGCCCTGTCCGTCGACGCTGTGGCCCGCCGGAGTGCGGTAGTGCCCGACGGTCAGTTCGGCCACGGAACCGTCCTTCAGCCTGCTCGGCATCTGCACCGATCCCTTGCCGAAGGTACGGGTGCCGACCGTGATCGCCCGGCCCCGGTCCTGCAGCGCCCCCGTCAGCAGCTCGGCGGCGCTCATCGTGCCGCCGTCCACCAGCACCACCAGCGGTCTTGCCGTGTCGCCGCCCCCCGACGCGTACAGGGCGCGCTGCTTGCCGTGGATGTCGTACGTGGCGACCAGCCCGCCGTCGAGAAAGGCTGAAGCCGCGGCCGTGGCCTCGGTGACAAGACCGCCCGCGTTGCCCCGCAGGTCGAGCAGCAGACCGCCGTCCGACGTGCGGACCGCGTCGCACACCCGCTCGCCCGCGCCCTTCGTGAAGGCGGTGACCTTGATCATCGTGGCGCCGTCGGCAAGGGCTCTCACCGTCACAGCCTCGGTGGAGAGCCGTGCGCGGCGCACCGTACGCGACCACGCGTGGGTGCCGCGCTGCAGTCCGAGTGTCACGGCCGTGCCCGGCGCGGCGGACGAGCCCTTGCCGCCGTCGTCCCCGCGCAGCTGCGAGACGACCTCGGTGACAGGGCTGGCCGTCACGCGATGGCCGTCGATCGTACGGATCAGATCGCCGGCCCGGACCCCGGCCAGGGCCGCGGGCCCGCCGGGCTGGACGGCGGAGACCTCGATGCGCCCGTCGCGCGCGCGCCGGGCGCCGAGCCCGACGCCGGTGTACCGGCCGTCGAGGGCCTGCTCGAACTCCTCGTACTCCCCGCGGTCGTACACCGCGCCCCAGCGGTCGCCGCTGCGGCTGACGACTTCCTCGGCCGCGTCCGTACCGGACTTCCCGTCGGCTTCGGCGTCGGCGGCGGCCTTCTCCAGGGCCTGCGGGGACACGGTCGCCGACGAACCGGACGAAGCGGGCGAGGCGTCGGAGACATTGCGGGTCCGGCCGGACGACGGCGATTTCACGTCGTCCCTGGGCCAGGCGCTGGTCGCGGCGGAGGCGGCGAGCACGCCGGCGAAGACCAATGTCAGGGCCGCCCCGCGGCGGGAGCGGCGGGACCTGGAAGGGAATTCCGGGCCGGACATGGCGACCACTCTAGGCCAACCCCGTGCGCCGTACCGCGTGTTGCCGGTACGCCGCACGGGGCGTCGGTCACACCCTGAGGTACTTGCGGAGCACGAAGGATGCGGCGATTGCCGGCATCAGCACACTGATCGCGAGCACGAGCGGGAACTTGGAGACGACCTCGCCCCAGCCGATGAAGTGGATGAGGTTGAGCTTCTCGTGCAGCATCAGCCCGTGGTCGACCGTGAAGTACCGCCCGGCGCCCAGCAGTCCGCAGGCGAGGAGACCGCCGATCAGCCCGGCGACGGCCGCTTCCATGATGAACGGCGTCTGGATGTAGAAGCTGGACGCGCCGACGAGCCGCATGATGCCGGTCTCTCTTCGCCGGCTGAAGGCGGAGACGCGCACGGTGTTCACGATCAGCATCAGCGCAATGATCAGCATCAGCGCCATCACGTACAGCGCGGCGACCTTCATGCCGTTGAGCAGCGCGAAGAGGTTCTCCAGGATCCCGCGCTGGTCCTGGACCGACTGCACACCGTCCCGGCCGGCGAACGCGGTCGCGATCACCTTGTACTTGGACGGGTCCTTGAGCTTGACGCGGTACGACTCCTGGAGCTGGTCAGGGGTGATGGACGAGGCCATCGGGGTGCCCTTGAACTGGTCCTGGTAGTGCTTGTACGCCTCGTCGCTCGACTCGTAGCTCACCTTTTCGACAAGACCGCTCATCTTGTCCAGGTCGGCCTTGATGGCGGTCTTCTGTGCCTCGGTGACGGCACCCTTGGCGCACTTGGTGAACGTCTCCGCATCGCCCTTGCTGCACAGGTAGATGGAGACGTTGACCTTGTCGTACCAGTAATCCTTCATCTTGCTGACCTGGTCGCTCATCATGAGCGAACCGCCGAACAGGGCGAGGGAGAGGGCGACGGAAACGACGACAGCGAAGGTCATCGTCAGATTGCGGCGGAGACCTACGCCGATCTCCGACAGGACGAACTGGGCGCGCATGGCGTCCTTTCAGTGCTGGTAGCCGTAGACGCCGCGCGACTGGTCGCGTACGAGACGGCCCTTCTCGAGTTCAATGACGCGCTTGCGCATCTGGTCGACGATCTGCTGGTCGTGGGTCGCCATGATGACGGTCGTCCCGGTCCGGTTGATCCGGTCCAGCAGCTTCATGATGCCGACAGAGGTCTGCGGGTCGAGGTTGCCGGTCGGCTCGTCCGCGATCAGCAGCATGGGCCGGTTGACGAAGGCCCGCGCGATCGCCACGCGCTGCTGCTCACCACCGGAGAGCTCACCGGGCATCCGGTCTTCCTTGCCGCCGAGCCCGACGAGGTCGAGGACCTGGGGCACGGCCTTGCGGATCTCGCCCTTCGGCTTCCCGATGACCTCCTGCGCGAAGGCCACGTTCTCGGCGACGGTCTTGTTCGGCAGCAGCCGGAAGTCCTGGAACACGGTGCCGAGCTGGCGCCGCATCTGCGGCACCTTCCAGTTCGACATCCGCGCGAGGTCCTTGCCGAGGACGTGCACCGTGCCGTGACTGGCGCGTTCCTCGCGGAGGATCAGCCGCATGAAGGTCGATTTGCCGGAACCGGAGGATCCCACCAGGAAGATGAACTCCCCCTTCTCGATCTCAAGGGAGATGTCACGCAGGGCGGGGTGGCTCTGCCTCGGGTAACTCTTGGAGACGTTGTCGAATCGGATCACAGGTGCACCACGGTCGGCCGGGAGTAGGTGTGCGTGACCTTACGCGAAGCAGATGCGCCCCCGCAGGCGGCGTATGGGGATGCGTGTTATGTCCCGTAATGGAGCGGCCGATTCCGGCAGGGCGCGCCGTATCGTTCCCGAGCTGGCACAGTGGTATGGGGAACGGTTGCGTTTCCCCGGGCGTTGCACGGAAAGAACCACCCGTAAAGACTGCCCGGCGTCTGTGCCTGTGTTCGTGTCGCGGAAGGAGGAGAGCGGATGACCTACGACCGATTGGTCTGCGCGAACTGCGCGTCACCCGTCAGCGAGGGCCGCTGCCCCGTCTGCCGCGCCAACAGGGAGCGCCTGCAGCAAGAAGGCCCCTGGGGCGGCCTGAGCCCGGTAGCGCTGATCACGCTGCTGGTGCTGCTGGTGGGGGCGGTAGCACTGCTGGCCCACCAGACAGTCTGACGCTCCACTTCTTCACTTCCCCGCTTCCCCCTTACGCAAAAGAGAGGGCCCCCGGCGCCGTGTGGCGCCGGGGGCCCTCTCTCGTACGTACTCCCGCTTGTCTGCTTAGACAGCGGTGCGGTTGCCGCCGGCGAGACGCGGCAGGAACCGGAAGCCGATGCCGCCGGCGATCATGGTGGCGGCACCGATGATCAGGAACGAGGTCTCGGCGGCGCCGGTCTCAGCCAGCTCCTCCTTGGCCTTGCCCTGCTCGACCGGCTCCGAGCCGAGGTTGTCGGTGTTGGTGTTGGAGCCGTCGGTGCACTTGGCGCCGTTGAGGTCGACGGTGCAGGTACCTGCATCGTCGCCACCCGTGGTCGAGCCCGAGCCCGAGGTGGCGGTCGGGTCGGCCGTCGGGTCCGCGGTGGGGTCCTTGGTCGGGTCCTTCGTCGGAACGGTCTCGGTCGGAGTCGGGTCCGGGTCCTCCGTCGGAACGGTCTCCGTCGGAGTCGGGTCCGGGTCCTCCGTCGGAACGGTCTCCGTCGGAGTCGGAGTCGGGTCCGGGATCTCGGTGGTCGACGGCGTCGGCGTCGGCGTCGGCGTCTCGTCCCTCACACCAAGGCCCGCGTCAATCTTGAGCGGACCGAGGTCCACACCGATATTTGCAGCCTGAGCGGCGCCTGCGGCGGTGAGCGAAGCGCCCGCCGCGATCACTGCACCAGCAGCGACCCGTGCCAGGCGGATCCGCGTCTTCTTCGTCATCTGCTTGCTACCCCCAGTAGCTCATCGTCAATGGAGCAGCGTCCGGGGGCGGCAGCGCCAGAAGAGGAGTTGTACCCGTTCCTCGCCGACCACACACGCCCCAGTAATACGCATGCCGCGCGTCAGCCTTCCCGTAAATAAGATGTGCGTCAAGGTCGTTGCGGGCGCAATGCCCGAAACGCCCCTACTTGCCCGTCGTACGGGAATACGACTGTGACGTAAAAAGCGAACTGCCGCCCGTGGGGCGGCAGTTCGCTTATCGACAAAGTTACTCCTACTTCTCCTGCTGCTTGCGCCAGCGAATTCCGGCTTCGAGGAAGCCGTCGATCTCGCCGTCGAGCACAGCCTGCGGGTTGCCGACCTCGAACTCGGTCCGCAGGTCCTTCACCATCTGGTAGGGGTGCAGGACGTACGAACGCATCTGGTTGCCCCAGGAGTTGCCGCCGTCGCCCTTGAGCGAGTCCATCAGCGCCCGCTCTTCCTGCCTGCGCCGCTCAAGGAGCTTGGCCTGCAGAACGTTCATGGCACTGGCCTTGTTCTGGATCTGCGAGCGCTCGTTCTGACACGACACGACGATCCCGGTGGGGACGTGGGTCAGGCGCACAGCGGAGTCGGTGGTGTTGACTCCCTGGCCGCCCGGACCCGATGCGCGGTAGACGTCCACGCGCAGCTCGGACTCGTCGATCTCGATGTGGTCGGTCTGCTCCACGACGGGCAGCACCTCGACACCGGCGAAGGAGGTCTGGCGGCGCCCCTGGTTGTCGAAGGGCGAGATCCGGACGAGGCGGTGCGTGCCCTGCTCGACGGAGAGGGTTCCGTAGGCATACGGAGCCTTGACGACGAAGGTGGTCGACTTGATGCCGGCCTCTTCCGCGTACGAGGTCTCGTAGACCTCCGTCTTGTACCCGTGCCGCTCGGCGTAGCGCAGATACATACGCTGCAGCTGCTCGGCGAAGTCGGCGGCGTCGACGCCGCCGGCCTCGGCGCGGATATTGACCAGCGCCTCGCGCTCGTCGTACTCACCCGACAGAAGCGTCCGTACTTCCATCTCTTCCAGCGCCTTACGGACCGAGACGAGCTCGGTCTCCGCCTCGGCAAGGGTGTCGGCGTCGTCCTCGGCCTCGGCGAGCTCGAAGAGCACGCTCAGGTCGTCGATGCGCCCACGCAGCGCCTCCGTCTTGCGGACCTCGGCCTGCGCGTGCGAAAGCTTGCTGGTGATCTTCTGCGCCGCGTCCGGGTCGTCCCAGAGGGACGGCGCCGCGGCCTGCTCCTCGAGGACAGCGATATCGGCCCTCACCTTGTCGAGGTCCAGGACGGCCTCGATCGACCCCATGGTCGAGGAGAGGGACTTCAGCTCTTCGGAAACATCGACGACTGCCACGGGTCCAGCGTAACGGCTGCTGGTGCGGGCATTCCCCGGACAGCATGATCAAACCGCTCCTGCCCCTGCTCACGCCTGTGCCCCCGGGTCGCCGGCACGTCGGCGACCCGGGGGCACACTCCCCTAAATGCGGGGATCAGTGTCGTAGTCGGCCGGTGCCGCACCAGCACCGAGTTGCAAGGTCGGCGCATCCGGATCACTCGCGGGGGCCAGAACGGACATGGCCTCCTCCGTATCGACATTGTCGACATAGGGGGCGGTGAAGTCCTGCCGCTCCGAGATCCAGGCGTTGGCATTCATCCGGTTCGCGTCGACCGCCGCCGCACACGGAGCGGCATCACCGACGTGGCCACGAAACAAACGCGGAGGGTGACATTCCGGGATTGCTCTGCTTCGATCACAAGATCGACATGCGGGTCCGCGGGCCCGGGGAGAGGCTGGCTGGAGGGGCTGGAAGGAGCATGTGATGAGGCTTCCGATGCTTGGTACAGCCGTTGTTCTCGGGGTTTCCGGGGCCGTCACCCTTGCCACGGTGCTGCCCGCCGCCGCTGCCGATCCCGGTGGGCGCGTGAGCTCGCACGTCGGGCTGAATGTGCACAGCAGTCCGTCGATGTCCGCCCGGGTGACCCGGGTCCTCGCGTATCAGCAGCTCGTGCTGCTGAGCTGCAAGGTCAGTGGGCCCAGCGTCGGCGGGAACAGAGTCTGGTACAACCTCGCCGACGGCGGGTGGGTCAGCGCCCGGTACGTCGACAATCTGTCCGCCGTGCCCACCTGCAACAGCGGCGGGGGCTCCGGTGGGGCGAGGGCTCAAGGGCGGGTCACTTCCCGTACCGAGTTGCATGTGCGGAAGGACGCTTCCACGGCTTCCGCGTACGTGAAGGATCTGAAGCCCGGGTCCATCATTCCGCTCTACTGCAAGAAGAACGGGCAGAGCGTCGGCGGGAACAGCCTCTGGTACATGCTCGGCGACGGAAGCGGATGGGTCTCCGCCCGGTACGTCGACAATTTCAGCATCGTTCCGTACTGCTAGGGCTGTGACGACTGTTTCGTGTCCTGGGGCGCCGAGCCGTCGTCGCCGGACGACGTGGCCAGCCAGCCGCCCACCCCTACCGCCGCCGCGAGCACGATCGCTGCCGCGCCCAGCTTGAGGCGGCGGCGTCGGACGGCTTCGGTCGTGGACTTGTGGCGGGCCGAGCCTGGGCGGCGCTCGGCCGCGGTGCGGGGAGCTCGGGCCGTGCCTCTCGGGCCGCCTGCCAGTTCGTCGGGGGCCGGGACTCGCATGCTCGTGTGGGTGTCGCGGTTGGAGTCGGGGGACGAGCCGGGGACCAACGGGACCGCGCCTCTTCGCGGGGTCGCGGATGTTGCGGCCGTGGGGTGGGGGTCTTCTTCGTACGGCTCGTCTTCCGACGTCTCGTCGTCCGGTTCGTCCACGTCCAGCGGCGGGATGCCCGCCAGGTGCGGGAGTTGCTCGCGCAGGCGGTCGCCCAGTTCGGAGGCGCGCAGGCGCGAGGCGGGGGCCTTCGCCAGGCACTGGACCAGGAGTTGCCAGAGCTCGTCCGGGATGCCGGGGAGAGGAACAACCGTTTCTGTCACATGGCGGCGCAGGACCGCTCCCGGGTGGCCGCCTCCGAACGGCGTGAAGCCCGCGAGGAGTTCGTACAGGACCGTCGCCAGGGCGTAGATGTCGACCGACGCGCGCGGGGGCAGGCCCTCGATGATCTCGGGGGCCAGGTAGTCCGGGGTGCCGATGATTTTTGTGGCGCGGGTACGGCGCGGGGTGTCGATCAGCTTTGCCACGCCGAAGTCCGTGAGGAGGGCGGGGTGCGAGCTGCCGGGACCCAGCGGGCCCTGCATGTCCAGGAGGATGTTTTCTGGTTTTACGTCCCGGTGCACCACGCCCGCCGAGTGCGCTGCCGCCAGGCCGTCCGCGATGTCCGCGACGATCGCCACCGCCGCTTCGGGGCTGAGGCGGCGTTCGCGGTCCAGGCGCGTGCGCAGGTCCGTGCCCCGTACGAGGTCCATGACCAGGGCCAGGTCGTTGCCGTCGACCACCAGGTCGCGGACCGAGACCACGTGAGGGTGGTCGAGGCCCAGGAGTGCCGTGCGCTCCTGTACGAAGCGGCCCACCAGCTCCTGGTCGGAGGCCAGGTCCTCGCGGAGCAGCTTGATGGCGACGGGGCCCTCAGGGCCTTCGCCTAGCCATACCGTGCCCGCGCTGCCGCGCCCCAGGATCTGGTGCGCGGTGTACCGGCTGCCGATTTTCCGTGCCAAGACTGCTCCCTCAGCGGCTGGCGATCGCACCCAAAATACGCGGGTGCTGGGGTGTTCAGTGCCCCGGAAGGCGCCAACCTTCACTTCTGCGGGGGAAATTGCCCCACAGAAGTCGACTTGTTTACAGGGTGGGGGCGGTTTCGCGTCAGTTTCCGGAGCCGGAGCCCGATCCTGATCCGCCGATGCTGGAGATGAAGTCGCTCACCTGGTTGATGATGTCGCCGATCTGCGCGAAGAAGCCCTTCGTCGTGCCGATCCACTCCTGGAGCGGCGTCAACTCCCAGATGAGCCAGGCTCCGACGAAGAGGATCAGGAAGGTGAAGAGGCAGCCCTTGAGGCAGCCCAGGCCCGGGATCTTCATCGGGTTGGCGCTGCGCTGACGCGGCTGGCGCGGCTCGCGGGGTGCGGGTGCCTGGGGTTGTTGGGGCTGCTGCGGGGGCGCGTACTGCTGTTGCTGCGGGCGCTGTTGGGGGCGCTGCTGCTGAGGACGCTGCTGTTGCCGCTGGGGCGGGCGCTGCTGCTGAGCCTGTTGGGGCTGCGGGTAC
>NZ_JAFLRJ010000207.1 GCF_017315755.1 Streptomyces beijiangensis
TGGCTGGGGGCAGTCGCGGCGAGTCTGCTGGTCTCCGGGTTCGTGCTGCCACAGCAGCACGCATCGGGTGCGGAAGGGACCGGCCCGACCCCGGCCCCCACGCCGGCCCTCACCCCAGATCCCACCGCTGCCCCCACCACGGCGGCGACCGCTCCGGGCCATGCGGCCGGTAGCCCCTCCACACCCTCCATGCAGGAGGCCATCGGCTCGGCGGTCAAGAAGACCGTCATGGGGGCCTATCTGGACTTCGGCCCCAAGGGGATCACCCGTATCGCCGGTCTGGAGAAGTGGCTCGGCGGCACCGATCTCAAGGTCGGACACACCTATCTGCCCGGTGATGTGTGGTCCAACATCGAGGGCGAGCCCGGATATCTCGCCGACTGGGCCCGGTGGCGCAAGGCCCAGGCCGACCGGCTGTTCGTTCTCAACGTCCCCATGCTGAACCAGAACGAGGACAGGGTCGGCGACTACGCCGTACGCCAGCGGCTGCGTGAGGGAGCCGCGGGGGACAACGACCATCACTTCCGCGCCCTGGCCGAGCGGCTCGTGTCACTCGGGGTGCCCGACACGGTCATCGTGCTCGGCTGGGAGATGAACGGCTCCACGTACACCCATCGCTGCGGGCCCGACCCCGAGGCGTGGAAGCAGTACTGGAAGCGGATCGTCACCGAGATGCGCAAGGTGCCGGGGCAGAAGTTCAAGTTCGACTTCGCCCCGAACCGCGGCCGTGACGCGACCCCGTGGACCTCCTGCTACCCCGGCGACGACGTCGTGGACATCGTGGGGATGGACTCCTACGACCAGCCTCCGGGGGAGACCTTCGACAAGGAGATCAACGAGCCGTACGGACTCAAGCAGCACGTCGAGTTCGCGGCCGCGCACAAGAAGCCCATCTCCTTCCCGGAGTGGGGCCTGTTCCGCAACGGGGACAACCCCGAGTACATGCGGGGCATGCTGGACTGGATCGACAAGCACAAGCCGATGTACCAGACCATCACCGACTACTGCCCGCACGGCGTGTGGCAGTGCGACGAGAATCCCGCGTCGTCCAAGGTGTTCCGCAGCAAGCTCTCGCTGCCGACCACTCCGCCCACCACACCGCCGACCACACCGCCGACCACTCCGCCCACCAAGCCGCCGGTCACACCCACCCAGCCGCCCAACTGTGTGCCGCTGGAGCTCGGCACCTGGGTCGAGTACTGGATGGGCGGCAAGATGTGCCTGCGGTTCGACTGGCTGGAGAAGTGGCGTTAGAGGCGTCCACGGAGCGTGTCACGTGCCCAGATCCGTCCGCGGATCTGGGCCGTGAGCCCCATGATCGCCGGCGTGAAGCGCCGGCGGGCCAGCAGGACCCGGTGGTTGCCCACCGGGTCCGGGCACCAGTGGTTCTTGTACGGTTCGGTGCCCCGCAGCATGCTCAGCGTGGCCTGGCCGCCCGTGCTCGCCTCCTGCGCGCAGTGCCGCAGCAGCAGCGTCGCCACGTCGACCTTCCTCGTCCGCAGGCCGGGATCGGCTCCGTACAGATAGCCGCCCGCGAGCCTCGGTGAGATCAGGGTCAGGTCCGAGGCCACCACCTCACCGTCGATGGAGAACTCCGTCAGCCGCGCGTCACCGCACGCGACCATCGGGGCGACCGCCTGTTTCAGGTGTCCGGCGAAGCGCTCGCTGAGATGTTCCGGGGTGACGCCCCGGTCCTGCCACTGGCGCTGATGCAGTGTCAGGAGCCGGTCCAGTGCGGCCGGCACCTCCTCGGCGCCGACTTCGCGCAGGCCGATCCCGATCGCGTCGAGCTTGCGCAGCTTCGCCCGGGTCCGCTGCGCCCGTGAGGACGGGAGCCGCTGCACCAGGCGGTCCATGGGGACGGCGGGCAGTTCCAGGCACATGGAGTCGGGGAGGAGCCGGCTCGGCCCGTCCCACAGCGCGCGCACCCGCAGGACGGCGGCCTCGGGGCGCACCTCGCGGAAGTCGATGACGGCCGAACGTGCGAGACCGGCCAACGCCTCCGTCAGTACGGCGGCCGCCGCCTCGGAGCGGTCGTCGAGGAGTACGTCGGAGAAGTCCGTGATGGCGCCGCCCAGCGGGGTGAGCACCGGCACCACGCCGCGTACCCGGTGCAGTGCCGCGGCGGCCACCAGCCGGCCCGACTCCCTGACCAGCACCACCCGCAGCCGTCCCGGGGTTCCGTACGACGTCCACCAGGAGTGCAGCCAGGCGTGGTGCTGGAAGGGCGTCGCCGCCGTGCACCTGCGGTGCAGGTCGCCCCACTCCTCGGACAGCTGTCCGAACTCGCGGCCGTCGGTGCACACCGTGGTCGTGAAGGAGGCGCGCGCCGGGACGGTCAGCGCTGGGACGGTCCGCGCCGGGACGGTCATACGGGCTCCTTCTGCGGGGCGGTCGCCGAAGCCGACGCCGGCGCCGGAACCGCGGCGTAGCCGTCCTCCTCCGTCCGCCGCGGGCGCACCAGCAGCGTGAGCCCGCCGAGGAGACCGCCCGCGCACCCGCCGACCAGCGCCGCCACTCCCGCCGACGGCGAGGAGGGTGCGGACGGCTCGGTCGCGCTGGAGAAGCTGAGGACCTTGACGCCGGTCTTGGCCTGGGTGTCCGTACTGGTCCTGACCAGGGCCTGGGCCACGCTGTCGGCCATCGCCGTGGCGCTCTCCGGGCTGGCCGCCTGGGCCGTCAGAGAGATCATCGGGGCGTCGGGGGACGTGGCCGCCTGGACGTTGCTGCGCAGCAGGTCCGGTGCCACGCCCGCGTCCTTCGCCGCGTCGGCGCGCACCGCGACGTCGATGGCGACGCGGCCGTAGGCCTGGGCGTAACCCAGTGCGGTCCCGGGGTCGGTGCGGTCCGCGGGGACGATGATGACGTAGCTCGTGGCGGCGTACTGCGGGGCCTTCACGACCCCGTACATCAGGCCGGAGAGCGCGCCGAGCGCCACGGCGCCGGGCACCAGCCACACCGCGATTCCGCGGCGGGGGAGCAGCGCGGCACGGCGGGCGAACGAGCGCGGGGCGGGGTCGGATTCCCGGTTCATACGTACCTCATCTCGATGGAGTGACGGGCTGGGTCAGCACGTCCTCGTACACGGACATCAACTGCTGGGCGCTGTGGGCGATGTCGTACCGCAGCACCGCGTCGGCCGGCGCCCGGCGGCCGGGGGGTGCCGTGCTCAGACCGCGCAGCAGGCGGCTGAGCTCGTCGTGCGCGCCGCTGATCCGCCGCGCCGCGGGAACGGCACCGGCCGGCAGGTCGGCGATGGCGGGGCAGGCGGCGTAGAGCACCGGCAGCCCGGCGGCCAGCGCCTCGACGACTGCCAGGCCAAACGCTTCGTCGGGGGAGTTGGACACGAAGACGTCCATGGCGCTGAGCAGCGCGGGGAGGCTGCTGCCCGCCGGTGCGTGCGGCGACGGCGGGTCCTCGCAGGCCCCGGTGAGGATGACGCGGGCGTCCGCCCCGCACTGCTGTGCGGTCCGCAGCAGGCGCGCACGCTCGGCTCCCTCTCCCACCAGGACCAGCCGCGCCCCGTCCACGGCGGCGACGGCGCGGATCAGCGAGTCGAACCTCTTCCCGGCCGCCAGCCGTCCCACGCCGCCCACGACGAACGCGTCCTGCTCCACGCCCAGGCGCTCCCTGGCCGCACGGCGGGCCTCCGCGCTGTACGCGAAGCGCCCGGCCTCGATGCCGTTGGGCACGACTCTGATACGCGGTTCCCGTACGCCCCAGTCCTCCAGGCGCCGGGCCACCGACGGCGAGACCGCCACGGTGCAGCGGCCGAGGCGCTCACCGGCGAGATACAGGGCCCGGGTGCCGCCGCTCAGGGGGCGGCCCTCGATCTGGTCGCTGCCCAGGGAGTGCTCGGTGGCGACGAGGGCGCGGACCCCGGCGATCCTGGCGGCAAGACGGCCGTAGAGGCACGCCCGGTAGAGATGGGTGTGCACCACGTCGTAACGCCCGCGCCTGATGTGCCGCACCAGCCGGGGCAGTACGGACACATCGCGGTTCCCCTTCATCCCCAGGTGGGTGACGGGAATGCCGTCGGCGCGCAGTCCCGCGGCCACCGGGCCCGGCTCGGTGAGCGTGATCACGTGGGTGTCGACGGGCATCTGGCGGGCCAGGAGCCGCAGTTGCTGTTCCGCCCCGCCGATGCCGAGGCCCGTGATCACATGGAGGACCTTCACGGCCGGCCGGCCGTCCGCCGCAGGGGTGCCAGATCGGCGGGAGTGGTGCGGCGCACCCGGTGGAGCATGTGCTTGGCGAACAGGCGCAGCCCGGTGTCCCGTTGGTCGATGTGTGCGCGGGGCAGGGCGAAGGTGCTGGAGAGGGGGCCCGGGTCCACTCCGCAGGCGTACGAGTAGCCGGCCTCGCGGACGGCGCGTACCGACCGCGCGTCCAGGTGTCCGTAGGGATAGCAGAAGCCCTCGACCGGAGTGCCGGCCAGCGAACGGATCGCCTCGCGGCTCCCCGTGGTCTCCGCCAGCAGGGTGGCTTCGTCGGCGCCGGGCAGCGACACATGGTGCAGGCCGTGCGAGGCCACTTCCATGCCCGCGTCCGCGACCCGGCGGATCTCGTCGGCGCTCAGCAGCGCCCTGCGGGGCCCGTTGGCGTCCCAGGCGTTGTCCTGGCCGAGCCTGCCGGGCAGCACGAAGACCGTTCCCGTGCAGCCGTACTGGCGCAGCAGCGGCAGGGCGCAGGACACGAAGTCGCTGTAGCCGTCGTCGAAAGTGAGTCCGACCAGGCCGTCGGCCCGCCCGGTGGCGTGCGCTTCCAGGAGCTCGCGCACGCCCACCCCGCGCAGCCCGCGGTTGCGGAGCCACCTGAGCTGCTGCTCGAAGCGGCTCGGCGAGACCGTCACCCGGTAGGGGTCGTCGGCGGAGTCACTGATCGAGTGGTACATCCCGATCCACAGCGGAGCGCTGGGCCCCAGGCAGACTGTTCTGACCCAATGGCGGTTCTTCATCGGCATGCACAAGCCTTCGGGATACGGATGCGAGCAAGGACGTGATCTCCGGGGCGCGTACGAGGACGGCGACGGCCAGGAAGCTCACCGCGGCCACGACCGCGGTGAGCGCGACGGAGGCGAACGGGCCGAGCGGGGTGCGTGCGGCGAACCAGCCCGCCGCCGTGGCGACCGCGGCGGCGGCGGTCAGTTTGCAGAGACCGGCACTCAGCCGCCCGGTCGCCAGGGGGATGCCCTGCCGGCGGATGCCGCACAGCAGCAGCGCCGCTGTCACCGTGATGCCCAGGGCGTTGGCGGCAGCGATCCCGGTCGCGCCCCAGAGGGCCGCTGTGGCCAGCCCGAAGAAGATGTTCACGGCGAGCCCGGCCAGCATCGCCGCGGCCGGATACCACAGGGGCCGTGCCGCGGAGAAGTAGCAGCGCACCAGCGTTCCGACCAGGGTCTGGCCCAGCAGCCCGAGCGCGTACACCCGCATGATCGTGGCCGTGGCGCGGGTGTCCTCGGCATCGAACGCACCCCGCTGGAAGAGCAGTTCGACGATCTGCGGGGCTGCCGCGATGACGACGGCGGTGCCGACGAGCACGATGGCCGCCGCCGCGATCAGATCGCGCTCCATACGGCGCTGGGCGTCGCGCGGCCGGCCCGCCGCCAGCGCCCTCGCGACCACGGGGAAGTTGACGGTGCACAGCATCAGCGAGAGCACCATGGGGATCTGCGCGACCTTCTGCGCGTAGTTCAGGTGCGAGATCGCGCCCCCGGGCAGGGGAGAGGCGAGGAACCGTTCGACCAGCACCTGCGACTGGCGGCTCACGGTGAAGACCACCACCGGGATCATCAGGGCCAGGGCCAGCGTCGATCCGGCCTCGGGGGCGGCCGTCCGCACCGGCCCCGTACTGCCGGGAGCGACCCTCAGGACACGCCACAGCGAGGGCGCCTGGACCGCCACCATCAGCACGCCGCCGATCGCGACACCGGCCGCCGCGGAACGGACTCCCCAGCCCGCTCCCTCCGTCACCAGAAGTGTGCCGATGATGCCCACGTTGTACGCCACGTAGATCATCGCCGGCGAGATGTAGCAGCCGTGCGCCCGCAGGGCGGCGCTGAAGTACCCCGCCAGCGCGAAGGTGAAGACGCAGGTCGCCGTCAGCCGTGTGCAGTCGATGGCGAGATGGGGCTCGCGCAGGCCCGGCGCGAGTACGGACACCAGCGCGGGCGCCGCCAGGACGACCAGTGCGGCGACCGCTCCCGTCGCCAGCGCCAGCCGGGGGAGCGTGGTCCGCAACAGGTGCCGTACCGGATCCGTCCGCAGGGACGCATCCCCCGCCCGCAGAGCCAGGGCCCGGCTGAAGGCCGGGACCAGAAGCAGCGCCATCGCGTCCTCGATGAGCAGGGTCGAGGCGAACTCCGGCACGGTCCAGGCGACCAGGAAGGCGTCGGTCTCGCTGCCCGCCCCGAACAGATGCGCAAGCGTCTGGTCGCGCGCCAGGCCGAGCACGGCGCCGGCCGCGGTGAGTACCGCGGTCAGCAGAGCGGCCCGCGCGAGCACGCCACGGCCCCCGGGGAGTTCATCGGCCTCAGGACCGCGGCCGCCCTTCCGGTACCGCGCCAACGGCCGCCGGGTGCCCGGCACGGGCGAGTGGATGTCAGCCATGCCTTCGGCCCCCCGGCATCTCGTCGTACGGGGCCAGTGCCCAGCAGGCGACCAGACCCAGGACGACGGACGTCAGGACGGTCGAGGGACCGCCGATGTCGGCGTAGGCGAAGTCGATCAGCTGCCAGACGAGGAGCCCCACCGCCACCAGACCGGCCTGCGTACCGCGCTGTTCCTTCACCGCCCGGGAGAGCCGGCGCAGCGACATGACGAGCAGTGCGGCCCAGCTGCCCACCAGGGCGAGCAGCCCGAACAGGCCCTGCTCGCCGAGCACCAGGAGGTACATGTTGTGCGGCGAGAGGAGCGCCTGCTTCTTGAAGGTCTGTCCCGCCCCGCCGGTGTCGCTGCCCGCGGAGAGCGCGAGCGAGGCATTGCTGTCCCGGTACTGGGGGAAGCTCTTGAGGCCCACCCCGGTCACCGGATCGCTGCGCCACATCCTCACCGCCGCCGCCCACATGGTGTAGCGGTCGGTCACCGAATGGTCCGGCGCGTCCGTGACCTGCGTAATGCTGGACACCCGTGCCTGCACCATCGTCGAGCCGACGCCCAGACCCAGGATGAGGACCACGCCGAGCGCCCCCAGCGTGCCCAGCACGGTGAACGCCCTGCGCCTGCCGGAGAACATCAGCTGCAGTCCGCATGCGGCGAAGGTGGCGATCCAGGCACCGCGGCTGAACGACAGCATCAGCGGCACCGCGAGCAGCCCCACGCAGACCACGGCCGCCTTCCTCGCGGCGGTACGGGGACCACGGCTGCCCCGTCCCAGCGAGAGGCCGACGGTGGCCACGAGTCCGTACGACACGACAGTCGCCATGCCCATGACGTCGGAGGGCCCGAACGTGCCGACCGCGCGGACGTTCTCACCCGCGTACGAGGCGCCGGTACCGGTCAGGTACTGCCCGACCCCGACCATCCCCTGCGCCAGAGCGAGGGCGATCAGCGACCAGGCGAGCACGCCGAACTCCCGGCGGGTACGCACCAGCAGCAGGACCGCCAGCGGCACCAGGACGAAGATCTGGAGGTAGCGCGGAACGCCCGGCAGGCTCGCGGCAGGCTCCTGCGAGGTGACGCAGGCCAGGCAGATCCCCAGCACCGGCAGGCCGACGACGAGCGCGGCCACGGGCGACAAGGGGCGGCTGCGGTCGCGGACGACACGTACCGCGCAATACAGGACCAGGAACCCGGACGCTGCGTCCGCCGCGGACCCGCCCCCCTCGGACGTGGGATCCACGGGAGCCATCAGCAGGGCGACCACGGCCAGCAGGGGCAGCAGCGGAAGTACTTCCCTCGCGCGCGCCGCCCAGTCGGCCCGTGCCGCCACCGGACCGCTCTCCGTTCCCAGGAACACGCTCACCGGCGTCATCAACTGCCCGCCGGGCGGATCAGGGACAGCGCGGTGCGCAGGAGGATGCAGACGTCCTGCCACCATGACCACTGGTCGATGTAGTGGTTGTCGAAGCGGCAGCGGTCCTCGATGGACGTGTCACCGCGCAGACCGTGCACCTGGGCGAGCCCGGTCAGTCCCACGACCATCCGGTGGCGCGCCGCGTAGCGCGGATAGGTGCGGCTGAACTGGGAGACGAAGTAGGGGCGTTCGGGCCGCGGCCCGACGAGGCTCATGTCGCCGCGCAGGACGTTCCACAGCTGGGGAAGTTCGTCGAGCGAGCTCCGGCGCAGGAACCGGCCGACCTGGCTCACCCGCTCGTCGTGGGCGACACTCCACGTCGTGTCCGACTCGCGGTGGTCGGCCGGGCGCAGCGTACGGAACTTCAGCAGCACGAACAGCCGCCCGTGCATGCCGACACGTTCCTGCCGGAAGAGCACCCCCGGGCCGTCCGAGATGCGTACCGCCGCGGCGCTCACCAGCAGCACCGGAAGGGCGAGGAGCAGCATCAGACCGGCCCCCACCAGATCCAGCGCGCGCTTGGCGGCCGGGACACGGCGCCCGCCCGCAGGCGGTTCGAGCTGCCGGTACGCGTATCCCCATACGTGCCGGCTCATCCTCGCCATGGAGGGGGCGTCGGCGCGGTGGGATCCCAGCAGCCAGACCGTGCAGCCGTACGGGTGGAGAAGCGTGACGAGGTCCATGTGGTCGGGGGCGTTCTCGTGCGGGAGGACCAGCACGTCGCGCACACCGTTCTGTACGACGGCCCGGGTGACGTCCTCGGGCGACGAGAGCACGGGCAGCGTGGGCACCTCGTCCGGCTGCTGCGGTACGGACTGACGGGTCGTCACCGTCCCGACGGGCAGCAGCCCGTACTCGGGGTGCTGGGTGAGCATGGCGCACAGCCGGTGCGTACTCGAAGAGCCGCCCACCACCAGCGCCGGGCGGGGCCGTGACCTCGCGGCCCTCCTGCGGTGCCCGTGGACGACCGCGCGCAGCCCGCACACCAGGGTCAGCTGAATGCCGAAGCACCCGAACAGCAGGGCGGGACCGGGGGCGGGAGCGGAGGATCCGATGGCCACGAGCGGACCTGCCGCGCACCACACCACGGCGACCCGGGCCGCCAGGGCGGGCAGTTCGTCCAGTACCGCGGGAACGAACCCGGCCCGGTAGAGATGCGCGTGCGCGTTGAGGAGGAGGGTGAGCGCGGTGAGCTGCACCATCAGGGCGACATCGCGCTGCGTTCCGTCCAGGAGCGCGCCCGCGACGAGCACCGCGATGCAGTCGACGGCGATGAAGGCGGGCGTGGCCGACTCGGCGGGCGCGGGGGAGCGTACGGGCAGCATCGCCCGGTCGGGCCCGACGCGCTGTCCTGCCACCGCTGCCACAGGGGCGGCCTGAGGCGCCGTGGGCAGACTCGTGCTGTCTCTGGTCACGGGGAAACCGGCTCCCTGAACTTGTGGTGCCGGCCGACGGCCACCTCGCGGTAGACGTCCGCGATGGCCGCGCCGACGCGCTGCACAGTGAAATGGCTGAGAACGTGCTGACGGCCCTGTCGGCCCAGCGACGTGCGCAACTCCGCCTGGTCCAGCAGGCGGATGACGGCCGAAGCCAGCGCCGCGGGGTCGTCCGGCGGCACCAGGCTCAGCGGATGGTGGGCGGGCGGGAGGCTCTCGCGCGATCCGTCCACGTCGGTGACGACCACGGCGCGGCCCGTGGCCATGGCCTCCAGGGGAGCTACCGCTATTCCCTCCCACCGCGAGGGGAGCACCACCAGATCGGCCGCGCGGTACCAGGGAGCCGTGTCGGGCACCGCGCCGGCGAACGTCACCGACGGCGGGGCGATCCGTCGCAGTTCGTCCCCTGTCGGACCGTCACCCACCAGTGCGAGGCGGGCGTCGGGGAAACGGGCGACGACGGAGTCCCACGCCTGGAGAAGCGTGTCCTGCCCCTTCTGCATGCAGAGACGGCCCACACAGACCACGACCGGCGATTCGTTCGAACGGCCGGCCGCCAGCGCCGGCAGCGCGCGCCGTGCCGCGTGCGGATCCGTGTCAAAGGTGAAGCGCGCTGGGTCGACACCGTTCTGTACGACGGAGAAGCGGGTCCGGACACCGGCCTGTTGGCCGCGCAGGCGCTCGGCCTCGCTGACGCACACCACCCGGGTCGTCCAGCGGGCCGCCCACCTCTCCCACCGCAGCGCGAGCGCACTCGTCCGGCTGTCGACGGCCTCGAACGACCATGCGTGCGGCTGGAAGACGGTCGGGATACGTCCTCGCAGCACGACCCGTGCCACCAGACCGGCCTTCGCGCTGTGCGCGTGCACCACGTCGGGGCGTACGCGGGCGATCAGTTCTGCGAGGTGCCTGCTCTCGCGGACCACATGACGGACCGGGCTGCGCGTCGACTGCCAGTCCAGGAGTTCACAGCCGAGCCCGGCCGCCGACTCGGCCAGCGGTGTTCCCGCGGGACAGGCAAGGGACACGGTGAAACCCTGCTCCACCTGGGCGGTGACCAGGTCCAGCACGACACGCGCCACGCCGCCCTCGCCGGGCTGCACCACGTGCAGTACGGAGAGTCCGGTCGCGTCGAGGCTCCGCTGAGGGCACACGCTTCCTCTTTCCATCAAGAGAGAACCCGTTGCGCGGGCCCCGAGGGTCTCCTGCAACGGATCAAGAGCATTGGCTTCTGACCGCCGCCGGGACGTGCACGCGGATCGTCACCGGCTCCGGTCGAGGCGTTCAACGAGGCGACAGGCATCAGGGGAGCGGGCAGCCCTTCAACGGGAGGCCGGACCGGGCTCAGGGGGACTTACTGAGGCGGGTCAGAAGTAACACCGGGGAACGTTATATACCAAGATTGGCCGATTGTGAACGTTTGTCGCCCGCACGGGTTAATAGGCGTATCCCCGTTGTCCGTTCGTCGTTGTCCGGGCGACGTACCACTCGAAAACCGAAAGGAACCGCTGATGCAGCGAATCGTGAAGTCCGCTGTCATGGCCGGCGCGGGTGCGGCCTTCCTCATGGGCGGTGCCGGAATGGCGGCCGCGGACGGTGGAGCGATGGCCGGAGGCTCGGCCGAGCATTCCCCGGGCGTGGTGTCCGGCAATCAGCTCCAGGTCCCGGTCCACATCCCGGTGAACTTCTGCGGGAACACCATCGACGGCATCGGTGCGCTCAACCCGGCATTCGGCAACACCTGTCACAACGGCTGACGTTCCCTCACCGGAAGTCGCCCCTGACGAGGCATCACCCGTTCAGCCGCAAAACCGACTGTGGCGGTGATCCGTTGAGACACAGGACCGGACCTTTCGGGCCGGCCGGATCATCCCCCCACCCCAATGGAGCGTTCTCATGTCCCGTTTCGTCAAGGCTGCCATCCTCACCGGAGCCATCGCGGCTTCCTTCGCCGGCGCCGCGGGTGTCGCTGCCGCTGACGCCGGTGCCCAGGGTGAGGCCGTGGGTTCCCCCGGCGTCCTCTCCGGCAACCTTCTCCAGGTCCCGGTCCACGTGCCGGTGAACGTCTGTGGCAACACGGTCGACGGCATCGGCGCCCTCAACCCGGCGTTCGGCAACCAGTGCGCCAACAACTGACGCTGGCCTGACGTGCCGCTCGCCCCGCTGACGGGGAACGGCCGAGCCCGCTGTGCCGGTCCGTCAGGACCGCCGCAGCGGGCTCTTCGTTTACGGCGGCGGGCCACCCCATTGGCGGCAATCGGCCTGACGGGTACGGAAAGAGCCGCGGCTTTCCCGTTCACCTGGTCAACGAGCCGCATTCACCCGGCCAGCCCCGCAGGGCCGCGCCACGCACGGCTTTCTTCCTTTTGCGCGCTGACACACCAGATTGCACGGTGATTATCAGATCGTCCAATCCGTCGAGCAAAAGGATCACTATGCGTATCTCGGCTTCCCGCAGTGTCGCTGCGGCTGTGGTCTGCGCCACTCTGACGATCGGGGCCGCCGCGCCCACGGTTGTCCACGCCCTGGGTTCGAGCAGCGCCGGCGCCCCCGCGCCGGTTTCTGACGCCGCGACAATTCTGGGGCAGACGGCGACACTCGGCGAAGCCGGCGGACTGGTCACCCCCGTCACCAATCTTGTCGAGAGTGCGCTGACGGCGGACGGGAACAAGCTGAGCGCCGCACGGGCGCAGAGGTACCTCGGTGCCGTAACGACGGCCATCGCGAACGTCTCGGCGGCGAAGCCGGGTGCTCCCGCAGCCTCGGGGGCGACCACGAAGAGCGGGTCCCCGGCCGCCACGCCCGCGGTCCTCAAGGCCGACGCGCTCGCGGAGGTGCAGAAGAACGCGGCGGCTCTCGCCGCCGCGGCGACGGCGGGAAACGCGGCGGACGTCGTGAAGCAGGCCCAGGCCACGGTCACTTCGCTGGTCAAGTTCGTGGTCGCCACGGTGCTGACGGGTGGTCTGCCGACCCCGCAGCTGCCCGGTCTCCCGAGCGTCTCGAAGAGTCCGGGCGCGGCCACACCTCCCAAGGCACCGCTGACCCCCGCGGTGCCGAAGAGCCCCGCAGCCGTGCCGGCCGTGCCCGCGGCCCCCGCTGTCCCCGCCGTACCGGTTGTCCCGGCGACGCCCGCCGCCCCCGCCACGCACGCCGTCCCCGCCAAGCCTGCTGTGCCCGCCAAACCTGCCGTGCCCGCGGCGGACGCGGCCCGACTCCCGGCCGTACCGAAGGCTCCCGGCGCGGTACCGGCCGTACCTGCTGTGCCCGCTGTTCCCGCAGTCCCTGCCGCGAACTCGGCTCTGCTTCCGGCTTCGAACTGAGCGTCACCTCAACGCCGTGCCCGTGCTCATGAGAGCGCCGGCACGGCGTTCTGCTTATTCCGGTCCGAGAATATGACCGGCGTCTGTCATCCGGGTGTATGGGGGTTGTTTTCCCGCCCTCGGGGTTTCTCAAGCGCCGAGGGCTCGTTACAGAAGGAAAGGGTGGCAAGCGAGACCTCAAGGTCCTTGCCGGGGCCGCCACTTGATAGCCACGTGAATGTTTTTCGGAGAGGACCCATTTCATGAAGCCCACGAAGGTTGCCGCTGTCATCGCAGGATCAGTCATGGCCCTGGGCGCAGCCGCACCTGCCATGGCTGCTGACAACCTCGCTCCGACCAGCCTCACGGGCGGCCTCGACACGCTGTCCAGCCAGCTGGACGCCCACCCGGTCCAGTCGGGCCTCACGGACGGTTCCGTGGTGAACCAGGTCAAGCAGACGGCGTCGGGTCTGAACTCCGTGAACGACTCCGTGCCGCTGCTGGGCGGCCTGCCTCTCGCCAAGTAGGCGACGGCTCAACGGCGTACAGCTGATGGGGCGAATTGCCTCCCACGGTTCGTGTTGCTCAGTGGTCGGCGCCGGCTCCTCCCTAAGATTTTACCCACCCCCCGAAAGAAGGACATGAAAATGAACTCTGTCAAGAAGGCCGCTGTCGTTCTCGCCGTTGCCGGTATCGCTGCTGGTGCCGCCGCGGGCAGCGCGTTCGCGGGCGACAACGGTGCCTCGGCCATGGGTGCTGCGACCAACTCGCCCGGCGTCCTCTCCGGTAACCTGGGTCAGGTTCCGGTCCACGTTCCCGTGAACGTTTCCGGCAACTCGGCCAACGTGATCGGCCTGCTGAACCCGGCTTTCGGGAACACGGCCTCCAACAGCTGAAGTTCCTGACTTCGACGGATCGGCTCCGCAGGATTACCGCGGAGCCGATTCGTCGTTTGTGAGCTGTCCGGGTAAACACATCAGCTCGCCCATTGGTTGCGGGGCGGGTGAATTCTGTACCCCATCGCGGCGCCACGTCGTTCTGCAGTGAAGCAGAACAACGTCACGCGAAAGGTCTGACCATGAAGCTCAAAGTGCTCGCAGGGCTGGGTGTACTCGCCTCGTTCGTCGTCGCGACGCCGGCAGTCGCGGCTCAAGCCCCGGTGGTCGTGCCCCTGCAGGGGCTCGATGCGGCACTTCCCATGGATGCGCCGACCTTGCGCACCGGCATTCCCATTCCCGTTCCCGGCACCCCCGACGCCTGGCACCCCCGGTCGGAAGGGGAGCTGAGCCCTGAGCTGGCGATCCCGCAGACCCCGGTCACCAGCGATCTGCCGAGGACCGTGCTCGCTGCACCGCTGCCCTCCGTTCTCGACGACGAGGATCTGGGCAGGGCGCGTGTCACCAGCGACGCTTCGCAGATGGCGGCCCGTACTCCGGGCTTCTCCCTGGGGCGGCCGATCACACCCGGAAACGGCGAGGATCTCGGGCTTCCGGAGATCGGCACCCCGCAGGCGGCCGTGCTGGCCCCCGCCCTGCAGGGCGATCTCTCGTCCGGTCTTGGCATGGACGTTCCCGCCGTCTGAGAGAAGCACGGCATTTGCGCCTCCTCCCTCCGGTCCGGGACCCTCCCGTTGATCTTGGTTCTGTGACCGCGGCCAGCCGTTACCCCAGCTTTTGGGCCGCGTTATAGGTGCGTGGCCGCTAAAACTCCGCGGCTTCCACCCACATCGAAGGAGATCGTAATGTCTCGCATCGTCAAGACGATGGCTGTTATCGCGGGCACCGGAGCCATGGCTCTGGCCGGCGCCGGCATGGCCTTCGCCGACTCGGGTGCCCAGGGTGCGGCGACGAACTCCCCCGGCGTCGGCTCGGGCAACGTCGTTCAGGTTCCGGTGCACGTCCCGGTCAACCTCTGCGGCAACTCGGTCAACGTGATCGGCCTGCTGAACCCGGCGTTCGGCAACGAGTGCAGCAACGGTGAGTCGCACGACGGCGGCTACGGCGACTCGTACGGCTACGAGGGCTGACCTCTCCTCACAGGAGCAGGTGCTCATCGGCGTGATGAAGTAGAACGGCCCGCGGCGCTGCCGCGGGCCGTTCACGCTTCCGTCCGGAGAGCAGGCTCAGGCGTAGCGATAGATGGCGCTGTGGTCCCACATCGACGACGGAGAATCGCCCCACGGAGCCATCGGCTCGTCGCGGCCCACCGCACGGCTGCCGAAGGCGTCCGACTCGGGAGCGGTGCTGTCGGGCAGATAGACGGCCTTCGGATGCTTGTGCTGCCAGCGCGACCAGACGGAGTCGACGAACGAGTGGTGCAGCCAGAAGACCGGGTCGTTCACCGACCCGCCGCCCAGCATCAGCCCGCTCACCCAGCGGTGGACCCTGTTGTGGTTGCGCCACCTGTCGGTGCCGCTGCCCGACCCCCAGCCCTCCAGCTTGTTCCTGAACCCCTCGGAACTGGTGGAGTTCCAGGGCGCGGAGTCGTAGGCGGGGTCGCTCTCCGCCCACGCCAGCTGCGCCTTGGTGGGCAGGCCGATCGCCTGCGACGGGCGGCCGAGGTCCCTGGTGAGGAAATTCCCGTCGGTGACGCTGACCGTGATGTCCCAGCTCCCGCCGACGTGTGCGAAGGGGCCGGTCATCACCTGCAGGTCACCGCGGCGCCCGTTGCCGCCCATGAAGTCGTCGTGCCAGATCGACGACGCGGGCGTGTTGTCCTTCGTCCAGTCCCAGTACGGCACGGTGACGGAGGGGTCGACCTCCCTGAGGGCCGACTCGAAGTCCAGCAGGAACCTCCGGTGCCAGGGCAGGAAGGAGGGGCCCATGTGAGCCACCCGGAGCCCTGTGTCCCCGTCCGCCGTGTAGAAGTCGATGTGCGTCTTGACGAACTGGTCGTAGGTTCCGCGCCGCTTGAGTTCCAGCACCGCGCCGACGTACTTCCTGCGCTCCGCACGTGTGAGATCGCGCTGATTCTTACGGACGTACATCGTGACCCCCTTCGTGCGTACCCCCGCCGTGCACGGGCGTCAGTGCCAGCTGCGCCGAACCCAGTTCCGCCACGGCGGCACGCGCGGTGGCCAACTCCGTGGGATACGACTGGTAGTGATCGATCGGGCTGAGATATCCACCGTCCGCGCACCGCATCAGATGCAGCCGGCGGCCGTCGATGTACACCGCTGTGGATGATGCGCCCTGGTCCTGGCCCTGCTCCGTGTATCCCGCCACGCGGCGGCCCCGGTACATCTCGTCGAATACGACGGTGCGCGCGGGCAGGTCGGCGGCCTCGGACCGAGGTGGAGCGGTACGCGGGGTGTTGACGATGCGTACCAGGGCAGCACCGGTGAACGCGCTGACCGAGACGGCGCTCAGAGACTGCAGCACAGCCCTGCGCGCCCATACGTTCGGCTCACCTCGAAATCTCACAGAACTCCCTCGGTGGTCGGTCCTCGTAACGGGCACAACGAATCCACAGGGGAAGCGTTCCGGTGTGACGACGCGCCCGGCGAAGACGAAAATATGAAGAGCTCTCGTACATTCAGACGATTCCTCGTGTCATGCCTGATGGCAGCCAGGTCCGGTGCTTCGGCTGAATGGGTGACGGGAAATGAACCCCGCCGCGAGGAGCATTAGCATCCCCCCTTATGACTTCCACCCCTGTGATCACCGCTGAGAAGCACGCCCTGCCCCTGGGGACCGTCGCCGTCATTCCCTGGGCCAGCGATCCGGACTCCGACGAGGCCGGCATTCCCTTTCTGATGCTCTACCCCCTGGGTGACGGGAGCGAGGGCGCCGAGGGGAGTACGGAGGCGATGCGTTCGATGCTCGTCTCCATGGGACTGTCGATGGGCGACGAGCTCATGGACCTGTCCAAGCAGCCGCGCATCCCGATCTCCCTGCTGGTGGAGGGCGGTCAGGCCGTACTGACCCTCTCCTCCCTGAAGGTGCAGTGCCCGGTGCCGCCCGAGTGGGAGCAGGCGGCGAAGGGCTGCGGGCAGGTCTACTTCATCAGCGCGGTCCGGCCGTGGCCCGTGGCCGTTCCCGGCAGGCCCGTCGACGAGGAGACGCTGCGCTCGTACGTGGGCGACACGTCTCTCCTCGAGACCAGCGCCCACTGCCTGCTCCCGGTTCGCAGCCTGCGCGTCTGACGGCGCCCGGCCCCATGAGGAAGGGCCTCCGCGACGGGTCGTCACCCGTCGCGGAGGCCCCGCGGGAGAGGTTCCTCAGAGGAGGACGCCAAGCCCGAGGCCCACACCGATGCCGACGCCGTGGTGGTAGTGGTGGTGCCACTGGCCCCAGTTGTCCCAGCACTCCTGGTCCCAGCCGCAGGGGTGCTGCGAGCTCACCTTGGCGGCCGGTGCGGCAGCCGGAGCGGCGGCCGAGGCCGACGTGGCGAGGGGGAGGGTGGCGACTGCGACGAGGGCCGCGGCGACGATGCCACGGGCAGCGAACTTCTTCATGCTCGAACTCCTCTGGAAGGGTTGGGGCAGACGCTCCGACGCTAGCCAGGCGATGGCATTCCGGCGCGGGCAGAGCTTGTTGACTAGTGCATCCGAGTCAATCCCCGGCCGGTTCCCCGTGTGAGCCTCACGGGTGACAAGACGCCCACGTCGTGACCGCCGGCTGTCTGGGCCGTTTGGTAGGACATGAACTCCACTCGACAGATCTTCACCGCCCTTGCCGTTCTCACCGGCGTCTCCGGACTGGCCGTACCGGCAGCCCAGGCTGCACCGCTGCCCAAGACCACGAACATCTCCGCGGCCGACACGATCGACGGTCTCGCCACGACCGGCATCCCCGCCGAGCACCAGGCCGAGATGCCCGGAGTCACGAAGCAGCTGAACGGCCTCCAGGACCTGAACCAGCTGCACCAGCTCACCGACCTGGTCGCGCCGGTCACCCAGCTTGTGCCGAGCGTGCAGTAGGGCATTTCCTCGTAACAGTCGGTGCGCCTTCTGGGTTGAGCTTCGTAGAGCCTCAGTGCATTTCATGCAAGAGCCCTCATGGTTATGCCCACCTGTAATTCACAACTAAAGGGGATAACCGCATGCGTGGAATCCGTGGACTTTCGGCAGTGGTGCCCGTAGCCGCTGCGGCAGCGGCATTCTCGGGGGCTCTGTTCGTTACGGATGCTTCGGCCGAGGTCTGTTCGGCGACCGTCTCCGCCTGTGCGGACGCCACCGCCCCGTCCTACGGGAACGAGCCCTCGCCCGCCCCGTCGGGGCACAGCCACGAGGGCGGGACGAGCACCGGCTACGGGCCCGACACCGAGCAGGGATACGGCGAGGGCTACGGGCCGGGCTACGGCGAGGAGACCTGGGCAGTGGGTCCTCCCGAGGTGCACAACGCCCCTACACCGAGCACCCGGGTCTACGTTCCGCCCGTCGTCAAGGTGACGCCGTCGCCGTCGGGCCCCGCCTCCCCGCCCCGCCCTCCGGCCGGACCCACGCCCCAGGGGAGGTCCGTCACTCCGCTGCGCCCCGAACTGGCGGCCACGGGTTCCACGGACCCCCTGCTCGGCGTGGGAGTTGCCGCAGCCGCGGCGGCCCTCGCCGGAGCGGGCCTGGTGAAGGTGGCCCGGCGCTCCGCGCGCGGCCGTCACTGACGAGCGACAACGGGAGTAAGCGAAGTGAAGGTTGTCTGCGTGGGCGGGGGCCCTGCCTCCTTCTACCTGTCCATCCTGCTCAAGAAGCAGGAGCCCCGGCACGAGGTCTCCGTGCTGGAGCGCCGGCCGGCCGGCAGCACCTACGGCTGGGGCGTCACGTACTGGCCCGACATGTTCGAGGAACTGACGGAGTGTGACCCCGACTCCGCGCGGGAGATCGCCGGGTCCTCCGTCCACTGGAGCGAAGGCACCGCCCACATCGGCGGCCGTACCGTCACCCACCCGGGCGGTGTCGGCCACGCCATCGGCAGGCACCGGCTGCTGAACATCCTCACGGAACGGGCCGAGGCGCTCGGTGTACGGGTCGAGTTCGGCAGCGAGGTCCAGGCCGCGCCCGATCCGTCGGAGGCCGACCTCGTGGTCGTCGGCGACGGTGCGCACAGCCAGCTCAGGGACCGGCACGCCGAGGCGTTCGGCACCCGCAGGACCCTCGGGGCGAACCAGTACATCTGGCTGGGCACCACACGGGTGTTCACGTCGTTCACGTTCGCGTTCGTCGAGACCGCGCACGGCTGGATCTGGTGCTACGCCTACGGATACAGCGCCCACGGCAGCACGTTCATCGCCGAATGCTCCACCGCCACCTGGACCGGGCTCGGTCTCGACCGGCTCCCCGAGGAGGAGGCGCTCCGCCTCCTCGAAGAGCTCTTCGCCGGCCAGCTCGAAGGACACCCGCTCACCGGTCGTACGGACACCGGCGGCCGCCCCCAGTGGCAGAACTTCACCACCGTGGCCAACACCTCCTGGTCCCACGGCAATCTGGTGCTCATCGGCGACGCGGCCCACACCACGCACTACTCGACCGGCGCCGGCACCACCCTGGCGCTGCGCGACGCCATGAGCCTGGCGCGCGAGCTGAGGAACGCCCCGGATCCGGCCGCCGTCCCCTCCGCGCTGGCCGCGTACGCCCAGGAGCGGCAGAGGGCGCTCCTTCCCGCGCAGAGCGCCGCCCGCCTCAGCGCGCAGTGGTACGAGAACCTCGCGCGCTACCTGGACCTGGACCCGCACCAGATGTTCTCGCTGCTCGGCCAGCGGCATTCGCCCCTGCTGCCGCATCTGCCGCCCAGGCTGTACTACCAGCTGGACCAGACGCTCGGCCGGCTGCAGGCGCTGCGCTGGCTCAAGCAGCGCGTCGGATCACGGCTCGCCTCGACGCTGCAGTCGCACCACGCCGAACGTGCCGGGAGTACGACGGCCGACTGAGGCTGCCCGCTGCCCGGCCCTCAGAGGTGGCTGCGCCGGATCCGCATCCGGTAGCGGCGGCGCAGGAACCACGGCGCTGCGGCGAGGGCGGCCAGGGCGCCGAGCAGCGTTGCCGTCAGCCCGGGTCCCGGCAGGGAATCCTCCTGGGCCTGCGGCATCGGCCGCGTCCGCGGCATCTGCGGTGCGAGCCGGGCCGGGGCGGGTGCCGGCCGGTGCACGGCCCCGGCGGCCGAGACGGTCCGCGCTCTCAGCGGGGGCAGGGCGGCGACGGGCTTCACGCGCCCGGCGGCGGTGAACCCCCAGTCCAGCAGGGCGCGCGCCTCCTCGTACACACTGCCCGCCTGAGGGTTCATCACGGAGACGATCAGGGTGCGCCCTTGGCGGCGGGCAGCCGTGACCAGGGTGTTCCCCGCGTTGGTGGTGTAGCCGTTCTTCACCCCGATCAGCCCGGGGTAGGGGGCGACGTCCGGGGTGCCGGTGAGGAGGCGGTTGGTGTTCTGGATCTCGAACGGCGGACCCGAATGGCCGCGGCTGTCCATCCCGGAGGGGAACTCGGCCACGGAGGTCGCGCAGTACTTGGCGAACGCCGGGTCGGTCAGTCCCGCACGGGCGAACACCACGAGGTCGCGGGCCGACGAGACCTGCCCCGGTGCGTCGTAGCCGTCGGGGGACACGACGTGGGTGTCGGAGGCGCCGAGCCGCTTGGCGGTGAGCTGCATCTGCTCCGCGGTGTGCTGCCAGCCGCCGTTCATCGCGGCCAGTACGTGGACCGCGTCGTTGCCGGAGCGCAGGAAGACGCCGCGCCACAGATCGCGGGTGGCGTAGCGGAGGCCGGGGACCACGCCGACCTGGCTGCTGCCGTCGCCCATTCCGGCCAGGTCGCTCTCCCTGACGAGGTGCACCCGGCTCGCGGGCAGCCGGGGCAGCACGGTCACCGCGAACAGGGTCTTGAGCGTGCTGGCCGGGGGGAGCCTGAGGTGGGCGTCGTGCTGGGCCAGGACCTGGCCGGAGCCCGCGTCCGCCACCACCCACGACAGCGCGGACAGCGAGCCCGGCAGTGCGGGGGCGCTCCCGGCGGACGGACGGTGACCGTCCGCTGCCGGGAGGGAGGCCGCCCAGCCGGTGGCAGGAGCTGACGCGGTGACAGCTACCGTCAGTACCGCTGCCAGGGAACAGATATGACGAGATGTCTGGACAAGTCGCATCCCGTCAAGGTAAGAGCGAATTCCCGTATCTGCAGGTTGACGTCTGCCAAACGGGAGACGGCCCCCGGCCGGTGGCGTCAGTGGCGGCCCGAGAGGCGGTCCGCGTACTGGGCGATGCGGTCCGTCTCCGTGGTGCTGCCCGTGAGCTCGCGGCGGTCCGCGCCCCGGTAGGCCGCGTACATCGAGTGGACGGCGAGCCAGCGCAGCGGCTCCGGCTCCCAGTTGCGGACCTTGTGGTTGACCCAGGGGAGCGAGGTCAGCTCGGTGGGCCCGCCCTGGCCCGAGTCCTGCTGGATCAGGTCGCGCAGGGTGCGGGCCGCGAGGTTCGCGGTGGCCACGCCCGAGCCGACGTAACCGCCCGCCCAGCCGAGACCCGTCGAGCGGTCCAGGGCGACCGTGGCGCACCAGTCGCGCGGGACGCCGAGGACGCCCGACCAGGCGTGGTCGATACGGGTCCCGGCGAGGGCGGGGAAGAAGCGGGTGAGGATCTCGCGCAGGTCCTCGATCGTGCCGGGCTGCGTACGGCCGTCGTTGTCGGTCTTCGAGCCGTAGCGGTACGGCACCCCGCGGCCGCCCAGTGCGATGCGGTCGTCCGCCGTGCGCTGCGCGTACACATACGCGTGGGCCATGTCGCCGAGGGTCTCGCGGCCCTCCCAGCCGATCGACTCCCAGACGGAGGCGGGCAGCGGCTCGGTGGCGATCATCGAGGAGTTCATGGGGAGCCAGGCGCGGTGGCTGCCCTTGAGAGAGGCGGTGAAGCCCTCGGTGCAGCGCAGGATGTACGGGGCGCGCACCGTGCCGTACGGGGTGACGGCGTGCTTGGGCCTGATCTCCGTGACGGGTGTCGACTCGTGGATCGTCACGCCCAGGGCCTCGACCGCCGCCGCCAGACCCTTGGCCAGCTTCGCCGGGTGCAGCCGGGCGCCGTGCGGGGTCCAGGTCGAACCGACCGCGCCCTGCACGCGGATGCGCTCGGCGGTCTCGCGGGTGCCGTGCAGGGTGCGGTCGGTCTCGCCGAAGGCGATCTCGACGGCGTGGAAGGCCTTGAGGCGCGCCAACTGGGCGGGTGTGTAGGCGACTTCGAGTACACCACCCTGGTGGATGTCCGCGTCGATCCCCTCGGCAGCGGCGGTCTTCACCACCTCGGTGACCGTGTCGTTCATCGCCTGCTGAAGGCGGACGGCCTGCTCGTGGCCGTGCAGCTTGGCGTAGCGGTCGCGGCCCGCGATGCCGTTGTAGAGCCAGCCGCCGTTGCGGCCCGAGGCCCCGTAGCCGCAGAACTTGGCTTCCAGGACGGTGATGTTGAGGAAGGGGACGGCCTTCTTGAGGTAGTACGCCGTCCACAGGCCCGTGTAGCCGCCGCCGACGATCACTACGTCGGCGGAGGTGTCGCCGGGAAGCGGCTCCCGCGGGTCCGGGATGCCCTCCTGCGCGTACCAGAACGATATGCCGCCGTTGACGGTACTCATGTCGATGTGTCCCCTGCTGCTCTCGGCGCGCTGATGTCGCGCACAGTACCGACCCCGCGCGAGAAGGGGACGTACGGCCCTGGAATACGGGCCCTTTGCCGTGCGATCGGCGGCCCGCCGGGACCTAGCGTCGGAAGGAGGTCCCGTCGCTGGAGGGTTTTCACATGGTTGTACGTCGTCACACCGGACGCGTCGTCGCGGTGCTGGCCGCCGCCTCGCTGGTCGGGGCCGCCGCGGTCGGCTGTTCCTCCGGCGGAGGAGCGGACGCGGGGTCCGACGCCGCAGTGAGCGCCTTCACCGTGAAGTCCCCGCCCGGTGCGGCCGTGCTCTCCGGGCTGCCCGCCGCGGTCGTGGGCTCGAAGATCGTCGTCGGGGACGCGAAGGCGCCGCACACCGTCACCGTGTACGTGGACCCGCGCTGCCCGTACTGCCAGAAGTTCGAGGAGGGCGGCGCCACCGCGCTGGCGGATCTCGCCGCCGCGGGCAAGGTGAAGGTCGAGTACCAGATCGCCTCGTTCCTCGACGGGAAGCTGGGCGGCAGCGGCTCGGTCAAGGCCGCCAACGCGCTGCGTGCGTCCGTCGACGGCGGGAAGGGGATGTTCGCCCGGTTCCAGGCGGCCCTCTTCGCCAGCCAGCCCGGCGAGGAGACGGACGGCTTCACCGACGCCAATCTGCTGAAGCTCGCCGACTCGGTGCCCGGACTGCGTACACCTGCCTTCGAGAAGGCCGTGAAGGACACCACCCACCGGGACTTCGTCGCCCGGTCGGAGAAGGACTTCGAGGCGAAGGCGAGCGGCACGCCGACCGTGCTGCTCGACGGCAAGCAGGTCAAGGACGGGGCGCTGTACGAGAGGGCCGCCTTCACTGCCGCTCTGAAGGCCGCCGGAATCGGCTGAACACGGACATCGGGTTCCACGGGGTGCCCCGGTCGCGCGTGAGCGGGTAGCAGGCCAGGCCGATCAGCACCGAGGTGAAGTGGCCGAGGTCGGTGAAGGTGCGGCCGGTGATCAGCGGGGTGCCGTAGATGGCGAGGACCACGATCAGGTAGACGTAGCGCCAGGGCGGTGCGATCCGGTACGTGAGGACGGCGACGACCCCGGCGAGCGCGTAACTGACGCCCACATCAAGGGTGTTGACCGCCGACTCGGGCGCATGGCCGTGATGGATCCCCCAGAGCAGGGCGCCCTCGCTGATGTACGTGGCGAGGATGTGCGCGGCCGCCAGGACGGCGATCCAGCGCCAGGTGCCCAGCCAGCGCTCGGCCTGCGCGTGGAAGACCGAGTAGAGGACGGCGTACGGCAGCCAGGTGGCGCCGTCGATCCACATCGCGCTCTGGAAGAGCACCCTGATGGGGTGGCTCGTGAGGTTGTGGATGTTGGTGGAGCGCTTGCCGAGGAACTCGTCCAGGAACTCGGGTGACATCTGGCGCATGGCGACGGTGGTGACGAAGAGGACCGCCAGCCAGATGTAGGTGCCGGGGGCGCTGCGGATGTACGCCATGACGGCGTGCAGGGCGCGGGCCGGGAGACGGGTCGCGGGGCGGGTCACTGGGCTGCTCATGGGGCGATTGACGCATGTCCGCAGGATCTGGAGTGTGAGCGACATTCCGGTTATCGCTCAGTCAGGGGCGGGCGCTTGGCGCGGGCTGGTACGACCTGCGTTCCGTTTCGCGACCCACCGGCGAGTTTGAGCCATGATCGGCAAATTCATTGCATCGCCGCTCATGAACAGATGTTCTTCTGCGATCGTCTCAACTCGCCCTGTCCGTCGGCGGACCGGGCTGATTCCCTTCCCCCGAGGATCTTTTGATGACGCAGATACCGGAGGCGTTGCCCTGGACAGTGGCTGTGGTCATGTTGGCCGCAGCCATCGTCGCGGTAATCCTCCTGCTCCGTACCCGCCGCTCGGCCGCCGTCGCGCGGGCCGAGGCCCAGTCGACTGCGCAGGCCGCGGCCGGGCGCTTCCAGGCGATGGAGGCCGGCCTGAGAGCCGAGGCCGCCGGCCTGAGAGCCGAGACGCACGGCGCCGGCCTGGCCAGACTCACGGCCGAGGAGAAATACGGCCGGGTGGTCAAGGAGGTCGCGCACCTCACCGAGGCCCGCCTGCCCGCCCTCGTCACCCATCTCAGACACCGCCATGTGCCGGTACCCGGCACCCAGGACCCGTCGCTCGCCCACACCGACGTCGCCCTGCTCCTCGAAGGCGCCCTCAACCAGGTCGCCCAGGTCATCGTCGACACCGAACACCGGGTCGACGAGGGCGCGCAGGCCGTGCTGCGGGACACCACCGCCAGCATTCAGGCCAAGAGTTACCGCATCCAGTCGATGATCGAGGAGATGCAGTTCCTGTACGACGACCCCAAGCTCGCCGAGCAGCTGCTGAAGCTGGATCAGACGAACGAGGAGAACCTCCGCCAGATCCAGGCGACGGGTGTCCTCTGCGGGGCCTGGCCCGGCCTCACCAGGGCCGACTCGCACCTCGGTGACATCGTTGCCGGTGCGCAGTCCCGTATCCCCGGCTACCAGCGCGTCCAGGTCACCAGCCAGCTCAACGTGCCCGTCGGCGTGGTCGCCCGCGCCGTGGAGCCGCTCGCGGTCATCGTCGCCGAGCTGCTCGCCAACGCCGTGCACCACACGCCCCAGGGCACCCGCGCCGTCGACGTGAGCCTCCACCAGGTGCAGACCGGCGCCTGCGTCCTCATCGACGACCCGGGCGTCGGAATGACCGACGAGGAGCGCGAGTTCGCCGCGCGGATGCTCTCCAACCAGCAGTCGCTGCTGCTGACCCACCTCGGGGACCCGCCGCGCGCGGGATTCGCCACCATCGGCCGGCTGGTGAAGCAGTTCGGCTTCACGGTGACGGTGGACAAGCCCAGCGCGTACGGCGGGGTGCGCGCCGTCGTCTGGATCCCCGACCACCTGCTGATGCTGATGGATGAGGTGACGGTGCCCATGTCGGCCATGTCCCCGGCGCTGCGCAGGCCCGCGGAGGAGACCAGGGAGCCCAGGGAGAGGGAGACCAGGGAAGTCGAGCCGGTGCACACCGGACTCGGCGCCGCTTCCGGCTCGGGCTCGGGCTCCGGCTCCGTAACCGGCTCGGACTCCGACGCGGCCATCGATCTGCCGCGCCGCCGCCGCCAGAAGCGGACCACCGCCCAGGACCAGCAGCAGGACACCGCTCCGGCCGTATCCGCGATCGATCCCGAGCAGGCGGCGCAGACGTGGGGCGCCTGGCACAGCGGGACGCAGCGGGGCGTGGAAGACGCCCAGACATCTGACGAGGAAGAAGGCTCCCAGTCATGACGGTTCCCAAGCGTCCCCTGCTCAGGGACATGTCCTGGGTACTCGCGCCCCTGATGGAGGTGCCCGGCGTCGTGCACGCCCTGGTGCTCTCCGGGGACGGAATGATCCAGGGAGCCTCCGAGAACCTCACCAGGGAGGCCGGTGAGGGCGCGTCCGCCATGGCCTCCGCCCTCCAGGGCGCGGGCAAGGAACTGGTCAGGAACCTGGCCGGCGAGGCGGTCAGCCCGGTGCTCCACCAGGTGGTGGTCTCCACGAACTACGGCTTCGCCTTCCTCATCCCGGCGGGCGACAACACCGTCATGGCGGTGTTCGCGCGCTCGACCGTCGACATGGGCGTCATCGCGCACGCCATGCAGGTCCAGGTCTCCAAGCTGGGCAGCAAAGCGATGAGTTCACCCGCGAGGATCCGGGGCGGTGTACGGGGATGACCCCGGCGCCTCGTCGACGGCTGGTGCCGTCCTTCCTGGCCACCGACAGTGTCCAGCCGACGCGCAACACCCTGGACAGGCTCACCCTGCTGTCCTCCACCGGAATGGCCACGACGGACGACCTCACGCATGTGAAGCAGCGTCTCATCGAGCTGCTCCAGGGCGGTCCCCTGGCACTGGCCGAGGTCGCCGCCCGGCTGGTCCTCCCCGTGAGCCTGGTGCGCGCCCTGGTGGCCGAACTGGTCGACAGCTCGCACCTCAGCGCCCGCGCACCCATTCCCGAAGCCAGAGTGCACGATCCCCAGCTCCTAGAGGCGGTTCTCCATGGACTCCGCAGTATCCGATAGCACCACCTACCTCGACAGCGCCGAGATGACGCTGCTGAAGATCGTGGTGACCGGAGCCTTCGGCGTCGGCAAGACCACGATGATCAACGCGCTGTCGGAGACGGCGCCGCTGCACACCGAAGAGGTGATGACGGAGGCCGGCGCCGACGTCGACAACCTCGTCGGCGTACGCGACAAGGCCACCACCACCGTCGCCATCGACTTCGGCCGCCGTACGCTCCCCGGCGATCTCGTCCTGTACCTCTTCGGGACACCGGGCCAGAAGCGCTTCAAGCCCCTCTGGGAGGACATCGCGCGCGGGGCCCTGGGCGCGGTCGTGCTGGTCGACACGCGCCGCCTCGACGCGTCCTTCGACGTCATCGACATGATCGAGGAGCAGGGGCTGACGTACGCGATAGCCGTCAACTCCTTCCCCGACGCCCCGCACTACCCGCCGGAGGTCCTCCGCGACCACCTGGACCTGGAGCCGCACACTCCGCTGGTCATCTGTGACGCACGCCAGACCACGTCCTCCGTCGACGTGCTGATCGAGCTGGTCACGCACCTCCTCTCCCAACCCGCCCTGGATGCCTCATGACCGCGTACATGCCCCTGGCCGTCCCGCTGTACGGCGAGGAGTTCGCCGCCGACCCCGGCAGCGTCTACGCCAGGCTGCGGGCCTTCGGGCCCGTCGCGCCCGTCGAGATATCCCCCGGCGTCAGCGCGTACCTCGTCACCGACCGCCAGGCCGCCCTCGAACTCCTCCACGACACGGAGACCTGGTCGAAGGATCCGCGGACCTGGGAGAGCGGGCTGCCGCCCGAGTCCCCGGTGAAGCCGATGATGGGGTGGCGACCCAACGCGCTGTTCAACGACGGCCCGGCGCACCGGCGCTACCGGTCGGTCATCACCGACAGCTTCAGCCGGATCGAACCGCACAGATTGCGCCAACAAGTCGCGGAGATCGCCGACCGCCTGATCCGTGATTTCGCCGCCACGGGCGAGACGGACCTGGTCGGCCAGTACGCCCGTCCGCTGCCGCTCGTGCTCTTCAACGCGATGTTCGGCATGCCGGAGAAGGACGGCCCGCGTCTGGTGGCCGCGCTGGGCGGGATGTTCGACTCGACGCCCGAGAACGCGACCAAGGCCAACGAGGACTTCGGGCAGTACATGTCGGAGCTCATCGCGCTCAAGGTGGAGAAGCGCGGCGACGACCTCACCAGCTGGTTCATGGACCACCCGGCCGGTCTCGAACCGGAGGAGCTCGTCCACGAGGTCGTCCTCACCATGGCGGCCGGCCAGGAGCCGACCACCAACCTCATCTCCAACAGCCTCTCGCGCATGCTGTCCAACCCGGACTACTACAGCACCCTCTCCAACGGCGCCCTCACCGCGCACGACGCGATCAACGACGTGCTGCGCAACGAGCCGCCGATGGCGAACTACAGCGCCCACTTCCCCCGTACCAACGTGCATTTCCACGGCACCTGGATCGCCGCAGACCAGCTGGTCCTCATCTCGTACCACGCGGCGAACACCACCCCGGACGTCCTGTCGGGCAACGGCGGCGGCCCGCGCACCGACGGCGGCGCCCACCTCGCCTGGTCCGCGGGACCGCACTCCTGCCCCGTCAAGCAGCCCGCGCTCCTCATCGCGATCACCGCGATCGAACGGCTCACCAGCCACCTCGGCGACCTCGAACTCGCCGTACCGCGTGAGCAGTTGCAATGGCGTCCCGGACCCTTCCACCGGGCGCTGACCCACCTGCCGGCCCGCTTCACCCCCATCACTCCCCAGAAGACTGGAGTCACCCCATGGAGCAGCCCCTCGCCCTCGACCCGGCAGGCCGGGACATCCACGGAGAGTCCGCGCTCCTCCGCGAGCGGGGGCCCGCGACACGCGTCGTACTCCCCGGCGACATAGCCGCCTGGGCCGTCACCGGCCATGCGCTGCTCAAGACGCTCCTCACCGACGACCGGGTGAACAAGGACCCGAAGAACTGGGGTGTCTGGCAGCGCGGCGAGATCACTCCGGACATGTGGATCTACACCTGGGTGGCCGTCAACAACATGTTCACGGCGGCGGGTTCCGACCACCGCCGGCTGCGTAAGCTGATCACCCCGGCCTTCACAGGACGCCGGATCGAGGCGCTCAGGCCGACGATCCAGAAGATCGCCGACGGTCTCCTGGACGACATGGCGGCGTCCTCGGACGGCACGGCGGATCTGCGCAGCGCGTACGCGCACCCGCTGCCGATGCAGGTCATCTGCCACCTGTTCGGGCTGCCCGAGAAGCTCCAGCCGCGTATGGCGCTGCTGGTCGAGCGGGTCTTCGACACCACCATCGAGGACGCGGCGTCCAACTTCGCCGAACTCCAGCAGATGCTGGGCGACCTCATCGCGCTCAAGCGGGCCGAGCCCGCCGACGACATGACCAGTGTGCTCATCGCCACCCGCGACGACGACGGGACCCGCCTCAGCGAGGCCGAGCTCACCGACACGCTGCTGCTCATCATCAGCGCCGGTTTCGAGACGACGGTCAACCTCATCGGCAACGCCACGCGTGCGCTCCTCGAACACCCCGACCAGCGCAAGCAGGTCACCGCCGACGGAGCGGGCCGGTGGGGCGACGTCATCGAGGAGACCCTGCGCTGGGAGCCGAGCGTCGCCCATCTCCCGATGCGTTACGCCGTGGAGGACATCGAGCTCCCCGACGGCCAGGTCATCCCGAAGGGCGACGCGATCCTCGCCGCCTACGCGGCGGCCGGCCGCGAGCCCGCCCTGCACGGGGACGACGCGGACGCGTTCGACATCGACCGGGCCAAGAAGGAGCACCTGGCGTTCGGTTACGGCGTCCACTTCTGCGTCGGCGCCCCGCTGGCCAGGCTGGAGGCGGACGTGGCACTGACCGCCCTGTTCGCACGGTTCCCCGAACTCGCCCTGGGGGATGGGGAGCTGACGCCCGTCGAGTCCTTCATCTCCAACGGCTCGCAGCGGATCCCCGTGGCGCTGAACGGCGCCTGACCGACCCGTACCCGAACGACCGGAGGCGTGTGCCCGCTGCCACAGCGGGCACACGCCTCCGGCGTAGCATCCGGCGTGTGAGCGATCTTCCGTACGGACTGATGGAGCGGGGCGGGGACTTCCTGGGGCGGTGGGGCCTGCGACAGGACGGGCCACCGATGCGGGGCCGGGTCTCCGTGGTGCTGCCCGTGGTCCGCGAGAGCGACGGGGTGCGCGCCGCGCTCAAGCTGCAGGACGTCGACGAGGAGACCGTGGGGGAGCCGCTCGCCCTGCGGACCTGGGGCGGCGACGGGGTGGTGCGGCTCCTGGAGGAGGACCCGGCGACCGGGACGATGCTCCTCGAACGGCTGGACGAGTCACGTCCGCTGGCGTCCGTACCGGATGTGCTGGAGGCGACACGGATCGTCGCCGAGCTGCTGGTACGCATCAACGCGGTGCCCGCGCCGTACGGGATGCGCAGGCTCGCGGACATCGCGCAGGACATGCTCGACCGCGTACCGAAGGCGCTGGACTCCCTTGCGGACGACGGGGAGCGGCGGCTGCTCAAGGACTGCGCGGCGGCCGTACGGGAGGTGAGCGGCGAGGCCGGAGACCGGCTGCTCCACTGGGACCTGCACTTCGAGAACATCCTGGGCGCGGAGCGCGAACCCTGGCTCGTCATCGACCCGAAACCCCTCGCGGGAGACCCGTGCTTCGAGCTGATGCCCGCGCTGTGGAACCGGCTCGACGAGGGCCGGGTGCGGCAGCGCTTCGACCTGATGACCGAGGTCATGGGGCTGGACCGGGAGCGGGCGCGGGCCTGGACACTCGGTCGCGTACTGCAGAACTCGCTGTGGGCGGTGGAGGACGGCAAGCGCCGTCTGCCCGCTGAAATGGTTTCGATCGGAGAGACCCTGCTGGCTTAGGGGGTGTCCGGCGGATCATGCCGCGGTCGCGGTGGTCTGGCACGCACTCCCCCAAGCTCTTAAGGAGCAGGGGGGACCCCCTCCGGCGTTGTCGTCGGTCACCAACGCTCCGCGTTGATTCCCTCCTCCGCCTTGCAGCTGCGCTCGGCATCCGGAGGATGAATCAAGAGCCGAGACGGAGGGGGTACCTCCCTGCTCCTTAAGAGCTTGGGGGAGAAGCGCAGTGCACCAGACCATCGCTCACCAGCAGTGAAAGGCTCAACGCCGAGCAAGGGCGGCCTGATCCGCCGGACACCCCCTAACCTGCGTCCATGATCCGTAACGCCACACCCGCCGATGTCCCCGTCATCCACGAAATGGTCCGCGAGCTCGCGGAGTACGAGAAGGCCCTCCATGAGGCGCAGGCCACCAAGGAGCAGCTGCACGAGGCGCTGTTCGGGGAGCGGCCGGCCGCGTACGCGTTCATCGCGGAGACGGCCGAGGGGGAGACCGCCGGGTTCGCCCTGTGGTTCCTCAACTTCTCGACGTGGCGTGGGGTGCACGGCATCTATTTGGAGGATTTGTACGTACGCCCCGAGTTGCGCGGTGGCGGCTACGGCAAGGCGCTGCTGACGGAGCTGGCGCGCACGTGCGTCGAGCGGGGCTACCAGCGCCTGGAGTGGTCGGTCCTCAACTGGAACGAGCCGTCCATCCGCTTCTACGAGGCTCTGGGCGCGCGCCCGCAGGACGAGTGGTCGGTCTACCGGCTCACGGACGGGGCGCTGGCGGAGCTGGGCACCCGCTAGGGAATCAGGACCACCTTGCCCATCGTGCCCCGGGTCTCCAGGGCGCGGTGCGCCTCGGCGGCCCAGGACAGCGGGAAGCTCTGAACGGCCGGTCGCAGACGGCCTGTCGCCGCCTCGGCGAGTGCCCGGGTCTCCAGGGTGCGGATGCCGCCGGGGCCCGCCGCCTTCATCATCACCGGGCCCAGTACGCCCTGCGAGGTGATCCCGCGCCCGGCCAGTTCGGCCTCCGTGAAGCTGAGCGGGGAGCCGTTGTGCAGACCTCCGCCGGACCAGCCGAAGACGAGGTGCTGCCCGCCCTTGCCGAGGAGGTCCACGGCGGCGCGGGCCGTGGTGCCGCCGACGGAGTCGAAGACGACGGTGGCCGTACGCCCCGCGAGGTGGGTGCGGACCCGGGCGGGCCAGTCGGGGGCGGTGTAGTCGACGGCGAGGTCCGCGCCGTTCTCCTGGGTGCGGGCGACCTTGGCAGGGCCCCCTGCGAGGCCGATGACGGTGGCTCCCCGGCTCTTCGCGTACTGGACGAGAAGCGTGCCGATGCCGCCTGCCGCCGCGGGGACGATCGCGATGCTGTCGGGGCCCAGGTCGGTGAACTGGAGGATGCCCAGGGCCGTGCGGCCGGTGCCGATCATGGCGACCGCCTCGGCGTCGCCGAGACCGTCGGGGATCTCGTGGAGCTGGGTGGCGGCGGTGACCGCCAGTTCGGCGTAGCCGCCGGGATGCATGCCGAGGTGCGCCACGACCCGCTTGCCGAGCCAGCTCTTCTCCGTACCCTCGCCGAGGGCGTCGACCACCCCTGCGACCTCGCGGCCGGGGACGGTGGGGAGTTCGGGGAGGG
>NZ_JAFLRJ010000208.1:0-226 GCF_017315755.1 Streptomyces beijiangensis
GCCAGTAGCCGCCATGGCCCCCGCACCTCCGTGATCCGTAGCGTCGAACCATCAGAGCAACGGACAACGCGCGGATCCGGAAGGCGGAGAACACCATGGGGCTGCGACGCGGCAAGCGGGACCAGGGCGACCTGCACGTCACCACCACGGGCGACGCGGGGAGCGACTGGGCGGTCGAGCTCCGTGGCGTACGCCGGCAGTACGGCCGCGGAGCCTCCGCGGTCCA
>NZ_JAFLRJ010000208.1:352-30568 GCF_017315755.1 Streptomyces beijiangensis
TGGACACCACCACGGCCGCCGAGGTCCTGGCGCTCCTGCGCAACGCGGTGGACGCCCTGGGGGCGACCGTCGTGATGGTCACGCACGACCCGGCGGCCGCCGCCTACGCGGACCGCGTCCTGTTCCTCGCCGACGGTGAGATCGCCGACAGCCTCCCGCGTGCCACGGCCACAGAGATCGCCTCCCGGATGACGGCGCTCACCGCTCCGGCCTTCGCACGGGCCGCCGCGTAACCAAACCCATCGATTTCACGCCACTCGGTCCGACGAGGCCGCCCGGCGGAACGCCCACTTCATCTCGGGCTCGGTGACACACCGCATCACCCGGCGCACCGACGGCGTACAGAACGCCGTCACCGCGACGATGATCGCCAGCGTCACCACGACCTCGCCGAGCGGCTCGCTCAGCCAGTGGTACGTGTCGAACCACCCGGTGTAGTCGATGGTCTTGATCAGCAGTCCGTGCAGCAGATAGCCGCAGATCGTGCCCGCGCCGAGCACCGTGAACCAGGTCCTGCGGCGCGGCACCCAGGCCAGGAAACACACGGTCAGCACGAGTGAGCAGCCGAACAGGGCCAGCGTCGTCAGCATCCCGACCCACCAGGAGACCGCCAGGTCCTGCACCGCGAAGCTGCGGTAGAACCACCGCAGGCTCATGCGCGGTGATGCCCAGTACGCGAAGACCAGCGCGCCCGCGAAGACCGGCACGGAGGCCACCCGCACCGCACGCCGCTGGACCATCGCGAAGTGCTCGGGCCTGAGGTTGAGACCCAGCACGAAGAACGGCAGGAACTGCAGGATCCGCATGAGATCGAAGTCCGGGCCGATGCTCGGGGCGATGGATGCCAGGAGACACATCGCGAGCGCCACGGGCACCGGGTGGCGCACCAGTTTCCACAGGGGTGTCGTCAGCCGCCAGATGAAGAGCGCGGCCAGGAACCAGGTCAGGAAGAACGGGTCGAGCAGACTGATCTCGAAGTGCGGATTGTTCATCCACCGCTCGTACAGCGAGTACGTCGTCTCGAAGACGACGTAGGGCACGGCGACCCCGGTGATCAGCCGTTTCAGCCGGTCGGGCCGCATGTCGAACGAACGTGAGAAGTAGCCGGAGACGATGATGAAGGCCGGCATGTGGAACGTGTAGACGACCATGTAGAGGGCGTGCGTCGCACGGCTGCCGTCCATGATCGGCTCCCACGAGTGAGCCATCGCCACCAGCACGATCGCCAGGTACTTCGCGTTGTCGAAGTAGGCGTCGCGCCGCGGGCTCGGCGTCTTGGGGGCGTCGAGTTCCGGCTTCTTCGCCGGCGGAAGCGGAGCTCGCTGGTATCCGGGGGGAGCGTGAACCATTCGAGGCACCCTAGCGTTGCACTCGGGATCTCGTAAAACCCCTCCCAGGTACCTGAATTATGTCCGCCTATGCTCACTCTAAGCCCTCTTAATTAGGGCATTTCAGTAGGCTTCACGCGATCTGAATTCACTCTGCATATTCGCTGCAGCAAGGGGTAGGAGCGGGGTCGCTCCCTTCCTGGGGGCGCGTGCACACCCGGTGTGCGCCAGGCGCACACCGGGTGCGCGGATGGCGTGATCCGATCGGCGACGATTCGTCACCCGGCAACAACCACGGGCTCGTTGGTGGCACGATGGAACAGGCGGATGCGTGCTGGGCTGCGCGCTTCCGGGCCGGCAAGGCGGACCGACCAAGGGTGTGATCAGTTGTGGCCATTTCACTGTCTGTGGTGCTCTTGTTGGCGATCGTCCTGGTGGTGTTGATACGAGGCGGCTCCATCAAAGCCGGGCCGGCGATAGTCGCCATACTCTTCGGCTTCTTCCTCGCGTCCACGGGTATGGCTCCGTCGATCGACCGGTTCCTGAACTCGATAGCGGACACGATCAACCAGATCAAGTTTTGAGACGGCTCGGTCTGAAACGACTTCGGCCCGGGCCGGTGATCACTCACCGGGCCGGGCCGAAGTACGTACAGAGCGGGCGACGGGAATCGAACCCGCGTAGTCAGTTTGGAAGACTGGAGCTCTACCATTGAGCTACGCCCGCATACAGCGCACCGCAGGTCGGACCGACCGCGACACGTGAAGCATCGTAGCGGGTCGCGCGCCCTCCCCGCACACCGCATAAATGCAGCCACCCCACTACCTGCGGGCATGTACCCTACGTCTCGCACCGACGGGGTGTGGCGCAGCTTGGTAGCGCGTCCGCTTTGGGAGCGGAAGGTCGTCGGTTCGAATCCGGCCACCCCGACCACACAGGCCCGGCAGAGCTGCCGGGCACCGGCCCGCGATCCCACCGGCAAGATCGCATTGTGGGTCCGAGTCCGCTTGCCGTTACTATGCAAGCTGCGTGCCCGCGTGTCTCTGAACCGGGCAGAATCCCAAAATCAGCCCAACAAGGAGACCCAACCGTGAAGAGCGCCGTGGAGACCCTGAACCCGACTCGGGTTCGGCTCAGCATTGAGGTGCCCTTCGAGGAGCTCAAGGACAGCCTCGACGCGGCGTACAAGAAGATCAACCAGCAGGTCACGGTGAAGGGCTTCCGTAAGGGCAAGATCCCGAACCGCGTCATCGACCAGCGGTTCGGCCGCGGTGCTGTGCTCGAGGAGGCCGTCAACGACGCGCTCCCGAAGTTCTACACCGAGGCCGTCAACGAGGGTGAGCTGAACGTTCTCGGCCAGCCCGAGGTCGACATCACGGAGCTGAAGGACGGCGAGCTGCTGTCCTTCACCGCCGAGGTCGACATCCGCCCCGAGATCGAGATCCCGGACTACTCCGGCATCGAGGTCGAGGTCGACGCGGTCACCGTCTCAGACGAGGACGTCGACAAGGCCGTCGAGGAGCTGCGTGGGCGCTTCGCGTCCACCAACCCCGTCGAGCGTGCGGCCGAGGACGGCGACGTCGTGACGCTGGACCTCGAGGCCAAGGTCGAGGGCGAGATCCTTGAGGACGGCGTCGCCGAGGGTGTCTCGTACACCATCGGTTCGGGTGAGCTGCTGGAAGGCATCGACGAGGCCGTCAAGGGCCTGGAGGCCGGTGGCGAGGCCACCTTCACCTCCGAGCTCAAGGGTGGCTCCGCCGAGGGCAAGCCGGCCGAGGTCACCGTCAAGGTGTCCGCCGTCGCCGCCCGCGAACTTCCCGCGCTGGATGACGACTTCGCGCAGCTGGCGAGCGAGTTCGACACTCTCGAAGAGCTCCGCGCCGACAGCCGCAAGCGCCTCGAGAACATGAAGCAGTACGACCAGGCCACCCAGGCCCAGGAGCGCGTCCTCGAAGAGCTGCTGAAGCTCGCGGAGGTCCCGATCCCCGAGAAGCTTCTCGAGGACGAGATCAACACCCGCAAGCACAACCTGGAGCACCACCAGCTCGGCCAGATGGGCATCGACCTCCCCAAGTACCTGGAGATCCAGGGCAAGACGGAGGACGAGTTCACGGCCGAGACCAAGGAGCAGGCCGAGAAGGGCATCAAGACGCAGTTCATCCTCGATGAGCTCGTCAACAAGGAGAAGCTGAACGTCAACCAGGAGGAGCTCACCGAGCACCTCATGCGGCGCGCTGCTTCCTCCGGCATGTCCCCCGACCAGTTCGCCCAGGCCGTCGTCGAAGGCGGCCAGGTGCCGATGCTCGTCGGCGAGGTAGCCCGCGGCAAGGCCCTCGCGGCCGTCGTCGAGGCCGCCACGGTCAAGGACACCAACGGTGAGGTCGTCGACCTGTCCGACGAGGAAGAGGACGAGACCACCGAGTCCGCCGAGACTGTCGAGGCCGCGTCCGAGGACGTCGCCGAGGAGAAGACCGAGGCCTGAGTCCTCGCCTGATCGACCCTCCGCCGGGCCCGGACGCAGCACGCGTCCGGGCCCGGCGTCGTACCCCCTACCTTGCGCTCCGAGCGAACAGTCCGGGAAGCGGGATGGCGTTGTCCTACCTGCGCGTTAGGGTCCATGAATAGGAGGGCACGTGAGTGTCCGAGCCTTCCTGAATGAAGACGCTGAGACGGTAGAAGCCGTCAGAGACGAGCAGGTGGATACGTGACGAATCTGATGCCTTACGCCGCCGGCGAGCCCAACTTCGGTGGCGGCCTCGGCGACCAGGTCTACAACCGACTGCTCGGCGAGCGGATCATCTTCCTCGGCCAGCAGGTCGACGACGACATCGCGAACAAGATCACCGCACAGCTGCTTCTCCTTGCCGCCGACCCGGACAAGGACATCTTCCTGTACATCAACAGCCCCGGCGGCTCGGTGACGGCGGGTATGGCGGTCTACGACACCATGCAGTACATCCCGAACGACGTGGTCACCATCGGTATGGGCCTCGCGGCCTCGATGGGCCAGTTCCTGCTGACCGGCGGCAGTGCGGGCAAGCGCTTCGCGCTCCCCAACACCGACATCCTGATGCACCAGGGCTCGGCCGGCCTCGGCGGCACCGCTTCGGACATCAAGATCCAGGCGGAGCAGCTGCTGCGTACCAAGAAGCGCATGGCGGAGATCACCGCCCGGCACTCCGGCCAGACCATGGAAGCGATCATCCGCGACGGCGACCGCGACCGCTGGTACACCGCGGAAGAAGCCAAGGCCTACGGCCTCATCGACGAGATCATCACTTCCGCCTCGGGCGTTCCTGGCGGCGGCGGCACCGGGGCCTGAGGCTCCGTACGTACGCAGCACCGCCCGACCGACGACCACTGACGCAGTACGCCACCAGGATGGTGAACCCCCTTATGAGCAACTTCCAGGTCAACGCCTCCGCCAACGGCCTCTACACCGGCCCGCAGGTGGACAACCGCTACATCGTCCCGCGCTTCGTCGAGCGCACCTCGCAGGGCGTGCGTGAGTACGACCCGTACGCGAAGCTCTTCGAGGAGCGCGTGATCTTCCTCGGCGTGCAGATCGACGACGCGTCCGCCAACGACGTCATGGCACAGCTCCTGTGCCTGGAGTCGATGGACCCGGACCGCGACATCTCGATCTACATCAACAGCCCCGGTGGCTCGTTCACGGCCCTCACGGCCATCTACGACACGATGCAGTTCGTGAAGCCGGACATCCAGACGGTCTGCATGGGCCAGGCGGCCTCCGCTGCCGCGATCCTGCTGGCCGCCGGTACGCCGGGCAAGCGCATGGCGCTCCCGAACGCCCGTGTGCTCATCCACCAGCCGTCCTCGCAGACCGGCCGCGAGCAGCTCTCCGACCTGGAGATCGCGGCCAACGAAATCCTGCGGATGCGCGCCCAGTTGGAAGACATGCTGGCCAAGCACTCCACCACCCCGATCGAGAAGATCCGCGACGACATCGAGCGCGACAAGATCCTCACGGCCGATGACGCACTGGCGTACGGTCTGGTGGACCAGATCGTGTCGACCCGCAAGAGTGCGGCAGGCGCCCTCGCCTGACGACTCTGAGGAGTCCTGCCTCCCCTTGGCACGGTCCACGTCAAAGTGAACCCTGCCAAGGGGGGCCCGAACGGGGGGCCCGGCAAGGTACCGTCGAATATGAGGCACCAGGAGCCGCTTGATCGCGAGCGGATCCCAGGCGAAGGGGAAGCACCTCGTGGCACGCATTGGTGATGGCGGCGACCTGCTCAAGTGCTCGTTCTGCGGAAAGAGCCAGAAGCAGGTGAAGAAGCTCATCGCGGGGCCAGGTGTGTACATCTGCGACGAGTGCATCGACCTCTGCAACGAGATCATCGAGGAGGAGCTCGCAGAGACCTCCGAGGTGCGGTGGGAGGAACTCCCCAAGCCGCGCGAGATCTATGAGTTCCTGGAGAGCTACGTCGTGGGCCAGGAGCCCGCGAAGAAGGCTCTCTCGGTCGCGGTGTACAACCACTACAAGCGCGTCCAGGCAGGCGAGAACGGCGGCGCCCAGGGGCGCGACGACGCCATCGAGCTGGCCAAGTCCAACATCCTGCTCCTCGGCCCCACGGGCTCCGGCAAGACGCTGCTCGCGCAGACGCTGGCCCGGATGCTCAATGTCCCGTTCGCCATCGCGGACGCGACGGCGCTGACGGAGGCCGGATATGTGGGCGAGGACGTCGAGAACATCCTGCTGAAGCTCATCCAGGCCGCTGACTACGACGTCAAGAAGGCCGAGACGGGCATCATCTACATCGACGAGATCGACAAGGTCGCCCGTAAGAGCGAGAACCCGTCGATCACCCGCGATGTGAGTGGCGAGGGCGTCCAGCAGGCGCTGCTGAAGATCCTGGAAGGCACCACTGCCTCGGTCCCGCCGCAGGGCGGCCGCAAGCACCCGCACCAGGAGTTCATCCAGATCGACACGACGAACGTCCTGTTCATCGTGGGCGGCGCCTTCTCCGGTCTGGAGCGGATCATCGAGGCCCGCTCGGGTGCGAAGGGCATCGGCTTCGGCGCGACCATCCGCTCCAAGCGGGAGATCCAGGAGAGCGACCAGTTCCAGGAGGTCATGCCGGAGGACCTGGTGAAGTTCGGGATGATCCCCGAGTTCATCGGCCGGCTGCCCGTCCTCACCTCGGTCCACAATCTCGACCGCGAGGCGCTCCTGCAGATCCTGATCGAGCCGAAGAACGCCCTCGTCAAGCAGTACGAGCGGCTCTTCGAACTCGACGGCGTGGAGCTGGAGTTCGACCGCGAGGCCCTCGAAGCCATCGCGGACCAGGCGATCCTGCGCCAGACGGGTGCGCGCGGGCTGCGCGCCATCATGGAGGAAGTCCTCCAGTCGGTGATGTACGAGGTGCCGTCCCGCAAGGACGTCGCCCGGGTCGTCATCACGTCGGACGTCGTCCGCAACAACGTCAACCCGACGCTGGTCCCGCGCGAGCCGCGGATCATCGGCAACGACGGGCGTCACGAGAAGTCCGCGTAACGTCCGTACGCACGCACACGACAGGGGCGCCCGGCCAGTCAACTGGCCGGGCGCCCCTGTGTGTTGAGCCGGTGCTCGTCGGCTACTTCTTGACGCGCGTCGCGTTGTAGAGCTGGGCGGTGAAGTCCGCGGCCTTCTCCTGCGTCACGGGTGTGCCGGCCCCGCCGACCGAGGACAGGTCGATGGATACGACGATGCCGACCGTGCTGTAGTCGGTCCAGATGCAGATGGGCACCTGGATCGGCTTGGCGCTGGCGCTCGTCGTCATCTTCATCTCGGCGTTCTGGCACTTCATGAGGGCGCCCGAGAACCCGGCGGGCTTGTACGCCTTCGGGCTGCCGACCAGCTTCATGGTGCCGCCGCTGGAGCTTTTGCCGCTCCCCTTCGTCGCGGTGTTGAACGCGTTGTCGATCGTCGACGCGGGGTCGGTGACATCGCCGTAGAGACCCGAGAGGGAGAGCGACTGCCCTTCGAGCTTCGTCGGGTCGGACACGTTGGTGTAGGTCGCGACGGCCTGCGAGGGGTTCTTGATCCCGGCCTTCTCGGCCTCCGCCTTGTCGCTGGCGGTCATCGTGGGCGACTCGCTGCCGGTGTCGCCCTTCTTGAAGTCGCCGACCGTTGCCGGGGCGGAGATCTTGTAGCCCTTGGTGCTGTCGGCGACGTCGCTGTTGCTGCTGCTGGAGCCGCTGTCGCCCTTGGTGAGGAAGTAGACCCCGCCGCCGATCACGGCGACCGCCACGACGGCGGCCACGACGATGAGGCCGGTCTTCTTCTTCGGGGCCTGCGGCGGGTACGGGACCTGGCCGTACGGCTGCTGCGGGGGCTGCTGGCCGTAGGGGCCCTGCGGACCCTGCGGGGGCTGCTGCGGGTAGCCGTAACCCGGGGGCGGCGGCTGCTGCGGCGGGACGCCCTGGGGCGCCTGCTGCGGGTAGCCGTAGCCGGGCTGCGGCTGCTGCGGCTGCTGCTGGCCGTACGGGTTCGGCTGACCCTGCGGCGGCTGCTGCCCGTAAGGACCGGGCTGCTGCGGGGGCTGCTGGCCGTACGGGCCCGGCTGGTTGTAACTCATGGGTGGGTTCCCCTCCTGCTGTTACTTGGCTTCGACGCGGACGTCGTTGCGGAGCTTGGCCGAGAGGGCCGCGGCGTCCGCCAGCGACTGGCTCTTCTCCGTGCCCGTCAGTACGGCCAGGTCCATGTTGTTGACGTACGCGATCGTGCTGTTGTCGCCCCATATGCATATGGGGATGGAGACAGTCTTGCCTCCGCTGCTGCTATCGGTGATCCTGGCCTCCTGGCACTTCAGGATGCCGTCCTTGAAGCCGTCCGGGGTGAAGGCCTGCGGGCTGCCGACCAGCTCGCCCTTGCTGTCTGAATCCTCGTCCTTGTCGCTGTACGACTCGGACTTGACCTTGGCGAACATGGAGTCGACGATCTTCTCGGGGTCCTTCACGTCGCCGTAGACGCCGCTGTATCCCAGGAGCTTGTCGCTCGCTTCGCCCGACGAGTAGGACGCGTCTGCGGCTGTGGGGTTGGCGACCCCCCAACGCTCGAATTCCTTGACGTCCCTTTCCGGCAGGGAGTCGCTGCCGGAGTCCTCGGCGCCCTTCTTGTACTTACCGCCGATGACCGTCGCCGGCGCGACCAGCGTGTACTTCTTGCCGTCGGAAGCGACCGAGCCGCCGCCGTCGCTGGTGCCCTTGGTCAGGAGCCACATGCCGCCGCCGATCACGGCGACCGCCACGACAGCCGCGATCACGATGAGGGGCGCCTTCGACTTCGGGGCCTCCGGCCCGTCCGGAGGCGGCGGGACCTGGCCGAAAGGGGCCTGCTGTCCGTAAGGGGCCTGCGGCGGGCCCGGAGGCTGCTGCGGGTAGCCGTAACCCGGCTGCTGCGGCGGGACGCCCTGCGGTGCCCGCTGCGGGTAGCCGTAGCCGGGCTGCTGCGGCTGCTCGCCGTCCGGGCCCGGCTGGTTGTGGCTCATATCTGGGTTCCCCCTCCAGAAACTTATGCTTTCCGAACATCCTTGCCGACGCCCGTGTGGCGCGGGGTGCCGGGGGTCGCATCGTTACGGAAGATTCCCGTTTCAGGACAGGGCCGTGACACCTCTAAACTGGGCCCGTGACCGATATCGCTCAGCAGCAGCCCACAGACAGCAACCCTGAACTGCCGACCACGTACGCGCCGGCCGAAGTAGAGGGGAAGCTGTACGAGCGCTGGGTTGAGCGCGGTTACTTCGAGGCCGACGCCAAGAGTGACAAGCCCCCGTTCACCATCGTCATCCCGCCGCCCAACGTCACCGGCGCCCTCCACCTGGGCCACGCCTTCCAGGTCACGCTCATGGACGCCCTCACGCGCCGCAAGCGCATGCAGGGGTACGAGACGCTCTGGCTGCCCGGCATGGACCACGCCGGCATCGCCACGCAGAACAAGGTCGAGCAGCAGCTCGCCGAGGAGGGCAAGTCCCGCCAGGACATCGGGCGCGAGGCCTTCGTCGAGAAGACCTGGCAGTGGAAGGAAGAGTACGGCGGCCGGATCCTCGGCCAGCTGCGCCGCCTCGGCGCCGGCCTCGACTGGTCGCGCGAGCGCTTCACGATGGACGAGGGCCTCTCCAAGGCCGTCCAGACGATCTTCAAGAAGCTGTACGACGACGAGCTGATCTACCGCGCCGAGCGCATCATCAACTGGTGCCCGCGCTGTATGACCGCGATCTCCGACATCGAGGTCGACTACCAGGACGACGACGGCGAGCTGGTCTCGCTGAAGTACGGCGAGGGCGACGAGACCCTCGTCGTGGCCACCACCCGTGTCGAGACGATGCTCGGCGACACCGGGATCGCCGTCCACCCCGACGACGAGCGCTATGCCCACCTCATCGGCAAGCAGATCAAGCTGCCGCTGACCGACCGGACCATCCCGGTCGTCGCCGACCACCATGTCGACCCCGAGTTCGGCACCGGCGCCGTCAAGGTGACCCCGGCGCACGACCCGAACGACTTCGCGATCGGCCAGCGCCACGGCCTCGAGATGATCACGGTCATGGACGAGCGGGCGATCATCACCGTCCCCGGCCCGTTCCAGGGACTCGACCGCTTCGAGGCCCGTTCCGCCATCGTCGAGGCCATGCGCCAGCAGGGCAGGGTCGTCGCCGAGAAGCGCCCGTACACGCACTCCGTCGGCCACTGCTCCCGCTGCAAGACGACCGTCGAGCCGCGCCTCTCCCTCCAGTGGTGGGTCAAGGTCGAGACGCTCGCCAAGGCCGCAGGTGACGCGGTCCGCGAGGGCGACGTCGCGCTGCACCCCAAGGAGATGGAGAAGCGGTACTTCGACTGGGTCGACAACCTCAACGACTGGTGCATCTCACGCCAGTTGTGGTGGGGCCACCGCATCCCCGTCTGGTACGGCCCCGAGGGCCAGGTCGTCTGCGTCGGTCCCGACGAGCAGCCGCCGACGGGGGAGGGCTGGACCCAGGACGAGGACGTCCTCGACACCTGGTTCTCCTCCGGCCTCTGGCCGTTCTCCACGCTGGGCTGGCCCGAGGAGACCCCGGACCTCAAGAAGTTCTACTCGACCGACGTCCTCCTCACCGGCCACGACATCATCTTCTTCTGGGTCGTCCGGATGATGATGTTCGGCCTGTACGCGATGGACGGCGAAGTCCCGTTCAAGACCGTCGCGTTGACCGGTCTCGTCCGCGACGAGTTCGGCAAGAAGATGTCGAAGTCCAACCCCAACGCCGTGGACCCGATCGACTGGATGGACGCCTACGGCTCCGACGCCGTCCGCTTCACCCTGGCCAACGGCGCCAACCCCGGCGCCGACGTCCCGATCGGCGAGGACTGGGTCAAGGCGTCCGGCAAGTTCGCCAACAAGATCTGGAACGCGACCCGCTTCGCCCTCATGAACGGTGCGACCGTCGAGGGCGAACTGCCGCCCGCCGAGCAGATGTCGACGACCGACCGGTGGATCCTCTCGCGCCTCAACTCGGTCGTGACCGAGGCGGACGCGTACTACGACGACTACCAGTTCGCCAAGCTCGCCGACACCCTCTACCACTTCGCGTGGGACGAGGTCTTCGACTGGTACGTCGAGCTGTCCAAGACGACCTTCTTCGCGGGCGGCGAGCCGGCGAAGGTCTCGGCGCGCGTCCTCGGCGAGGTCCTGGACAAGCTCCTGCGCCTGCTCCACCCGATCGTCCCGTTCGTCACGGAGACGCTCTGGACCTCGCTCACCGGCGGCGAATCGCTCGTCATCGCCGACTGGCCGCTGGACTCGGGCTTCCGCGACACCGCCGCCGAGCAGGAGATCGTCCTGGTCCAGCAGGTGATCACCGAGGTCCGCCGCTTCCGCAACGACCAGGGCCTGCAGCCCGCCCAGAAGGTCCCGGCCGAGCTCGACCTGTCCGGTACGGCACTGGCCCCGCACGAGGGGGCCATCCGCCAGGTGGCACGCCTCACTCCCGCGGGCGAGGGCTTCCACGCCACCGCCTCGCTGCCGGTCGCGGGCTGCACGGTCGCCCTCGACCTGTCGGGGACGATCGACATCGAAGCCGAGCGCAAGCGCCTCACCAAGGACCTCGGCCTGGCCGAGAAGGAGAAGGCGGACGCCAACAAGAAGCTCGGCAACGAGGCCTTCCTGGCCAAGGCGCCGGACAACGTGGTCGACAAGATCCGCGCCCGCCTGACCAAGGCCGACGCGGACATCGAGCGGATCACGGCACAGATCGCCGGCCTGCCGCAGGCCTAGTACGCAGCTGGAAGGGCCCCCGGATCACCGCGATCCGGGGGCCCTTCTCACTCCCCGCCCGGGTCCGCAGGCGCCACCGGCAGCGTCACCGTGACCGTCGTCCCCACGCCCTCCGCGCCGGCCAGCGCGACGGTGCCGCCGTGCCGCTCGACCAGGCCGCGGGCGATCGACAGGCCAAGGCCGCTGCCCTGGAACCCCGCGCTGTTCGCGGCGCGCCTGAACTGGCCGAAGACACCCTCCTGTTGGTCCTCGGGGATGCCGATGCCATTGTCGGCGACGGTCAGCGTCCAGCGCCGCCCGGCCGTCTCGTACCGGCAACTCAGGGAGGCCTCGCCGCCCTTGGGGGTGAACTTGATCGCGTTGCCGACGAGATTGTCGAGGACCTGCCGCAGCCGGTGGCGGTCTCCGTGCAGCAGAGGTCCGGACCCCGCCTCGCAGCGCAGAGTCACCTGCGCTGCGGCGGCCACCGGTGCCAGTTCGGCCACCGTCGTCGTACACAGGTCGGATACGTCGACATCACCGAGGTCCAGCGCCAGTGAACGGGTCTCCAGGTGGGTGATCAGCAGCAGATCGCCGATGATCCGCAGCATCCGCTCCGCGCTCTTCGCGATGATGCCGACGTAGATCCGGTGCTCGTCGGTGAGCGGGTTCTGCTCGTCGGTGGCCAGCAGCTCGCAGAAGCTGCTGACGGAGGTGAGCGGGGTGCGCAGGTCGTGGGAGACGGCGGCGGTGAACCGGGCGCGCTCGTCGGCCAGTTCGGCCAGGTGGTGGTTGCGCTCCTCCAGGGCGTCGAGGGCCTTGAGCTGCTCGGTGAGGTCGCGGAAGAGCCAGAGGTTGCCGATGAACGTGCCCTCGGTGAACAGCGGCAGATAGGTGCGCCGTACGGTGCGGCCGTCGGCGAGCCGCAGCTGCTCGGACGCCGCCGTGCACCCGGTGGTGAGGTCCTCGGTGGTGCGCACGGGGTGTTCGGAGGGGGCGGCGAGCAGTCCGTACAGGGCGCGTTCGATGGTGTGGACGTCGGTGCCGCGCTCCAGGGGGCCGAGGTCCTGGAGGCGCCCGAGGCGGACCAGCGCGGGGTTCATCAGCCGCAGCCGGTAGTGGCCGTCGGTGAAGATCACCCCGTCCTCCAGGGCGTTGATCAGCTCGGTGAGCCGGGTGGCGTCGGCGGTGTAGTGCACCCGCGTCTCGTGGAGCTCGGTGGCGTCGAAGGCGCGGGCGAAGGCGGGGAGGGGGCCGGTGGTGCCGCGGTGCAGGGTGATGCCCAGGATGAGCCGGCGGGGGCGGCCGGGTGCGCCGACGCGTACGAGCACGGAGTCGGACTGGAGGAGGGCGGGCTCGTCGGAGAAGCGTTTCAGCTCGGCGGTGAGGGCGGCGGCGTCGAGCGGGTGCAGATCGTCCTCGCGCAGCGGCGGAAGGGCCTCGGGCCCGTCCCGCTCCAGGTCGTCGAGGAGAGCCGCGCAGAGCTCGTACGCCGGGCAGGGCAGCCGCAGCGGGATCAGGGCCTGGCGGGCGTGCAGCCGGAGCGGGGGAGTGGTCGGGTCGTACAGCGCGGCGAGGTCGTCGGCGTATGCGTCCTGCACGGACGGCCTCCCGGGAGCGGGGATCGGGGACGGCCCCGACGCTACGACGGAAGGCGGTGGCGGGCCGTCAGGCGCGTCGGACGGCGGTGGTGCGCTGCACCAGTTCGGTGACGACGACGAGGGCGACCGGCACGAGCAGGGAGAGCGGCGGCAGTACGCCGAAGATCGCCAGGGCGAAGAGCATCAGGGAGACCGCCTGTACCGCGCGTACCGCCCAGAGCTGGGTCCTGCCGCTGTTGTCCGCCGCCATCGTGTTCACCGCTCACCGCTCTCCGTCGTATCCGTGTATCCGTGTATCCGTCCTGGTGAACCCACCGTGGCGGGCGGCGGTGGTACGGCGGGGTGCCCGAAGGGTGCGCGATGGTTGCGCAGCGGACTAAGGGACGTCCGGCCCCTGCGGCTGCGGGCCTTTGAGCCCCCGGGGCAGCCGCAGAAGGACCGTGATCCCGTCCTCCTCGGAGCGCACGACCTCCAGGCCGCCCCCGTGGGCCTCGGCGACCGCGCGGGCCACGGCGAGGCCCAGGACATCGGCTGCGCCGGTGCTCGGGTCGAGCAGCCTGCCCAGGGCCAGATCGCCGAGTTCGGCCTCGGACACGGGTCTGCCGACGCCGCGCACGGAGATGATCCAGGCGCTTCCGCCGGTGTCGACCTCGGCCCGTACCGTCACCGGGCTGCCCTCGCCGACGGACCGCACGGCCTTCTCCAGGATGCTGACCAGGGCGCGCCGCAGCCGGTCGCGGTCGCCGCGGATCTGCAGCCGGGGCGGGGCCAGGTGCTCCACCCGTACGCCCTTGAGGTCCGCGGTCCCGCGGACCTCCTCGGCGGCCGACGCGAGCAGCGCGGACATCACCATCGGCTCGATCCGCAGCGGGAGGATCCGGGTGTCGAGCCCGCTGACCAGCAGGAGATCCTCGATCAGGGACTGCATCAGCGCCGTGTTGCGCTGGATGCCGCCCGCGAACTGCTGTTCCTCCGTGGGGAGTTGTCCCGGTTCGGCGGCGCTGAGCAGCTCGGCGAAGCCCGCGATGGAGGTGAGCGGGGTGCGCAGGGCGTGGCTGACCGCCGAGGTGAAGCGGGCCCGCTGGTCGGCGAGTTCGGCCAGTGCGTCGGCGCGGTCGGTCAGCGCCCGCTCGACGGCGAGCCGGTCGGTGACGTTCTCGAACATCCAGAGATTGCCGAGCCGTTCGGTCCTCCCGTACACCGGCCGGAAATACATCCGGCGGATCGATCCGTCCTTGAACCGGAGATCACGGAACTCGGCCCGGTCCCCGGTGCGTGAGGCGTCGACCAGGCTGTGGAAGCCCACCGGGTCGATCAGCCGGTCGGACACCGTCCTCACCAGCGCCGCCACATCGATTCCGGACGGCGGCGAGGGGAAGGGCAGGCCGAGCCAGTCCATCGCCCGCCGGTTGATGTGCAGGGCGTGGAAGGCGCCGTCGGTGAAGAGGATGCCCGCGTCGAGCGAGTCGAGGAGCGTGGAGAGCCAGACGCGTTCGGTCGCGAGCTGCGCGTGCTCCTCCTCCGACTCGGTGATGTCGGCGGCGTACAGCATGATCGTGTCGCTGCCGAGCGGGTACGGCGGCCGGAACGCCGTCACCACGAGGAAGCGAGGCCGCTCTCCAGGGGCCCTGAAGCGCACCGGGACGGGCACGGTGGAGGCGCTGCGGGCCGCGGAGAAAGCGGCGAGGGCGGTGGTCAGGCGCAGCACGTCCTGCGGATAGGGGCGGTAGGGATCGGCGTTCTCGGGGGCGGGCCCTTCGGGCCCCGCGAGCGTACGGAAGAGCCGCATCAGCAGGTGGGGGACGCGTTCGCCCGCGAGCCAGTGGGCCACGGACGACCACCGGGTGCTGCCCCGGGGCATGGCGTCCGGATCGTAGAGGAAGGCGGCAGCGGCATCGACCACGAGGTCGATCATGCCGCAGGGGAGAGGGTCCCGCAGGGTCAGTTGCCCCGGTAGCGGTAGCCCACGCCCCGTACCGACTCGATGGGATCGGCATCCGGGTCCAGCTCCTGGATCGCGCGCCGCAGCCGCAGCACCGCGAACTTCACCCGGTCCCCGCCACCCCCGCTCGCGTCGTCCCACACCCGGCCGAGCAGCTGCTCCGGGGTGACGACGGTGTTCTTCGCCTGGGCGAGCACATGGAGCAGCCGGAACTGCAGATCGCTCAGCTCCAGCGGCTGCTCCCGCCACATGGCCCGCCGGGTCACCGCGTCGAGGGTCAGCACTCCGTCGTCGTACCGCCGCGGCAGATCCGCGTGCGTGGGAACCCGCCGCAGCAGCGCCTCGATCCTGGCCACCAGCTCCTGGTTGGAGAAGGGCTTGGTCAGATAGTCGTCGGCGCCGGCCCGCAGCCCGCGGACCCGGTCCGACTCATGGCCGTGCGCGGTCAGCATCAGGACGGGCAGATCGCTCATGTCCCGTACGCGCTCAAGGACCTGCCAGCCGTCAAGGCCCGGCAGCCCGACGTCCAGCACCATCACGTCCGGCTTCGTCTCGTGCAGCATCCGCAGCGCGGTGCGCCCGTCGCCCGCCCGCACGGTTCCCCAGCCGCTCCGCCTGAACAGCACGGAGAGCACCAGCGCGACATCCGGGTCGTCCTCGACGACGAGCACAGTGGTCATGGCGGATCAGGCCTCCTTGGCGACCGGCCCGATGCCCAGGGCCTCGGCATTGCGGCGGGTCTTCGCCCAGCCGTTGCGGCCGAGCAGGATGCGGACCAGGCCGCGGACGGTGACGACGAAGAGGTGGTACGTGTACATCCACAGCCCCAGCCCCCACATCAGCCCCGCGAACCAGCTCTTGTCGGCGAAGCGTGTGGCGCGGTAACGGGTGCCCCACATCGCGAGCGGTCCCGCGGCGATCAGCAGGAAGACCGAGGGCAGCAGCAGGCCGGCGGGGGCCGAGCAGGCGATGACCAGGGCGACGAACAGGGCGCCGCTGAGGGCCATCAGGATGTGCAGCGGGCCCTGCATCAGCGTGTACGTGGTCTCCCACTTGCCCCAGAACGTGTAGTTCTTCGAGCGCAGGATGCGCGGGAGGTAGCGCAGGCACTGCAGGTTGCCCTGCGCCCAGCGGGTGCGCTGGGTCATGAAGCGCCGGGTGGACACCAGACCCTCCTGGGAGACATGGGTGCCTTCCAGGTGGCTGAGCTTCCAGCCGTCGAGGAGCATCAGCAGCCCCGATTCGTAGTCTTCGAGCAGCGCGCCGTCGGGCCAGGCGCAGCCGGTGGCCTCGTCGGCGATGGAGTCGAGTGCGGTGAGGCGTACGAACTGGCCGTTGCCGCCGAGGCCGACGCTCTGGGTGCGGCGGCGCAGGATCTGCATCCCTGCATTGTTGACGGAGAACTCGACGTCCTGCATCCGGGCGAGCCAGCGTGCGTGGGCGTTGATCAGCCGTCCGGCGTCGGGGCGCGGCAGCGGATCACCCGCGTTGCGCATCCGCACACCGATCTGGGCGCCGCCGGTCCGCGGGTCGTCGAAGGCCGCCGAGGCCTGCTCCAGGGCGTTGGCGGCCAGCTGCCCGTCCGCGTCCAGGACACAGACGACGACGCCGGAACGGTCGGCGCCGGCCGGCAGCCAGTCGCTCAGCTGCCGGTACGCCGCGTTGAGCGCGGCCCCCTTGCCGAGCCGGGCGTCGGGCCGCTGCCGCGCGACCAGGTGGACGTGCGGGTCGCGGGCGGCCCGCTCCTCGATGATCTCGCGCGTACGGTCGTCGCTCGCGTCGTCGACGGCCCACACATGACAGCCGGGGAAGGTGTCCCGCAGCCGTGCCACCGAGGTGGCGACGACCGCCTCCTCGTCGCGGCAGGGGATGAAGAAGTGCCAGGTGAAGCGGGTGGGGTCGCCCGGCTCCAGCGGCCGGTCCTGCCAGAAGGCGTCGGAGACCGCGAACCAGTAGACGAGGAAACGCAGCAGGGAGACGACGGCGATCACGGTGACCACCGTGCCCGTCACGGCGAGAGCGGCATTCAGGTCCATGGCTCAGGCCGCCCTCTGCAGGTCGCTGGTCGCGGGGCGCTCGGCGAGCCCTTCGAGGAGCCGGACGATCCGGGCGGAGGCCAGCCCGTCGCCGTACGGACTCGGGGTCCGCGCGAGCCGCTCCAGGCGCTCCGGCAGCCCGGCCAGCACGGTGAGCGCGGCCGACGTCAGCTGCTCCCCGGGGCGTACGAGCGCGGCGAACCCCGCGTCCACCGACTCGGGCCGCTCGGTGGAGCGTCGTACGACCAGCAGCGGCCTGCCGAGCACGGTGCACTCCTCCTGGACGCCGCCCGAGTCGGAGACGAGCAGTGCGGCGTGGCGGGCCAGCGCCAGGAACTCGCCGTAGCCGACGGGCGGGACGACCAGGAGCCGCGTCAGCATCGGGCCCAGCCCGAAGCGCTCGACGGCGGACCGGGTGCGCGGGTGCAGGGGGAGCAGGACGGGGGTGCCCGACGCCTCGATCGAGCGGAGCGAGGAGAGCAGCTCACGCAGGGTGTCGGCGTCGTCGGTGTTCTCCGGGCGGTGGACCGTCGCCAGGACGTACGTGTCGGGGCGCAGTCCGTATCCGGCCAGGACGGCGGCCCTGCTGTCCTCGTCGGGCAGCGACCGGCGGACCACTTCGACGACGGTGTTGCCGGTGAGTGCGATCCGCTCGTCGCGGTGGCCCTCGGCCAGCAGGTTGGTCCGGTTCTCGGTGGTGGCCGCGCACAGCAGGTCGGCCAGCTGGTCGACCATCACCCGGTTGTGCTCCTCGGGCATGGCCCGGTCGTGGCTGCGCAGCCCGGCCTCGACATGGACCAGCGGAATCGAGCGGGCGTTGGCGGCGAGTGCGCCGGCGAGGGTGGCGTTGGTGTCGCCCTGGACGACGACGGCAGCGGGGCGGTCGGCCGCGAACAGCTCGTCCAGCTGCTCGACGGCACGGCCGATCTGGGTGCCCCGGGGGTGGCCGCCGATGCCGTGCAGCAGTTCGGGTGCGGGCAGGTCGAGCTCGTCGATGAACCGGCCGGAGAGCGCCTCGTCCCAGTGCTGCCCGGTGTGCACCAGACGGGCGGCGGGCCCCAGCTCGTGCAGGAGCGGGGCGAGCTTCACCAGTTCGGGACGGGTGCCGAGGACGACGGCTACGGACGACTCTGAAAGGTTCATGACTCAACCATTGGCGGGCGCGGTGGCAGACCGGTTGCGGGCCGGGTGCGCAACGGTGGCGGACGCGCACGACCAGCGGGTTCAGGACCTTCGGCCCGGGGCCTTGGGTGCCCCACCTCACGCGACCAAGGTACTAAGTCGGTCGAAACGGGGCCAAAGACCCTGGATGATGGAACGCATGCCCGAGATGCCCGCCACCACCGCGCTCCTGCGCCGGTACGTGGGCAGCCCCTTCGCGCTCGACGTCCTCACCGCGGTGAGCTGCTTCGCACTGATGGTCCTGGACGTCCCCGGCCTGGCGGCCGCCGACAACTCCCTCTCCGGGCTGACCGCGACCTTCGTCCTGGCGGCCGGCTCCGCCTCGCTCCTGCTGCGCCGCAGGGCGCCCTGGCTGACGTACCTCGTCGCCCTGGTCTTCCTGGCCTGGCTGCACGAGCTGACCCTGATCCAGTTCGCGCTCTACTCGCTGGGCCGATTCCGGGGCCGGTGGGCCGGGATCGCGGGGACGGCCGTGTACGTGGGTGTGGCGTACGCCCTGTTCACCACACCCGGCTGGCCCGAGCACCGCGGCGACACCCTCAGTTCCTTCCTCAGCCTGGTCGTCCCCATCGGTGTGCTCGCCTCCGGCGTCGGCATCGCCGCCTACCGCCAGGACCTGGTCCGCGAACTCCAGGCCCAGCGCGCCGAGACCGCCGCGCTCCAGGCCGTCCAGGAGGAGCGCCAGTCGGTGGCACGCGACGTCCACGACCTGGTCGGACGTGAGCTGACGATGCTGACGGTGCGGTCCGAGGTGCTGGCCGTACGGTCCCGGGGCAAGCCCCACGAGGCGGAGTTCGAGGAGCTCTCCGAGACGGCCCGCCGCGCCCATCTCCTGCTCAACGAGATCATCGTCCGCCGCGCGGACCGGCGCGGCGCGACCCCGGGCCTGGAGGGACTCCCCGCGCTGGCCGCCGAGAGCGGGCGGGCGGGCAGTCCCGTACGGCTGACCGTCGCCCAGGAGGCCAGGACCCTCTCGCCGCTGCGCCAGGCCGCGTTCCACCGGGTCGTCCAGGAGTGCCTCACCAACGCGGCCAAACACGCCCCGGGCGAGCCGGTCACCGTCACGGTCTCCGCCACCCGGGTGGAGGTCAGCAACCCGCTCCCGGCCTCCGCCCCCTTCCGCGCCCCGGTCTCCACCGGCACCGGACTGCTCTCCATGGAGGAGCGGATGAGCAGCGTCGGCGGCACTCTCACCGCGGGACGCGAGGACGGTACGTACCGTGTCGTGGCCCGCGTCCCCGCCTGACAGGCCAGGCCGCCGTCCCCCGTACAGCGGCGGTCACACGGCCTGCAGCACCTTCTCCAGACCCTCGAAGTCCTCCGCGCACTTGCCCGCGCCGAGCACCACACAGTCCAGCGGGGCGTCCGCGACGAACACCGGGATCCCGGTCGCCGATGCCATCCGCAGATCGAGCCCGGGCAGCAGCGCCCCGCCCCCGGTCAGCACGATCCCGTACTCCATGACATCGCCGGCCAGCTCCGGCGGGCACTCCTCCAGCGTCGCCAGCACCGCCGTGATGATCGACTCCACGGGCTCGTCCAGCGCGGCGCGCACCTCGCGCGCCGTCAGCAGGAGCGTCTTCGGCAGCCCGCCGACCTTCTCGCGCCCCCGCACCGTGAAGGTCCGCTCCTCCAGACCGTTGCTGCCGGGCACCGGCCATGCCGAGCCGATCGCCACCTTCGTGTCCTCGGCGGTCCGCTCGCCGATCAGGAGCCCGTGCTCCTTGCGTACGTAATCGGTGATCGCCTTGTCCAGACGGTCACCGCCCACTCGCAGCGACTGCGAGGTGACGATCCCGCCCAGCGAGATCACCGCCACCTCCGTGGTGCCGCCGCCGATGTCGACGACCATCGAGCCGCGGGGGTCCGACACCGGAAGCCCCGCACCGATCGCCGCCGCCATCGGCTCCTCGATCAGATGGACGGACTTCGCCCCGGCCCGCTGCGAGGCGTGCACGATCGCGCGCCTCTCCACCTGGGTCACTCCGCTGGGCACGCATACGACCATTCGGGTACGGGACTTGCGCCCGGGCACGGCCTTCCGCACAAAGTGCCTGATCATTTCCTCGGCGGCCTCGAAGTCGCTGATCACCCCGTCCCGCAGCGGCCTGATCGCGACGATCGAGCCCGGGGTGCGCCCGATGGTCTCCTTGGCCTCTGTGCCGACCGACAGGGCCTTGCGGCTGTCGCCGTGCACCGCGACCACCGAGGGTTCATTGAGGACGATCCCCTGGCCGCGGGCGTAGAGAAGCGTGTTGGCAGTGCCGAGATCAATACCTATGTCCATGATCGACCAGTCTGCCCTGACGTCCGGTGAAACGCGTGGGACTTTGGTCCCGACGTCGGCCGCTCCGGCGGCTCCGTAGACTGGGGCGCGTGAGTGAGCCCGAGCCCATGGACGACAGGTTCGACGAGATCGTCGACGCAGAGACAACCCGCGACCCCGATCTGGCGGTGATCGAGGCAGGCAGCCGTACCCTGCGCACCCAGTCGGGCGCCCCTCAGGGCGACCAGGTCCCCGCACGCCCCGCCGACCCCGAGGTCGACAAGGCGCTGCGCGCGGTGGAGCAGGAGCTGCTCGGCCGCTGGCCCGAGACGAAGCTCGACCCCTCGCTCGTCCGGATGGAAGCGCTCCTCGACGTGCTGGGCGCGCCGCAGCGGGCGTACCCCTCCATCCACATCACCGGCACCAACGGCAAGACGTCGACGGCCCGCATGATCGAGACGCTGCTCGGCGCCTTCGAACTGCGCACCGGCCGCTACACCTCGCCCCACGTGCAGTCGATCACCGAGCGCATCAGCCTCGACGGCGTGCCGATCTCGGCGGAGCGCTTCATCGAGACGTACGAGGACATCAAGCCGTACGTGGAGATGACCGACGCCTCCCAGGAGAACCGCCTCTCCTTCTTCGAGGCGCTCACCGGGATGGCGTACGCGGCCTTCGCGGACGCCCCCGTGGACGTGGCGGTCATCGAGGTCGGCATGGGCGGCAGCTGGGACGCGACCAACGTCATCGAGGCCCCGGTCGCCGTCGTCACCCCGATCTCCCTGGACCACACCGACCGGCTCGGCAACACACCTGCCGAGATCGCCGTCGAGAAGTCCGGGATCATCAAGCAGGACGCGACGGTCATCCTGTCCCAGCAGCCGGTGGACGCCGCCCAGGTGATGCTGAAGAAGGCCGTCGGGGTGAACGCGACGGTCGCCAGGGAGGGGCTGGAGTTCGGCGTCACCGGCCGTGAGATCGCGGTCGGCGGCCAGCAGCTGACGCTGCGCGGCCTCGGCGGCGGGGACAACGAGTACACGGACGTCTTCCTCCCGCTGTACGGAGCCCACCAGGCGCACAACGCGGCCGTCGCCCTCGCCGCGGTCGAGGCGTTCTTCGGCATCGGCACCCAGCACACCGGGTCGCTCGACATCGAGACGGTCCGCAAGGCCTTCGCCTCGGTGTCGTCCCCGGGGCGCCTGGAGGTCGTACGCCGCTCGCCCACCGTCGTCCTGGACGCGGCCCACAACCCGGCCGGCGCACTGGCGACGGCGGCGGGGATCACCGAGGCATTCAACTTCTCGCGCCTGATCGGCGTGGTCGGGGCCAGCGGCGACAAGGACGTCCGCGGCCTCCTGGAAGCCTTCGAGCCGATCTTCGCGGAGATCGTCGTCACCCAGAACTCCACGCCTCGCGCGATGAGCGCGGACGACCTGGCGGCCATCGCGGTCGAGGTCTTCGGCGACGAGCGCGTGGTCGTCGAGCCCCGTCTCGACGACGCCCTGGAAGCGGCGATCACCCTCGCGGAGGAAGAGGACGAGTACGCGGGAGCGGGCGTCCTGGTCACCGGCTCGGTCATCACGGTCGGCGAGGCCCGGCTGCTCCTCGGGAGGGGCTGATCCCATGCGCACTCTCTGTGCATCCACCCTGATCGGCGAGTTCTTCGTCATCGGCTTCGCGGGCCTGGTCGCCATGAAGGGCGACATCTCGGGAACCGTGGTCTGGACGGTCTGCGGCATCGCGATGCTGCTCTCGGTCCTGCTCTGCGGAATGCTCAGCCGTCCGGGGGCCGTCCAGATCGGCTGGGCCCTGCAGATCGCCCTGGTCGCGAGCGGTTTCGTGGTCCCGATGATGTTCATCCTCGGGGTGGTCTTCGCGGCCCTGTGGTGGGCCTCGGTGAACTACGGCCGCAAGATCGACGAGGCGAAGGCGCGCTGGGCGACGCAGGCGGAAGCGCAGGCGGAGGCCCAGCCGCAGTAACGGGTGTGACTCCCTGTAGTCTCGGGCTTCCGTACATATTTGCCCACAAGGAGCCGCACGCCATGACTCAGCGCACTCTCGTCCTTCTCAAGCCGGACGCCGTCCGTCGTGGCCTGATTGGCGAGGTCCTCGGCCGTATCGAGCGCAAGGCCGGCTGGACGATCTCCGCGCTGGAGATGCGCACCCTGGACCAGGACACTCTGGAAGCGCACTACGGCGAGCACAAGGGCCGCCCCTTCTACGAGCCCCTGGTCGAGTTCATGGCGTCGGGCCCCGTCGTCGCTCTCGTCGTCGAGGGCGAGCGGGTCATCGAGGGCGTCCGCGCCCTGGCAGGGCCGACCGACCCGATCGCCGCGGCGCCGGGCTCCATTCGTGGGGATTTCGGAACGATCGTCCGGGAAAATCTGATCCACGCCTCGGACTCCGAGGTGTCCGCAGAGCGAGAACTGAAGCTGTTCTTCCCCTCCTCTTCCTGACGGCGTGTCAGCCATATAGCGCTCATGACCTGGGGCGACCGAATTAATTCGGTCGCCCTTCGGTATATGCGCGAGGATCCCGGGAACGCATTCCTCCGACACAGCGTCACCATGGTGGAGGCGGGCACTCGTTCCGTCCACCTGGCGGAGGACCCTCGCGCCGTGGCCGTACCGGCCGCACTACGATGGAGCCTTCAAGCCGCAGCGCCCGCTTCGCCTACCAAAAAAAGCCAATCGCTCCACTTGGGAAGGCCCGACGCATCCTCATGGGGAACAGAGGGAACTCGAAAATGTCGTTCATCGGCCGTGACATGGCTATCGACCTCGGGACTGCCAACACGCTGGTGTACGTCAGAGGTCGAGGGATCGTTCTCAATGAGCCCTCCGTCGTCGCCATCAACACCAACACCGGCGGCATCCTCGCGGTCGGCTCCGAGGCAAAGAAGATGATCGGCCGTACGCCGGGCAACATCGTTGCCGTACGGCCGCTGAAGGACGGCGTGATCGCCGACTTCGAGATCACCGAGCGGATGCTCCGCTACTTCATCCTCAAGATCCACAAGCGCCGCTACCTGGCCCGTCCGCGCGTGGTGGTCTGCGTACCCAGCGGCATCACCGGCGTCGAGCGCCGCGCCGTCATCGAGGCCTCCACCCAGGCCGGTGCCCGCCAGGTGCACATCATCGAGGAGCCCATGGCCGCGGCCATCGGCGCGGGGCTGCCCGTCCACGAGGCCACCGGCAACATGGTGGTCGACATCGGCGGCGGCACCACCGAGGTCGCGGTGATCTCGCTCGGAGGAATCGTCACGGCACAGTCGATCCGCGTCGCGGGCGACGAGCTGGACAACGCGATCATCCAGCACATCAAGAAGGAGTACTCCCTCCTCCTCGGTGAGCGGACCGCCGAACAGATCAAGATCACGATCGGCTCGGCGTTCGACCTGGACAAGGACGAGCACACCGAGATCCGCGGCCGCGACCTCGTCTCCGGACTCCCCAAGACCGTCGTGATCTCGGCCGCCGAGGTCCGCAAGGCCATCGAGGAGCCGGTCAACGCGATCGTCGACGCGGTCAAGACGACCCTCGACAAGTGCCCGCCGGAGCTCTCCGGCGACGTCATGGACCGGGGCATCGTCCTCACCGGCGGCGGCGCACTGCTGCGCGGCCTCGACGAGCGGCTGCGTCACGAGACGGGCATGCCGATCCACATCGCCGAGGACCCGCTCGACTCGGTCGCGCTCGGATCCGGCAAGTGCGTCGAGGAGTTCGAGGCGCTCCAGCAGGTGCTGGACGCCCAGCCCCGCAGATAGCAGATAACGGAACACACCGGTCCGCCGCATGGGGCACTGCCACCCCGTACGGCGGATCGTTGATATACAAAAGTGCACAACGACCCCGACGAGGAAGGCACGGCCTCCACACGTGAGGGACACACGAGAGAGCCGGCTGCTCCTGGTGCTGCTGATCGCCATCGCGTTCGCGCTGATCACAGTGGACATCCGAGGCGGTGAGGACTCCCCGGTCGACGGTGCCCGGCAGGCCGCCTCGACCGTCTTCGGCCCGGTCGAGAACGGCGTCGCGGCCGCGGTGGACCCCGTGGGCAACGCGATCGGTGCCGTACGGGACTCCGGCGAGCGCCACACCCGCATCACCGCACTGGAGCACGAGAACGCGGCGCTGAAGGAGAAGCTCGGCAGCGACGACCGCAACCGCAGCCGGCTGCGCCAGTTCGACACCATGCTCAAGACCGCGGGCGAGGGCCAGTACGGAATCAAGGGCGCCCAGGTCATCGCCATAGGAGCGGCCCAGGGATTCTCCTGGACCGTCACCATCGACGCCGGCTCCGACGACGGCATCCTGCGGGACATGACCGTGCTCAACGGCGACGGACTCGTCGGCCGCGTCACCACCGTCGGCCCGTCCACCGCGACCGTGCTGCTCGCCAACGACCCGGACTTCACCGTAGGCACCCGGATGGAGAAGACCGACGAACTCGGCTTCGCCACCGGCCAGGGCGACCGCCCGCTCTCCGTACAGCTGCTCAACGGCAAGGCCAAGGTCAAGCCCGGCGACCGCCTCGTCACCTTCGGCTCCCAGTCCGACAAGCCCTTCGTCCCCGGTGTCCCGGTGGGCGTGGTCACCCGCGTCGACCCCTCGGGCGGCGACCTGACCCGGACCGTCTATGTGCGGCCGTACGTCGGCTTCACCAAGCTCGACATCGTCGGCGTCGTCGTCCAGGCCCCGCGCACCAACCCGCGCGACGAGGTCCTGCCCAAGAAGCCGGCCAAGCCGAAGCCCACGCCGACCGTCACCGTCACGGCGACGCCCACCGGTGGCGCCAACTTCCCCCAGCAGTAGGAACTGATCCGTATGCGTGTCAACCGGATGCTGCTCTCGGCCACACTGGTGGTGGTCGCCCTGGTCATCCAGGTGAGCGTGCTCGCCCGACTCCAACTCCCCGGCGCCGTACCGGACCTGCTCCTGCTGACGGTCCTCGGTCTCGCCATGGTGTACGGACATGTGGCGGGCGCCTTCGTCGGCTTCGGCGCGGGTCTCCTCGCCGACCTCGCCCCACCTGCCGACCACGCCGCCGGGCGCTACGCACTCGTGCTGTGCGTGATCGGCTATCTCGCCGGCCTCGCCAAGCCCGAGAACGGCCGGATGCGGTCCGCGACCGTACCGATGCTCGTCGTGGTCGCAGCGGCGATCGGCTCCACCCTGCTGTACGCCGGTGTGGGCGCCCTCGTCGGAGACACCGCCGCCCGCCATGTCGGCCTGGGCTCACTGCTGTTCAGCGCGGCGGTCTACGACCTGCTGCTCGCACCCTTCACCGTGCCGTTCATCATGGCGCTGGCCAGACGCGCCGACAACGACCCGCTCGCCGACACCCAGTCGGGCGGCGGCGACGTCGCCTCCGGCTGGATCTCGTCGGGGGGCACGGGTCTGCGGATCGGCAGCCAGCGCGGCGGATTCCGGATGAAGGCCGCCAAGTCCAGGGCGGCAAAGGCGGGACGTATCAAGGGGGTCAAGCGCCTGTGACGCTGCAACATCCCGGGGACGCTGTGCCCCTCGGCGGCTTCGCCGCGGGCCGGACCCCTGGCCGACAGGAAACCGCCCCCTCCACGACCGGGGGCTCACCGTGACCAACATCCCCGCCACGGGCCGGACCCCCAGGGTCCAGATCCGGCTCATCGTCATCCAGATCCTCGTCTTCTCCCTGCTGCTCACCCTCGGCGGCCGCCTCTGGTACCTCCAGGTCCGCAACGGCCAGGAGTACACCGACGAGGCCAAGAACAACCACGTCCAGCAGGTCGTCCAGCCCGCCGTGCGCGGCGCGATCCTCGACGCCCGCGGCGTGCCGCTCGCCGACAACGAGACCCGCCTCGTCGTCACCGCGTCCCGCACCGAGCTGCTGAAGATGAAGGACGACGGCAAGGCCGTCCTCACCCGCCTCGCCGGCGTCCTCAAGCTCAAGCCCCAGGACGTCATCGAGAAGATCCGCCTCTGCGACGCCAAGACCCCCAAGCCCTGCTGGAACGGCTCGCCCTACCAGCCGATCCCCGTCACCGACGAGGCCACCACCCAGCAGGCCCTGCAGATCCGCGAGCGCTCCGAGGACTTCCCCGGCATCTCCGCCGACCCCACCGCCGTGCGCCGCTACACCTCGCCCGGCAAGGCCAACACCTCGCAGGTGCTCGGCTACCTCTCGCCCGTCACCGACGGCGAGATCAACAAGGCCAAGGACACCGCGTCCCCGTACCTCCGTTCCGACCAGGTCGGCCGCTCCGGCCTGGAGCGCACGTACGACAAGGAGCTGCGCGGCCAGGCAGGCGTCACCCGGTACGAGGTCGACAACCTCGGCCGGGTCATCGGCGAGGCCGACAGTGACAAGGCCAAGGCCGGTTCGAACGTCGTCACCTCGATCGACGCCCGCGTCCAGGCGCTGACCGAGTACGAGCTCGACTTCGCCATGAAGGAAGCCCGCAAGCAGTACGACAAGCTCACCGGCATGAACTACAAGGCCGACTCCGGCGCCGCCATCGTGATGGAGGCCAAGACCGGCCGCATCGTCGCCATGGCATCCGCGCCGACGTACGACCCGAACGCCTGGGTCGGCGGCATCTCGGCCAAGGACTACGCCAACCTCACCAGCAAGAACTCCAACTACCCGCTCCTCAACAGGGCCATACAGGGTCAGTCCGCGCCCGGTTCGACCTTCAAGGTGGTCTCCACGGCCGCCGCGGTCGAGGCCGGGTACGAGTGGGACGGCGGCTACCCGTGCACCAGCTCCTACTCGGTGGGCAACCAGGTCTTCAAGAACTTCGAGGGCGAGAACTTCGGTCCCATCTCGCTCGGCCGCGCCCTGGAGGTCTCCTGCGACACCGTCTTCTACGGCCTCGCCGACGGGCAGTGGAAGAAGGACGGCGGCATCAACCCGAAGAAGGGCCAGCCCAAGGACTACTTCTACAAGGCCGCCCACCAGTTCGGCCTCGGCAAGGAGACCGGCATCGACCTCCCCAACGAGGTCACAGGCCGCGTCCCCGACCGCCAGTGGAAGCAGCGCTTCTGGAAGGCGAACAAGGACATCTGGTGCCAGCAGGGCAAGAAGAACGGCACCTACGTCGAGCAGATCGCGTACGAGAACTGCCTCGAAGGCAACCAGCTGCGTGAGGGCGACTCGATCAACTACTCCATCGGCCAGGGCGACACACTCGTCACCCCGGTCCAGGAGGCGATGATCTACGGCGCCCTCGCCAACGGCGGCACCGAGTACGTCCCGACCATCGGCAAGGCGATCGTCAGCGCCGACGGCAAGTCGGTCCAGGAGATCAAGCCGCAGGTCAAGGCCAAGCTCCCGGTCAGCAAGGCCACGCTCAAGGGCATGGACAAGGCCCTCGCGGGCGTCGTCACCAGCGGTACCGCCGCATGGAAGTTCCAGGGCTGGCCGCAGGACAAGATCGAGCTGCACGCCAAGACCGGTACTGCCGAGGTGTACGGCAAGCAGACGACGTCATGGCTCGCCACGTACAGCAAGGACTACACGGTGATCATGACGATCTCCCAGGCCGGTACGGGTTCCGGCGCGTCCGGTGAGGCGATCCGCAACATCTACAGCTCGCTGTACGGCGTCCAGTCCGACGGCTCCGTCAACAACAAGAAGGCCCTGCTGCCCACCCCCCAGAAGTCCCTGCCGAAGATCGCCACGGACGGCTCGATCGACTCCCCGAAGATCACCGACTACGACCCGAACTCGCAGAAGGTGCCGCTCAAGAAGACCGGCGACCAGCAGCTCGCCGTCCGTGTCGGCAGGAGGGACTGACCCATGGCCGGCTTCTCCGTCTCCCGTTACGCCCCCGAGCGCGGCGCCTGGTCCAAGCTCACCGCCCGCGATTCCGTGGTCCGCAGGCTCGACTGGCCGCTGCTCCTCTCCGCGCTCGCCCTCTCCGGGATCGGCTCGGCGCTCGTCCTCTCCGCGACCCGCGGCCGCACCAGCCTCACCCACGGCGACCAGTACTACTTCCTGCTGCGCCACGTCATGAACACCGGCATCGGGGTCGCCCTGATGATCGGCACGATCTGGCTCGGCCACCGCACCCTGCGCGGCGCGATCCCGATCCTCTACGGCCTCTCCGTCCTTCTGATCCTCGCGGTCCTCTCGCCGCTCGGGCAGACCGTCAACGGCGCCCACGCCTGGATCGTCATCGGCGGCGGATTCTCCCTCCAGCCCTCCGAGTTCACGAAGATCACGATCATCCTGGGCATGGCGATGATCCTCGCCTCCCGGGTCGACGCGGGCGACCAGGACCACCCCGACCACCGCACGGTCGCCAAATCCCTCGGCCTGGCCGCGATCCCGATAGTGATCGTCATGGGGATGCCCGACCTCGGCTCGGTCATGGTGATGGCGATCATCGTGCTCGGCGTCCTGCTGGCATCGGGCGCCTCCAACCGCTGGGTGCTCGGCCTGCTCTCCACGGGTGTGGCCGGTGCCGTCGCGATCTGGCAGCTCGGCCTTCTCGACGACTACCAGATCGCCCGCTTCGCCGCCTTCGCCAACCCGGCACTCGACCCGGCAGGCGTCGGCTACAACACCAACCAGGCGCGTATCGCGATCGGCTCCGGCGGCCTGACCGGCACCGGCCTCTTCCACGGCTCGCAGACCACGGGACAGTTCGTCCCCGAGCAGCAGACGGACTTCGTCTTCACCGTCGCGGGCGAGGAACTCGGCTTCGTCGGGGCCGGGCTGATCCTCGTCCTCCTCGGCATCGTGCTCTGGCGCGCCTGCCGCATCGCCCGCGAGACCACCGAGCTGTACGGAACGATCGTGGCCGCCGGGATCATCGCCTGGTTCGCGTTCCAGGCCTTCGAGAACATCGGGATGACGCTGGGCATCATGCCTGTCGCCGGCCTTCCGCTTCCCTTCGTCTCGTACGGAGGCTCGTCGATGTTCGCGGTCTGGGTGGCGATCGGACTGCTCCAGTCGATCCGTGTACAGCGCCCGATGACAGCCTGACACTTCGCGGATAAGTTCGGTCCATGGCGGACACGAAGCGCGAGATCGAGCGGAAATACGAGTCCACAGCAGCCACTTCGGACCTTCCCGACCTGACCCGGGTCCCCGGTGTCTCGGCCGTGATCGACAAGGGCGTCGCCGAACTCGACGCGACCTACTACGACACCGAGGACCAGCGTCTTGCGGCCGGCTCCCTCACCCTGCGCCGCCGCACCGGCGGCGACGACGCGGGCTGGCACCTCAAGCTCCCCGTGGCCCCCGACGTACGCGACGAGATCCGCGCCCCGCTCTCCGAGACCGTCCCGCGCTCCCTGACCTCGCTCGCCCGCTCCCGCACCCGTGACGCCCGGCTCGTCCCGGTCGTCCGCCTTCGGTCGTCGCGCGACGTCCGCCATCTGGTGGCGGACGACGGCTCGGTGCTCGCGGAGCTGAGCATCGACGCCGTACGGGCCGAGCGGCTGACCGGCGGTCCGGGGGAGTCGCAGTCGAGGTGGACGGAGATCGAGGTCGAACTCGCCGACGACGGCGACCCGGCCTTCCTCGACGCGGTCGAGAAGCGCCTGCGCAAGGCGGGCATCCGCCGCTCGGCCTCCGCGTCGAAGCTCGCGCGCGCCCTGGCCGACACGGCCCCCGCGACCCCCGTGATCCCCGCTC
>NZ_JAFLRJ010000209.1 GCF_017315755.1 Streptomyces beijiangensis
ACCAGCCCAGTTCGACCAGGGACGCCCTGGTCGAACTGGGCTGGTCCAAGCTGACGCTGGGCGATGTGGCAATCCGGGCAGGGGTGGCCAAGACCACCCTCTACCGGCGCTGGGCGGGCAAGAACGAGCTGGTGGTGGACGCGGTGGCGGTCCTCTTCGACGAGCTCGAACTGCCCGACCGGGGAAGCCTGCTGGCCGACGTGGAGGGCGTGGTGCTGCAGTTCGCGGCACTGCTGGAGCGACCGGAGACCAAGACCGCGCTGATGGCGGTGGTCGCGGAGTCGACGGGCGACGAGCCGCTGCGGCAGCGGATCCGTACGGCCATCGTCGACCGGCAGAAACGGCTCGTACTGATCGGCCGCGAGCGGGCCCAGGCGCGCGGGGAGCTGCCGTACGAGGAGGACTCGGAGGCGGCGGCGCGTAACGCGGACCTGATCTTCGATGTGATCGCGGGGGCCGTGGTGCACCGGACCCTGGTGAGCTGTGAGCCCATCGACGAGGCGTGGGCGCACAGCTTCACGCTGCTGCTGGTGTCGGGGCTCGGAAGCATTCAGGAGTGAGCCGCACCCGCGTGGGTCACACCTGGTAGCGGTCGGCGGCGAAGAGGCGCAGATTCTCCGCGATCCATGAGGACGTACGGGACAGCCCCTCGGTCAGTGAGACCTGCGGCTCCCAGCCCGCCCACTCGCGGGCGCGGGTGTTGTCGGAGAGCAGTCGCTGCACCTCGCTGCCGGAGGGACGCAGGCGGGCGGGGTCCACGACGACCTCGGCGTCCCGGCCCGAGGCGGCGATGAGCGCGTGCGCCAGGTCGCCGATCGAGATCTCCTGGCCCGTACCGAGATTGACCGCCTCCCCCAGGGCCCGGTCGCAGTCGGCCAGGGCGAGGAATCCCCTGGCGGTGTCGGTGACGTACGTGAAGTCGCGGGTCGGCGAGAGCGAGCCGAGCTTGATCTCCCGTGCCCCGGAGTGGAGTTGGGCCAGGATCGTGGGGATCACGGCACGCGCGGACTGCCTGGGGCCGTACGTGTTGAAGGGGCGGACCACCGTCACCGGCAGCTCGAAGGCGTGGAAGTGCGAGAGCGCCATCATGTCGGCGCCGATCTTCGAGGCGGAGTACGGGGACTGCGGCTGGAGCGGGTGGCTCTCGCTGATGGGGGCGGTGCGCGCGGTGCCGTACACCTCGCTGGTGGAGGTGTGGACGAGGCGGCGCACGGAATGGCGGCGGCAGGCCTCGGCGACGTTCTCGGTGCCGGTGACGTTCGTCTGGACGTACGCGCCCGGGGAGTCGTAGCTGTACGGGATGCCGATGAGCGCGGCGAGATGGAAGACCGTGTCGCAGCCGGCCACGGCGTCGCTGACGCGTCCGGCGTCGCGGACGTCGCCCGCGAGCATCTCGACCTGACCGGCGGGGCCGATGTGTCGGGCGAGGTGGCCCTTCTCCGCGTACGGCTTGTAGTGCACGAAGGCCCGTACGTTCGCGCCCTGTTCGACGAGGAGGTCGACGAGCGTCGAGCCGATGAAGCCTTCGGCGCCGGTGACGAGGACGGTGCGGTTCTTCCAGGGGCCGGCCGTGGTGCTGCTCATGCTGCGTACTCCGTTGCGTGCTCGATGACGATGGCGGCCAGCAGGTCGGCCGCCCGGGCGTGGGTGGAGGGGTGTGCGGCGCCGCTCATGGCGGCGAGGCGTGCGGGGTTCTCGATGAGCGGCCCGGCGAGCTCCGCGAGGCGGTCGGCGGTGGTCTCGGCGTCGGGGAGCAGGAGTCCGGCCCCGGCGTCGCAGAGCACGCGGGCGTTGTGGGTCTGGTGGTCGCCGGGGGCGTGCGGGTAGGGGACGAGGACGGCGGGGACCCCGGTGGTGGCGAGTTCGGCGACGGTCGCGGAACCGGCCCGGCAGACGATCAAGTCGGCGGCTGCGTAAGCGAGTTCCATGCGGTCGAGATAGGGGACGGCGCGGGCGATACGGTCGCCGCCCTCGTCGGCGAGGCGTATGCGGGCCGCGTCCAGGGCGGCCGGTCCTGTCTTGATCAGGAGGTGTACGTCGTCGCGCCACTGCCAGCGTGAGGCGAGTCCGACCGCCGCCTCGGTGAGCCGGGCGGCGCCCAGGCTGCCGCCGTTGAAGAGGACGAGCCGGGCGCCCTCGGGGACTCCGAGGGCGCGCCGGGCCTCGTCGCGCATCGCCGCCCGGTCGAGGGCGGCGATGGGGGCGGCGATGGGCATGCCCACGGTCTCGGCGTTCTGGCCGCCGGTGAGATGGGCGCGGCTGCGGTCGAAGGCGACGGTGAGGTGCGGGGTGAGGCGGGCGGCGAACTGGTTGGCGCGGCCGGGAACGGCGTTGGACTCGTGGATCACGCTGGGCAGACCGGCCATCCGGGCGCCGAGGATGACGGGTGCGCTCGGGTAGCCGCCCATCCCGACCGCGACCTGGGCGTGCTGCTCGCGCAGGATGGTGCGGCACTGGACGCCCGACCTGAGCAGGGCGGCGGGGAGCAGATAGCGCTTGGCCCCGAGGGCGGGGTCGAAGGGGATCATGTCGACGGTGTGCAGCCGGTACCCGGCGTCGGGGATGAGCCGCGTCTCCAGACCGCGCTCCGTACCGACGAAGGAGACGACGGCGCGGGGGTCGGCCCGGCGCAGGGCGTCGGCGAGCGCGAGTCCGGGATAGATGTGGCCACCGGTGCCGCCGGCGCCGATGACGACCGAGAGAGGGCCGGACGTGGTCCGGGTCGAGGTGGTCCGATGCGAGGGGGTCCGAGTCGTTGTCCGCATGGCCGAACACTCGCGAGGCGGGTTAAGAAGCTTCTAAGAGCCGCATTTGACAGTCTTTGCACCATGACGAAGATCCTGGTGGTGGACGACCAGCCCGAGGTGCGCGCGGCCGTCGAGGACGGCCTCAGCGTCGAGGGGTACGAGGTCCTGGGCGTCGGCGACGGGCTCGCCGCCCTCTCCTCCGTCGCCACCTGGCAGCCGGACGCCGTCGTGCTCGACGTGATGATGCCCGTGCTCGACGGGCTCGGGGTCTGCCGCCAGTTGCGGGCGGCGGGCGACCGCACCCCTGTGCTCGTACTGACCGCGCTCGACTCGGTGAGCGAACGCGTGGACGGCCTGGAGGCGGGCGCCGACGACTACCTCGTCAAGCCCTTCGCGCTGGACGAGCTGATCGCGCGCGTACGGGCGCTCCTGCGGCGGGCGGCCCCCGCGGAGGACGACGCCTCGCTCGCGTACGCCGATCTCACCCTCGACCCCGCCACCCGCACCGGGCGCCGCGGCGCCCGCACCCTGGAGTTCAGCCGCACCGAGTCCGCGCTCCTTGAACTCCTGCTGCGCCACCCCGGCCAGGTGCTCCCCCGTGAGCTGATCCTGGAGCTGGTCTGGGGACAGGACTTCGGACCCGACTCCAACTCCCTTGCCGTGTACGTCGGTTACCTCCGCCGCAAACTGGAGGCGGCCGGCGAGCCTCGCCTCGTCCACACCGTCCACGGCATCGGCTACCGGCTGGACCTCCCGTGAGCGGCCGCCGGCGCGCCCCGCGCAACCTGCCCCTGCGCACGCGTCTCGCCCTCACCGCGTCCGCGGCGGTCGCCCTCGTCGCGCTCGGCGTCTGCGTGGCCGCCTTCTTCGTGATCCGTTACGAGCTGTACCACCAGCTCGACCTCAACCTCACCCAGTCCGCGACCCTGGCCATCCAGCAGAACCGCGACGCCGGTGCCGGCGTGCTGGCCGGGGAGTGCCGCTATCTCTCCGCCCCGGCGTGCAGCCAGATCGTCCCGGCCTCGGCGGCCAAGGATCCCGCCACCGCCTATCTCCTGCCCGTCGGCTCCGCGACCCGCGAGGTGGCGGCCGGCGACCGGGCCCCGTACTACACCAACATCACGCTCTACGGTCACCCCACCCGGATGCTCACCACGCCGATCGGCAAGGACCGCGCCCTTCAAGTCGCCCTGCGCGCCGACCCGGTGGAGCGCGGAGTGCACCAGGCGGCCTGGCTCCTGGCGGCGATCGGCGCGGCCGGGGCCCTCCTCGCCGCCGCCCTCGGCTACTGGGTCTCGCGCACCGGTCTCGCCCCGGTGGTACGCCTCACCGCCACGGCGGAGCACATCACCGCGACCCGCGATCCACGCCACCGCATCGAGCCCACACCGGACCGCCACGACGAGATCACCCGCCTCACCAGCAGCTTCAACACCATGCTGGACGAGCTGGAGCGCTCGGTCACGGCTCAGCGCCGTCTGGTCGCCGACGCCTCCCACGAGCTGCGGACCCCGCTCACCGCGCTGCGTACCAATGCCGAACTGCTCGCCCGCTCCGAGCGCCTGACGGAAGCTCAACGGGCGCGCGCGTCCACCGCCCTCGCCCGTCAGATCGCCGAAGTGACGTCCCTGGTCAACGACCTGATCGAACTGGCCCGCGACGAGGAGCCCACTCCCCTCCTCGAAACGGTCCGCCTCTCCCCGCTCGTCGACCACACGGTGGGCACGGCCCGCGGCCACTGGCCGGAGATCACCTTCACCGTACGGACCGAGGCCGACCCCGCGCTCCCCGGAGTCCCCGCCCGCCTCTCCCGCCTCCTGGCCAATCTGCTGTCGAACGCCGCGAAGTTCTCGCCCCCGTACGGAACGGTCGAAGTGACGCTCACCGCCACCGAGTTGACGGTCCGCGACCACGGCCCGGGCATCGCGGCCCAGGACCTCCCCCATGTCTTCGACCGCTTCTACCGCGCCGAAGCGGCCCGCGCCCTCCCCGGCTCGGGCCTCGGCCTGGCACTGGCCCGCCAGATCGCCCGCGCCCACGGCGCCGACCTCACCGCCGAACAGGCACCGGACGGCGGGGCACTCTTCCGGCTGACCCTGCCTGACCCGCCCCCTGGGCCGCCTACCCTCTCCCCATGCTGAACGCAGAAGCGCAGGAGATCCTCGGCGGCCCCGCCCGCGCCGAGACCCTGACCCACAATCCCAGGAACGGCGTCACCCGCGGCGTCTGGCGCGTCTCCGCCGACAACGGCCGCTCGGCAGTGGTCAAGGTCCTCAGCAGACACAAGGAGACAGTCGCCGCCTGGGCCTCGTCCGAGGATCCACAGCACTGGAACTACTGGCGTCGCGAGGCGGATGTGTACGAGTCCGGGCTGCCCGACGCCTGGATTCCGTACGGCATCCGCGCACCCCGGCTGCTCGCCTCGGTCGACCGCGCCGACGGGGACGTGGCGCTGTGGCTGGAGGACGTACGGGGTGAACCCGCCACGGGGTGGACGATGGACCGCCACGGGCAGCTGGCCCACGCGCTGGGCCGCGCCCACGGGGCGGAGAACACCGAGGCCCCCTGGCTCAGCCGCCGCTTCCTGCGCGGCTACATCGGCAAGGAGCAGGACCAGAGCCTCCTGGACGACGACGCCGCCTGGCAACAGCCCCTGGTCCGCGACCACTTCCCCGCCGGCCTGCGCGAGGCCATGGTCCGGCTGCACGCGGAGCGCGAGTGGTTCCTGCAGATCATGGAGTCCCTCCCGCGCGCCCTCAGCCATCTGGACCTCTGGCCCGCCAACGCGCTGTCCGGGAGGGACAACTCCACGGTCCTGGTCGACTGGGCCTTCACCGGGGACGGCGCGCTGGGCGAGGACATCGGCAACTACGTGCCCGACACCGTCTTCGACCTCTTCCTGCCTGCCGCTCTGCTCCCCGCCCTGGAGCGGGAGATGTACGGGAACTACCGGGCGGGCCTGCACCGTTCGGGCTGGCGCGGCGACGCGCGGCTGGTCCGGCTGGGGATGTGCGCGTCGGCGGTCAAGTACGACTGGCTGACGGCGCTGATGCTCGGCCGGGCGGGCGAGGAACGCCAGTTGGACTACGGGGGCGCCCGCACCGTCTCCCCCGGACTCCGCTACCGGGAGCGCGGGCAGGCGCTCGCCTTCCTGGCGGGCTGGGCGGACGAGGCCAGGGCGCTGGCCACGGAGCTGGGTTTCCCGCCTCCGTGACCAGGCCGTACCGGCCAAGCCAGGCCCGGCCCGGCCCGGACCGGGCCGGCCCGGTCAGAACCCCGGCGGCTCCGTGTACGTCCCCCACTCCTCGCGCAGCACCCCGCAGATCTCGCCGAGGCTCGCCTCCGCCCGTACCGCGTCCAGCATCGGCCCGATCATGTTCGACCCGTCACGCGCGGCGGCCAGCATCGCCTCGAGACCGGCGCGGACCTTCGCCTCGTCGCGGGCCGCCTTGCGCTCGCCCAGCTCCCGTACCTGGTCACGTTCGACCTCATGGCTGACCCGCAGGATCTCCAGGTCACCGGTGACCGAGCCCTCCAGGCAGTTGACGCCGACGACCCGCTTGTCGCCCTTCTCCACCGACCGCTGGTACTGGAAGGCCGACTCCGCGATCTCCCCGGTGAACCAGCCGTCCTCGATCCCGCGCAGGATCCCTGAGGTGATCGGCCCGATCGGGTGCACCCCGTCCGGGTGGGCGCGCCTCCCGCGCTCCCTGATCTGCTCGAAGATCTTCTCCGCGTCGGCCTCGATGCGGTCCGTCAGCTGCTCGACGTACCAGGAACCGCCCAGCGGGTCGGCCACATTGGCGACCCCGGTCTCCTCCATCAGCACCTGCTGCGTACGGAGCGCGATCTCGGCCGCCTGCTCGCTGGGGAGGGCGAGGGTCTCGTCCAGGGCGTTGGTGTGCAGCGAATTCGTCCCGCCGAGGACCGCGGCCAGGGCTTCCACGGCGGTCCGTACGACGTTGTTGTACGGCTGCTGCGCGGTCAGCGACACCCCGGCCGTCTGGGTGTGGAAGCGCAGCCACTGGGCCTTGTCCGACTGTGCGCCGTACTCGTCCCGCATCCAGCGCGCCCAGATCCTGCGCGCCGCACGGAACTTGGCGATCTCCTCGAAGAAGTCGAGGTGCGCGTCGAAGAAGAAGGACAGGCCGGGGGCGAAGGCGTCGACGTCGAGCCCGCGGCTGAGCCCCAGCTCCACGTACCCGAATCCGTCGGCCAGGGTGTAGGCCAGCTCCTGCGCGGCCGTGGAACCGGCCTCGCGGATGTGGTAGCCGGAGACCGACAGCGGTTTGTACGCGGGGATCTCGGCCGCGCAGTGCTCCATCAGGTCGCCGATCAGCCGCAGATGGGGCTCGGGCTGGAAGAGCCACTCCTTCTGGGCGATGTACTCCTTGAAGATGTCGGTCTGCAGGGTCCCGTTGAGGAGGGCGGGATCGACGCCCTGCCGCTCGGCGGCGACGAGGTACATGCAGAAGACGGGGACGGCGGGCCCGCTGATCGTCATCGAGGTGGTGACGTCCCCGAGCGGGATGCCGGCGAACAGCACCTCCATGTCGGCGGCCGAGTCGATCGCAACCCCGCAGTGCCCGACCTCGCCGAGCGCCTTCTCCTCGTCGGAGTCGCGCCCCATCAGCGTCGGCATGTCGAAGGCGACGGAGAGCCCGCCGCCGCCGTTGGCCAGGATCATCTTGTAGCGCTCGTTGGTCTGCTGGGCGTTCCCGAACCCGGCGAACTGCCGGATCGTCCAGGTCCTGCCCCGGTACCCGGTCGCGTGGAGCCCGCGCGTGTAGGGGTACTCGCCGGGCCACCCGATCCGCTCGAAGCCTTCGTACGTGTCCCCGGGGCGAGGCCCGTAGACCGGCTCGACCGGATCACCGGAGAGCGTGGTGAAGTCGGCGTCCCGCTTGCGGGCCCCGTCATAACGGGCCTGCCAGCGACGGCGGCCTTCCTCGATGGCGTCAGCGTCGATACCCATACCTTTGAATTTACTAGGACGTCCTAGTAAATGTCGATGGCGAACCGCCCACACTTCCGTGCGGGCGGGGGGTACTACGCCTTGGCGACGGCCGGGCCGTCGTCCATGACCAGCGGCTCGACCTCGCGGGAGACCTTGCGCTCCACGAAGAAGGCGGCCGTGGGGATCGTGCCCGCGAGGAGCACCCAGAGCTGCTTGCCGACCGGCCACTTCGCCTTGGACCCCAGATCGAAGGCGAACACCAGGTAGAGGACGTACAGCCAGCCATGCGCGATACCGACAACGCTGACGAAGCTCGCGGCCCCGTCCATGTCGAGCAGGTACTTGGCGATGACACCCAGGGTCAGCAGGACCAGCAGGACACCGGTGACGTACGCCATCACGCGGTAGCGGGTCAGCACGCTTTTCTTCATGGAGTCGAGCGTAACCGGACGCAACGGGCGATCTTCGGGCGGGTTACTTCTCCTCGAAATCCGCGGCGGCCACCCGCAGGGGCCGCAGCAGCGCGAAGATCTCCCCGCACTCCTCGGCGTCGTACGCCCCGAGCCCGAACTCCATCGCCATCAGGTCCTGGCTGGCCGCCTCGACGACCTCCCGGCCCTTCTCGGTGATCGACGCGAGCGTGCCGCGTCCGTCGTTCGGGTTCGGCCGCTTGTCGACCAGACCCGACCTGACCAGGCGGTCGACGGTGTTGGTCACCGACGTCGGGTGCACCATCAGCCGCTCGCCGATCTTGGACATCGGCAGCTCGCCCGCCTTGGAGAAGGTGAGCAGCACCAGCGCCTCGTACCGCGCGAAGGTCAGTCCGTACGGCTTCACGACCGCGTCGACCTCGGCCAGCAGGATCTGCTGCGCGCGCATGATCGAGGTGATCGCGGCCATCGAGGGGACGGGCCCCCAGCGCTGCTGCCAGAGTTCGTCGGCGCGGGCGATGGGATCGAAGGGAAGGCTGAGCGGCTTCGGCACGGCCCCGACCCTACCCGCCGGTCATATGGCGGTCAGCCTCGTCTCGCGCCTCGGTCCTCTGTACGATCCGCACCTCACGCAGCAGTACGAGAATCGCCACCGTCCCCAGTGCCCCCGCACCCGCGACGGCCTGGTGCACGGGCACCAGCTCGGCGACCACACCCGCCAGCGCCATGCCCACGCCCTGGACGGTCATCATCCCCGCGGTGAGCAGGGTCATGGCCCGCCCGCGGATCTCCTCGGGGACGGCCTCCACGTACCACTTGTCCAGGCCCAGGGTGTACGCCCCGGTGGCACCGGTGAGCACGAGGGCGACCGCGGCGAGGGCGATCCCCGGCCGTACCGCGTACAGCAGCAGCGGCAGCACGCTCACGGCGGCCAGCGGGAACACGATCCGGGAGCGGGCGGCGGCGCTGAGCGCGGAGCCCGCCCACAGCTCGCCCGCGATCGTGCCGACCGGCATCGCGCACATCAGCAGCCCGAGCGCACCGGTGGACGCCCCGAGCTCACCCGCGTACGGAGCCGCGAGTGCCTCCGGAGCCACGGCGAACATCGGCGACACCCAGAACATCAGCGTCAGCGCCCGTACCCGCCGGTCGCCGAACACCAGCCGCGCTCCCGCGAGCGAGTCCTTCAACAGCGCCACGCCGCCACCGCCCTGCGCACGGGCGGGCCTGCGCCGCGTACCGAACCGGAGCAGCAGCGCGGAGGCGCCGAAGGTGAAAACGGTGACGCACATGGCGCCGCGAGGCGAGACGAAGGCCAGCAGCAGCCCGCCCGCACCGAACCCGGCGAGCAGCGCGCTCTGCGACACGATCCGCAGCAGGGACCGTCCGAGGACGAAGAGGTCACCGCCGCCGAGGATGTCGGTGAGGGTCGCCATACGGGTCCCGTTGAAGACGGGCGAGACGACGGCGACGACGCACCGCAGCACGAGGAGCCCGGCCACGGGCGTACCGGGAAAGGCCATCGCGGCGGCGCAGGAGGCGCAGACCAGATCGCAGACGACGAGCACGCGACGGGCGGGAAAGCGGTCGGCGACCCCGGCGAGGAGGGTGCCGCCGATGAGGTAGGGGAGAAAGCCGAGGGCGAAGGTGAGGGCGCTGAGGAGGGGAGACCCGGTGAGGTGGTAGACGAGGACGGTCAGCGCGATCTCACTGACGACGACGCCGAGGAGGGAGAGGAGATGGGCGAGAAAGACGGTCCGAAACTCCGGAACGCGAAAGACACCGCGATAACCAGCGGATTGGGCACTTTCAGCCCGTCCGGCCTTTTCAGCCTGTCCGGCGATTGAGGACAAGCGGCCGGAGGCCGC
>NZ_JAFLRJ010000021.1 GCF_017315755.1 Streptomyces beijiangensis
CCCCCGGCAACGCCGAACTCGCGGCCCCCGACACCTGGAGCGCCTCCCGCTCCTCCAGCTCGGACCCCGACCCGGCACCACGCCAGCGCAGCTCACGCCGCGCGCGCGAACGGGGCCGCACTCCCCTCTTCGACCAGTACGACGAAGACGAGCGCCCGCGCGCCGCGAACGAGTGACCGCACCCGTGACCAGCGCGGGAACCGATTTCCAAGCACCCCGATCGGGGTGCT
>NZ_JAFLRJ010000210.1 GCF_017315755.1 Streptomyces beijiangensis
CTACCGCCCCTCGTCCCGGCGCTTCCCCGATCCCGTACATCTGCGGATCGAGGCGATTCCCGAGTACGCGTATGTGACGGTGGACCGCGCCCCGCTCCTGCGGCGCGCCGCAGGCCTGCGCGCAGCGGTCATCGACGAGGGTGCGCTCATCGACCGCGACGCCGTGTGGGCGCTGAAGCGCGAGGCCCTGGAGCTGATCCGCGAGGTGCCGCTCGGCCCCGGCCGCCGCGCCGCCTACGCCGACTTCCTCGCCGACCGCGGAGAGGCGCTCGACGACCACGCCACCTGGTACGCGCTGGCCGAGGTGCACGGCCCGGACTGGCACGCCTGGCCCGCCGGACTGCGCGACCCGCGCTCCGCCCTGACCGCCCGCGCCCGCAGCGAACTCGCCGACCGCATCGACTTCCACTCCTGGCTGGCCTGGCTCACCGACACCCAGCTCGCCGCCGCGCAGCAGACCGCCCGCGAAGCGGGGATGGGGATCGGCCTGGTCCACGACCTGGCCGTCGGCGTCCACCCGGACGGCGCCGACGCCTGGGCCCAGCAGGACGCCTTCGCCGCGGGGATGTCGGCCGGCGCCCCACCCGACGCCTTCAACGCCCGCGGCCAGGACTGGGGACTGCCGCCCTGGCGCCCCGACACCCTCGCCGCCTCCGGGTACGCCCCGTTCCGCGACCTGCTGCGCGGACTTCTGCGCCACGCGGGCGCCCTGCGCATCGACCACGTCATGGGCCTCTTCCGCCTCTGGTGGATCCCGCAGGGCCAGGAGCCGACCGCAGGCACCTATGTCCGTTACGACGCCGAGGCGATGCTCGCCGTCCTCGCCCTGGAGGCCCACCGCGCAGGCGCCGCCGTGATCGGGGAGGACCTGGGGACGGTGGAACCCGGCGTCCGCGAATCCCTGTCCGAGCGCGGCGTCCTGGGCACTTCGGTGCTCTGGTTCGAGCGTGACTGGACCGGTACGGGGCAGCCGTTGCCTCCGTCGCGATGGCGCGCGGGCTGCGTCGCCACCGCCACCACCCACGACCTGCCGTCCACGGCCGCGCGCCTCACCGGCGAACACGTCGTACTCCGCCACCGGCTCGGCCTGCTCACCCGCCCGCTCGCCGAGGAACAAGCCGAGGACAAGGCGCAGGTCGCCGACTGGCTGGCGTACCTCTCCCGACTGCGGCTGCTCCCGGAGGGCAGCGGTGACGAGGAGGGAGAGATCCGCGCTGTCTACCGCTTCCTGCTGCTCACCCCGGCCCGGATGATCGGCATCTGGCTGCCGGACGCGGTGGGGGACCGGCGGCCGCAGAACCTGCCGGGGACCTGGGACCAGTACCCCAACTGGCGGCTGCCCGTGGCCGATGCGCAGGGCCGCCCCGTCACCCTGGAGGAGCTGGCCGCATCGCCCCGGCTGCACCGTCTGCTGAGCGAGTTCGCGCCCCGTACGGCACCCCCGGGCGCGCGCCCTTCCTAGGCGTTCGCTACGTTTGGGTCGTGGACAAGAAGAACACCCTGCGCGCCGGCGCCGTAGCAGCCGGTACGACGCTGATGATGCTGCTGATGTCGTCCCCCGCGCTCGCGATCACGCGTGACGACGGTGACGACCCGGGTTCCGGTCTGAGTGTGTTCGACACGATCGGTCTCTTCGTGGTCGCGCCGCTCGCTCTTTTCGCGATCATCGCCGGACTGGTGATGGTGCTCGACAAGTCCAAGAAGGCCTGACACACCGCTTCTTCGACTGAAGGCGCGGGCGGGTTGCGTACACACGTGACCCGTTCGCGCCTTCAGCGCGTTCTCACGCCTTCTCCTCGCCCGCGAGCAGTAGCTTCAGCAGCTCCGAGAGCTGCTCCGCCTGCTCCTCGTCCAGTGCGGACGCGAGTACCTCGCGCTGCACGTCGAGGCCGTCCTTCACCGCCTCGTCGATCACCTTCAGGCCTTTGTCGCTGAGGACCACCCGCAGTCCGCGCCGGTCGTGCGGATCGGGTTCGCGGCGCAGCAGCCCGGCCTTCTCCAGCTTGTCGAGCCGGCCCGTCATCCCGCCGGTGGTCAGCATCAGCGTCGCGGAGAGCTGGCGCGGCGAGAGCGTGTACGGCTCCCCGGAGCGGCGCAGTGTCGACAGGACGTCGAACTCGCCGCGGGAGATGCCGAACCGCCCGTACTCCTTCTCCATCCGGTCGCCCATGGTGCGGGCGATCCGGTAGATGCGGCCGTAGACGGCCATCGGGACGGTCTGGAGGTCGGGCCGCACGGCGGCCCACTGCGCGGTGATCGCGTCCACGGGGTCCTTGCTCATGGAGTCCAGTGTCGTCCAAGAGTCGGTCGCTTGCAAGAAAGTAGCTTGACGGTAAGTCGCTTAGCGGTAAGCTACTTCCTATCAAGCAACTTCTGTCCGGGGAGCATCCGATGGCCCGCACCAAACGCACCAACCGCGCCGCCGGCATCAACCGCGCCGCCGGCGCCACCCGCATAGCCGGCGAACGCCGGATGCTCGTCGCCATGGCGGTCGACGCCACCGGATCCGGGATGTACGTCCCCTTCAGCCTGGTCTTCTTCCACCACATCACCGGGCTCTCCTTCGCCACGGTCGGCCTGGTCCTCACCGTCGTCGGCCTCGCAGGACTCGGCGCACTGCCGCTCGCGGGCTCGGCGGTCGACCGCTTCGGCGCCCACCGCGTCCAGCTGGTCCTGTACGGGATCCGGGGCGCGGGCTTCCTCCTCTACCCCTTCGCCCACTCGCTCCCCGCCTTCGCGGCCGTCGCCCTGATGACCTCCTTCGGCGACCGGGCGTTCCCCGCGGTCCAGCAGTCGCTGATCGGCGAGATCGCCCAGGGCACCGACCGTGACCGCCTCCAGGCCTCCTCGCGCGCCCTGCGCAACGGCGGCCTCGGCGCGGGCGCACTGCTCGCCTCGCTGATCGTGACCCTCGCGGGGGACACCGGCTTCACGGCGGCCGCCTGGCTGAACGCGGCGAGCTTCGCCGCGGCCGCACTGCTGATGCGCGGGGTACGGGTGGTGCGCTGCATCCCCGCCGTCCGCCCCCAGGCGGGCTACGGCCTGGTCCTGCGCGACCGACCCTTCCTCGCCCTGACCTTCGCCAACTTCCTGAACGCGCTGGGCTATGCGTCCCTCGCCATCCTCTTCCCGCTCTACATCACCACCTCGCTGCGCGGCCCCGCCGCGATCTCCGGCGCCGCCTTCACCCTGAACACGGTGCTGTGCGCGGCCGGCGGTGTGCTGGTGGCCGCGCGGGTACGGTCCCGGGGCGCGCGCCGCACCAGGTCGGCGGCGCTGGGCTCGGTGCTCTTCGCGGCGGCCTTCGTGGCCCTGGTCGCCCTCGGCACGCTCCGCCCCGGCGCGGTATGGCTGACCGGCGCCGCGCTGCTGGCCATCACGGTCCTCTACACATTGGGCGAGCTGGTCCACAGCCCCTCCGCCGGCGCCCTCTCGGTGGCCGCCGCCCCCGCCGCACTCCGGGGCCGCTACATGGCCGCGTACCAGCTCTCCTGGTCCCTCTCCGCTGCTGTCGCCCCCTCGCTCTTCACTGTGCTGTTCGACATGGACGGCCGTCTGCCCTGGCTGCTGCTGGCGGGCACGTCGCTGGCGGCGGCGGTCCTGCTGCTCCGCCTGGAGCGGGTCCTGCCGAAGTCCGCGGTCCATCCGATGGCCCCGGCCGCCGTGGCGGGTTCGCCCCGACCGGCGCAGGTCACGGCGGCCGCGTAACCCCTCATCGCTTCACATCCCCGAAGGAGTGATCATGAACCGCGCAGCCACCGTCGCCCTCACCGCACTCGCCCCCGTCTCCTGGGGCTCCACCTATGCGGTGACCACCCAACTCCTGCCCGCCGACCGCCCGTTGTTCACCGCTCTCGTACGCGCCCTCCCCGCCGGCCTCGCCCTTCTCGCCGTCACCCGCACCCTTCCGCGGGGCGCCTGGTGGTGGCGGTCGGCGGTCCTCGGGGCCCTGAACATCGGCGTCTTCTTCCCGCTCCTCTTCCTCTCCGCCTACCGCCTCCCGGGCGGGATGGCCGCCGTCGTCGGCTCCGTCGGCCCGCTCTTCGTCGCCGGGCTCGCCGCGCTCCTCCTCGCCGAACGCCCCACCACCCGCACCCTGTTGACCGCCGTCGCCGCCGCGCTGGGCGTCAGCCTGGTCGTACTGAAGGCCACGGGCGCCTTCGACCTGATCGGTGTCGGGGCGGCGCTCGCCTCCTCCGCCGCGATGTCCGCGGGCACCGTCCTCACCAAGCGCTGGGGCCGCCCGGAGGGCGTCGGCCCGCTCGCCCTCACCGGCTGGCAGCTCACCGCGGGCGGACTCCTGATCGCCCCGGTCGCCTTCCTGGCAGAGGGCGCACCGCCCGCGCTCGACGGCCGCGGTCTCGCCGGGTACGCCTACCTGGCCCTGGTCAACACGGCTGTCGCGTACTGGCTCTGGTTCCGCGGCATCGGCACGCTCACCGCCACCTCCGTCACCTTCCTCGGCCCGCTCTCCCCGCTCACGGCCGCCGTCATCGGCTGGGCCGCGCTCGGCCAGACACTCACCCCGCTGCAGCTCACCGGGATGGCGATCGCCTTCGGGGCGACACTCTCCGGGCAGCTGGCCCCGCGCAAACCATTCAGTTCTACTGAAAGAAATAGGCATAAAGTTTCGATGGACGCGATGGTTTCCGGGCTGCGACGGTAGGGGCATCACCCCACCGAGGAGGAGCACACCGTGGCTGTCCTGGCCCCCGACCGCACTGCGACACCGACCACCCGCCCCCGTACAGGAAAATCCGCAGCGGGCTCCGGTCTTGCGCTCGCCGCCCTCGCCACGGTCGTCTGGTCCGGCAGTTTCGTCGCCTCTCGTGCCCTCCACGACTCCGTGCCCCCCGTGCAGGCCGCCTTCTGGCGCTGGATCGTCGCCCTTGTGGCGGTCGCGCCCTTCGCGGCCCGGGCTGCCTGGCGCGAACGGGCCGCTGTCCGGCGTCACTTCGGCTTCGTCGCCCTCGCCGCGCTGCTCGGAGTCGCCGTCTACAACACGCTCGTCAACCAGGCCGGACTCTCCACCTCGGCCGGCAACATGGGCATGATCATGGCCGCGTCACCGGTCCTGATGGCCGTCATCGAGCGCGTCGGCGGACAGCGTCTCGGCGCCCGCCGCACCGCCGGAATGCTGATCGCCTGCGCGGGAGTGATCCTCCTGGTCGGGAAGGGATCGCTCACCCCCGACTTCTCCACCGGCGACCTCTGGATGCTCGCCGCGGCCTGCTGCTTCGCCTCGTACAGCGCACTCCTGCGCCGCAAGCCGGCCGGACTGACCGGGCCCGCCTTCCTGTTCACCACCTTTGTCGTCGGCGCGCTGATGCTGCTCCCCGCGTACGTCGTCAGCCTCACCGCCCAGGGCGGCTTCGCCGCCACCCCTGCCACGGTCGGCCCGCTCCTCTACGTCGGAGTCCTCTCCTCCGCCGTCGCCTTCTTCGCCTGGAACAAGGCGGTCGCGACGATCGGAGCCGCCCGCGCCGGAGTCGTCTACTACCTCCAGCCGGTCTGCGTCGCGCTGCTGTCCTACCCCCTGCTCGGAGAGCGCACAGGGCCGCTTCAGCTCCTCTGCATGGCGCTGATCCTCGGCGGAGTAACCCTCGGGGCGCGCAGGTAGATAGGTTGCGCCCCATGACCGACTGGGACATCAAGAAGCTGCACATCCTGCGGACCCTGAACGAACGGGGCACCGTGACCGCGACGGCCGAGGCGCTGCTCATGACGCCTTCGGCCGTCTCGCAGCAGCTCTCCAACCTGTCGAAACAGCTCGGGGTCCAGCTCCTCGAAGCGCACGGCCGCCGCGTCCGCCTCACGGACGCGGCTCATCTCGTACTGCGCCACGCCGAGGCCGTCTTCGCCCAGCTGGAGCGTGCGGACGCCGAACTGTCCGGCTATCTCCAGGGCGAGGCGGGCGAGGTGCGGGTCGGCGCGTTCTCGACGGCCGTCCCCGCCCTGGTCGTTCCGGCGGTACGGGCGCTGCGCGCATCGCATCCCGCGCTGGAGGTACGGGTCCGAGAGGCGGAGGCGGCGGAGTCGTACGCGCTGCTCTCGGCCGGGGACGTGGACCTGGCCCTCTCGCTGGCGGCGCACGCGCCGACGGCCAGGGACGCGCGCTTCACCCGGGTGACCCTGCTGGCCGACCCGCTCGACGTGGCCCTTCCGGTGGCCCATCCGCTCGCCACGACACCCGGTCTGCGACTCGCCGATCTCGCGGACGAGCCCTGGATCTTCGGGGGCAGCGGACCTTGGTCGGAGATCACCAGAACGGCCTGCGAGGCGGCGGGATTCGTGCCCGAGCAGGCGCATTCGGCTGCGGGCTGGACCGCGATCCTGGCCATGGTGGAGGCGGGCATGGGGGTCGCGCTCGTACCGCGGATGGCGGCGGCGGAACGCCGTACCGGAGTGGTCACCCGGGTCCTCAGCGCCGACCAGCCGCGCCGCCATGTCATCGCGGCGGTGCGGCGGGGATCGGAGGAGGGGACGGCGGTGGCGCGGGTACTCGCGGCCCTCAAGAATGTTCAGCAGAACTGAACAGACCGTACGAAAACTTTCGATGGACCTGTCTGTTCTCTGCTGCGAGAGTCGATGACATGACCACGAAGCCGGAGCACCAGCCCGAGTCCCAGACCGAGAACCCGCACGCCAACGACGCGGCCCCCTACGGCGGAGGCGACCCGTACGCCGACTACCGCACCTTCGAGCACCCCTTCACGGAACTGGTCGACCTCGCCGACCGCCGGCTGGGAGCGGGTGTAGTCGCCGCCAACGACGAGTTCTTCGCCGAGCGCGAGAACCTGCTGGTCCGTGAGCGGGCGGTCTTCGACCCCGAGCACTTCGGCCACAAGGGCAAGATCATGGACGGCTGGGAGACCCGCCGCCGTCGCGGCACCACGGCCGACCCGTTCCCGGCCCCTGAGGACCACGACTGGGCGCTGATCCGGCTCGGTGCCCCCGGTGTCATCCGCGGAATCGTCGTCGACACGGCGCACTTCCGCGGCAACTACCCGCAGCGGGTATCGGTCCAGGCGGCGTCGGTCGAGGGCTCGCCGAGTCCGCAGGAACTGCTCGCGGGCGACGTGAAGTGGGAGGAGCTGATCCCGCCGACGCCCGTACGCGGCCATGCCGCCAACGGCTTCGAGATCACCTCCGGCCGCCGCTGGACGCATCTTCGCCTCAACCAGCATCCCGACGGCGGCGTGGCCCGCCTCCGCGTGCACGGCGAGGTCGTTCCGGATCCGGAATGGCTGGACCTGCTCGGCACGGTCGACCTGGTCTCGGTCCTCAACGGAGGCTCCTGCGAGGACGCGTCGGACCGCTTCTACTCGTCCCCGACGCAGATCATCCTGCCCGGCACCTCGCGCAAGATGGACGACGGCTGGGAGAACCGCAGGCGCCGGGTCCGCGACACCAACGACTGGGTGCGGTTCCGGCTGGCTGCCCAGGGCGCGATCCGTGCGGTGGAGATCGACACGGCGTACCTCAAGGGCAATTCGGCGGGCTGGATCGCGCTGAGCGGCCGCAATGGCGAGACGGGCGAGTGGTTCGAGATCATCCCCCGTACGAAGCTCCAGCCCGACACCCTGCACCGCTTCCCGCTCGCCGCGGTGGCTGTCGCGACCCACGTACGCCTGGACGCGTTCCCCGACGGGGGAGTGGCCAGGATGCGGGTGCACGGCGTGCTGACGGAGGAGGGCGCGGCAGCGCTGCGCAACCGGGCAAACTGAAGCCCTCTGACGCCCAGTAGCCGCAATTTCAGGCGCTCGCCGAGCAAAACCAAGCCCCTCCGGCGATTG
>NZ_JAFLRJ010000211.1 GCF_017315755.1 Streptomyces beijiangensis
TGGGGGGCCGCGGCCCCCCAGGGCCCCCTCCCGGATCCCGCAGAGGCCCAACAGCCCCCCAGGCAGGGAGAGATGCCCACCGGAGCGGCCGGCGGCCCCGGCCCCGGCGTCCAGGTGAGCCTCACACACTCCGGGACCCTGGCGGCGGTCGCCCTCACCACGGCGGGCGCGGTGGGGGTGGACATCGAACTGCTCCGCCCGCTGCCCGAGCTCGAGGGCATGGCCCGGACCGTACTGGCCGCATCCGAGCTCGAGGAGTGGGGCGCCGCCGGACCGTCGTCCCGGCTGAACATCCTGTTCCGGGCCTGGACGCGCAAGGAGGCCGTCCTCAAGGCGCTCGGCACCGGACTGGGCGGCGACATGCGGTCGGTGGTCACCGATCTGGCGCCCGCACCCCACCACCCGGCCGCCGTCGCGGCCCTGCCCCACGAGGCGGGACCCCTCGCGCACTGGACCGTGCGCGACCTGCCCGCGCAGGCCGGCTACGCGGGCGCCCTCGCCGTCCGCGCACCGGGCGCACACGTGGTCCAACACCAGATCACCCTCGACGAACTGCTGGCGGCGGCGGACCTGCGCACCCCGGGGCGGGCCACGGCCGCCGCGGGGTGCGGCCCGGACACCGCGCACCCGGTGCCCGGCCTTGCGGGCCGCCCCCAACCGGACGCCCGCGCCGGCGCTCCGGTGCGGGCCGAGACCCGGTTGAGGCTGTTTTGCCTGCCGCACACCGCCGGCAACGCCGACCACTTCCGCCACTGGCAGCACCGGATGCCCACGGGCATCGAGGTCACCCCGGTGGACCTGCCGGGACACGGCACCAGGCTGCGGGAGCCGCTCGTGGGGCAGTGGCACACCCTCGTGGCGGATCTCGCCGGGACGATCGCCCGGCAGATCGACGGCCCCTACGCCGTACTCGGCCACGGGCTGGGCGCGCTGCTGGCCTTCGAGGCCGCACGGACCCTGCAGCTGCGCGGCACCCCGCCGGTCCTGCTGGTGGCGGCCGGCCGCAACGGACCCGCCGCCGCCCCCTCCCACCGGCCGCTGCACGGCCTGCCCGACGCGCAGCTGTTCAGCACCCTGCGCCACCTCGGACGCATCCCCGACGGCGTACTGCACCAGTCCGCGCTGCTGCAGATGTTCCTGCCCGGACTCCGCACCGACCTGCGGCTCGCCGAGCGGTATGTGCGCAGTACGGGGCCGCTGCTGTCCAGCCCGGTCCTTGCCGTCGCCGGCCGCCAGGACAAGACGACCGACCCCGACGGCATGCTCGCCTGGGAGCGCGAGACCAGCGCCACCTGCGAACTCGTCTTCGTCGGCGGCGGCCACTTCTTCCTCCAGGAGGAGGAGTTCACCCAGGCGCTCCGCCTGCGCCTGACCCACATCGGCGACCGCCTTCGCGTCCGGCAGGGCGTCAGTGCCGGCGGGGCCCTGTTGAAGTAGCCGCTCAGAGCCGCTCGGTGAGGTAGTTCTGGCACGTCCCGGCGACGCACCGCACCAGTTCCTCGGCGGTCATGGAGGCGAGCGGCTCGGCCCGCAGCACGAACCGCATATAGGCGAGGCCCAGCAGCTGCGTGCCCACCAGGGAGGCACGCAGTTCGGGCTTGCCGTGCCCCAGAGCCACGGTCACCGGCTGGAGCACCTCGGCGCCCAGGAAGTCGCACAGCGCGGCACTCGCCCCCTCGAACGACCGCGCCGAGCGGATCAGGCTCTCCAGCCGGGGCTGGATCTCGGGGTCCTCCCAGTGCGTGAGGAAGGCACGGGCCAGCCGTTCCCCCGCACGCTCCCGGCTGCCCTCGCTGACCACCGCGACCAGGTCCGCCACCGTGAAGGCTTCCTGGACCGCCGCGATGAACAGCCCCTCCTTGGAAAGGAAGAAGTGGTGGATCAGGGCGGCGTCGACGGTGGCGGCCTGGGCGATGGCCCGCATGGTCGTTCCCTCGAAACCGTGCTCGCTGAACTCCGCGCGGGCGGTGTCGAGGATCAGGTCGTGACTGTTGGTGGGGCCGACGCGACGCCCGCTGCGCTTCTTGTGGGACGGCTGTTGGGTCTCGGCTGTCACAGCCCGCTCCTCACGCGATGGATATTTCCGGTGGCCGCAAACTTTACGCCACAGCGGATCACGCAGGGGCCCGACCGGGACGCAAGGCCCCGGGTCCGGCGGGGGCGGGGACCCGGGGCCTTCCGTTTCAAGCGCCGGACCCGATGGGGGTACGGGTCCGGCGCCGGTGGCGCGGCCGCCCCCGGAGGGGGGCGCCGCGGGCTCAGTGCGCTCTGCCGGGGGCGACGGAGCGCGGCCGCCCCCGGATCGAACCCCAAGTCTCCACATGGTGAATTCTACATCGGGTGAGTTAATGGTCAAGGCATAACTCACCACTCATTGAAGTCATCCAGTGTTGAGGGTAGGGTCGGTGCGGAGCGCCAGACTGCCTTTGACCGCCCGTTGAGGAGTCCTCTTGAAGACCCTGACCGAGGGCGAAGACCTGTCTTCGGCCCCTGCCGTCACAACGACCCTGACCACCCGCACCACACCGGTGCGCCAACTCGACCGGGTGATTATCCGGTTCGCGGGTGATTCCGGTGACGGTATGCAGCTCACGGGGGACCGGTTTACGTCGGAGACGGCGTCGTTTGGCAACGATCTGTCGACGCTGCCGAATTTCCCGGCCGAGATCCGGGCGCCGGCGGGGACGCTGCCGGGTGTGTCCAGTTTTCAGCTGCACTTCGCGGATCATGACATCCTCACCCCCGGGGATGCGCCGAATGTGCTGGTGGCGATGAATCCGGCGGCGCTGAAGGCGAATGTCGCGGATCTGCCGCGTGGGGCCGAGATCATCGTGAACACGGATGAGTTCACGAAGCGGCCGATGGCGAAGGTGGGGTATGCGACGTCGCCGCTGGAGGACGGCTCGCTGGGGGCGTATCACGTGCATCCGGTGGCGTTGACGTCGATGACGATCGAGGCGCTGAAGGACTTCGGGCTCTCCCGCAAGGAGGCCGAGCGGTCCAAGAACATGTTCGCGCTGGGGCTGTTGTCGTGGATGTATCACCGGCCGACGGAGGGCACGGAGAAGTTCCTGCGGACCAAGTTCGCCAAGAAGCCGCAGATCGCCGAGGCGAACGTCGCGGCCTTCAGGGCGGGGTGGAACTTCGGCGAGACCACCGAGGACTTCGCCGTGTCCTACGAGGTCGCCCCGGCCACCTCGGCTTTCCCGGCGGGTACCTACCGCAACATCTCGGGGAACCTGGCCCTGTCGCTGGGGCTGATCGCGGCCGGCCGGCAGGCGGATCTCCCGCTGTACCTGGGCTCCTACCCCATCACCCCGGCCTCCGACATCCTCCACGAGCTCTCCAAGCACAAGAACTTCGGGGTGCGGACCTTCCAGGCCGAGGACGAGATCGCGGGCATCGGTGCGGCGCTGGGGGCGGCCTTCGGCGGCTCGCTCGGCGTGACGACCACCTCGGGTCCGGGGGTGGCGCTGAAGTCCGAGGCGATCGGGCTGGCGGTCTCCCTGGAGCTGCCGCTGCTGATCATCGACATCCAGCGGGGCGGGCCCTCGACGGGGTTGCCGACCAAGACGGAGCAGGCGGATCTGCTGCAGGCTATGTACGGGCGCAACGGCGAGGCCCCGGTGCCGGTGATCGCACCGAGGACGCCGGGCGACTGCTTCGACGCGGCGATCGATGCGGTGAGGATCGCGCTGGCCTACCGCACCCCGGTCTTTTTGCTGTCGGATGGGTATCTGGCGAACGGCTCCGAGCCGTGGCGGGTGCCGGAGGTGGATGAACTGCCCGATCTGCGGGTGCAGTTCGCCAGTGGCCCCAACCATGAGCTGGCGGACGGCACCGAGGTGTTCTGGCCCTACAAGCGTGACCCGAAGACCCTGGCTCGTCCGTGGGCGGTGCCGGGGACGCCGGGGTTGGAGCACCGGATCGGGGGGATCGAGAAGCAGGACGGCACGGGCAACATCTCCTATGACCCGGCCAACCATGACTTCATGGTCCGCACCCGCCAGGCCAAGATCGACAACATTGAGGTCCCCGACCTTGAGGTCGACGACCCGCATGGCGCCAAAACCCTGGTCCTGGGCTGGGGTTCGACCTTCGGCCCGATCAGCGCGGCGGTCCGCAGACTGCGGGTGGAGGGCAAGCCGATCGCGCAGGCCCATCTGCGCCACCTCAACCCCTTCCCGAAAAATCTCGGAGAGGTCCTGAAGCGTTACGAGCATGTGGTCGTCCCCGAGATGAACCTCGGTCAGCTGGCCACCCTCATCCGTGCGAAGTATCTGGTCGACGCGATCAGTTACAACCAGGTCAACGGCATGCCGTTCAAGGCCGAGCAGCTGGCCACGGCTCTCAAGGAGGCCATTGATGACTGAGGTGATCGAGGCACTGTCGCTGGTGCCCAAGGCCGAGGCCAAACAGTCCATGAAGGACTTCAAGTCCGATCAGGAAGTGCGCTGGTGCCCCGGCTGCGGGGATTACGCGGTGCTGGCCGCCGTGCAGGGCTTCATGCCCGAACTCGGCCTGGCGAAGGAGAACATCGTCTTCGTCTCCGGGATCGGCTGCTCCTCCCGCTTCCCGTACTACATGAACACCTACGGGATGCACTCCATCCACGGCCGCGCCCCCGCCATCGCCACCGGGCTGGCCTCCTCCCGCCGCGACCTGTCGGTGTGGGTGGTGACGGGTGACGGTGATGCGCTGTCCATCGGCGGCAACCACCTCATCCACGCGCTGCGCCGCAACGTGAACCTGAAGATCCTGCTGTTCAACAACCGGATCTACGGGCTGACCAAGGGCCAGTACTCGCCCACCTCCGAGGTCGGCAAGATCACCAAGTCGACCCCGATGGGCTCCCTCGACGCCCCCTTCAACCCCGTCTCCCTCGCGATCGGCGCCGAAGCGAGCTTCGTGGCCCGCACGGTGGATTCGGATCGCAAGCACCTCACCTCGGTGCTGCGGGCGGCGGCCGAGCACCAGGGCACCGCGCTCATCGAGATCTACCAGAACTGCAACATCTTCAACGATGGTGCCTTCGAGGTCCTCAAGGACAAGCAGCAGGCCGAGGAAGCCGTCATCCGCCTCGAACACGGCCAGCTGATCCGCTTCGGCGCCGACGGCTCGAAGGGTGTCGTGCGCGACCAGGCCACCGGCGACCTGAAAGTCATCGCGGTCACCGACGAGAACGCGTCGCAGATCCTCATCCACGACGCGCACACCACCAGCCCCACCACGGCGTTCGCGCTCTCGCGTCTCGCCGACCCCGACACCCTGCACCACACCCCCATCGGGGTCTTCCGCTCCGTCGACCGCCCCGTCTACGACACCCAGATGTCCGACCAGCTCGAAACCGCCATCGAACAAAAGGGCAAGGGCGACCTCGCCACCCTCCTCGCCGGCAACGACACCTGGACGACAGGTCGCTGACAGCGGCCGGCCCCCGACCACCGGAAGGACCGCCTCATGGCCTATGTGATCGCCGAGCCGTGCATCGACCTCAAGGACAAGGCATGTGTCGAGGAGTGCCCCGTCGACTGCATCTATGAAGGCCGACGCGCCTTGTACATCCACCCCGACGAATGCGTCGACTGCGGTGCCTGCGAACCGGTCTGCCCGGTGGAGGCGGTCTTCTACGAGGACGACGTGCCCCCGCACTGGCAGCCCTACCGGCAGGCCAACGTCGAATTCTTCGACGTCCTCGGTTCACCCGGCGGCGCCTGCGCTGTGGGGTCGGTGAGTGCGGATCCTCCGCTGGTCGCCGCGCATGCCGGCCGGGCCGACGACCCAAACCGCTGACAGCGACCGCCCAGGGCCGGCGACGTGGAAAACCTTGCGAGCGAAGCACCCCGTCGTTCCGATCGCGCCCGCGCGACGATTCTCCGGGCGGCGCGGGTCATACTTTGCCGCCGACGGCGATGAACGGGCCACCGTGCGCGCTCGGCCTTTCTCGTGCCCGGGGAGGGAACACCGCAGGACGACGTCCTGCTCCTTTTCTTCCTGCGGTCGGCGCTGACCCATGAGCACGCCGCAGACCGGCTGCGGGAGGCCTTCGCCCAGCAGGTGACGGCAAGCCTGAGCGCGGTATTGCCCGCGCACTGCGCTCCGGTCCTCGCCGGCCTGATCGCCGCGCAGCTTTCTGGGCACCGCACGGGCCCGCTGCCTGCTGCGCTGCCGCCGCTCGCCGAGCGTTCCCCGATGCGGTGGCCGAAGGGATGGTGCCGGCCCTTCGCGCGCTCATCACGGGCCGACGGCCTGTTGCCGTACACCGACAGCCGTCCACGCGGTGCCCACCCTGCGCGCCGTCGGCCGGCTCGCCTTGGACCGCATCCGGTACGCGGTGCCCAACTGGCCAGGTCTCAGGCCGTGGTGCTCACGGGGCGGAACGCCCCGTGTCACGGTGGTGCCCGGAGTGGTGGGGAAAGAGCACGGACGCCGCATGGGCCACCGACGCCAGCGTGGCGTGCCGGTGCCAGGCGTGGAACGAGCGGCCGGCGTACGCGCGCAGCCCCAGGTCGCCCGCCGCCGCACTGTCCTGCCGTGCGGGACCTGCGGTCCTGGCCACCCGCAGGAGCGCGGGGGTGCTGTGTTCGGTCAGGTTCGTCAGCCAGTAGGCCGCGACGTTCGGATCGCGCACCGCGCGTTCGGCGAGCAGCACATGGGGCGCGCCGGCGGCGTCGGCCACGGGCCGGCACGGCACGCGCACGATCTCGCGGCGCAGCCCGTCCGGGCCGACCAACTGGCAGACGACGCCCTGCGCGGTGCGCGCGGCGAGATGCGGGGAGGAGCTGAGGCGGCGCACCGTGATGTCCCCGGCCACCCGTTCCGATCCGCTGACCCTGAGCACGTAGGGCATGCCGCGCGCGGCGAACTCCCCGAGCGCCGCCCTCAGGTGCGAGCCGCGCATGTCCAGGGCGACGGGCAGATGCGGCATGACCCACCGGTCGGAAGCCTCGAAGACGGTGTCGAGCGCGGTCTGCGCGCCGGCGGCGGGCGCGGTGCCGGCCGGGATGCCGGCCTGCAGGCGAAGCGCCCGGTCGTCCAGCCATCTCTCGGTCAGCACCAGCCGCCAGTTCACCGGGAAGCTTCCCTGGGCGGTGATCATCCACAGGCACATGGCTTTTTGCCCGCGGACCGTCTCGCCGTGCTGGTAGTCGACGAAGTTGTCCACGCCGACACTCTGATAGGTGCCCCGGGGGACGGTGGCCGGGCGGACCGCCCAGGCGAGCGGGCGGGTGTGCGCGGCGAGGTGTGCGGCGAGCGCCGCCCGCACGGGCCACCACGGCCAGGGGGAGTCGTTGATGAAGTGGTGCAGCCGCTGCCCGCCGGCCGGGTGATCGATGAGTGAGGCGATGTCGCGCAGCGACTGGGCCGTTGGCGCTCTCAGCAGGCCTTTGACGTAGAGCTCCCCGTTGTGCCGCTGATCGCGGCGGGGCAGCGATCCGAGCAGGGGGGTGCACAGGGCGCCGACCGGGTCCGGCGCACCGCTCAGCGGGTGCAAGGGCGGTGTGGGGCCCCCGGGCGTCAGGTCTTTGGTGCGGCCGGCCCCCGGGGTGCACTGCGCCGGCGCGCGCGCCATCACCGGGGACACGGGGCGCCGACCGATGCGGAGCAGAAGCACGGGGCGTCGGCCCGGGCGGTGTCGGTCACCCAGTCCGCCACCGCGTGCAGGGCCAGCCGGTAGGAGTCGAGCCCGAAGCCCCCGATCGTTCCGGTGAGGCAGGGGGCGGCGCGCCGATGCTCTGCGCGGAGGTAGGCATCGGCCGGGCTGACCTCGATGACCGGGGCCTGGCACTGCGCCAGCGCGTCACGTACGGACGGGGAGCCGAGTGCGCACGCCTCACGGTCGATCACCACAGGGAGGGCCAGAGCGGCGGCTTCGTGCAGCCGCCGGGCCGTCTCGGCCGCGCCGGCGCAGGTGAGGACTTCGACCGCCAGACCCCGGCTGCGCCCGGTGGCCAGGCACAGGGCGACCAGCTCGCGATGCCCGGCGCCGGGGTGCTCGCCGGATTTCGCCGCGGCCGCGGAAAGGGGCACCAGGACGCGGACCCGCGTCATCGCCTTCCCGCCGTCCGGGAGGAAACGGCCCGATCGTCCCACCGGCCGGAGTACGGCGCGGGCCGGCGCACCCCGGCTGCGGCCGCAGGGCCCGCAGCGCCTGTGATCGGTCGGTCAACTGCCCGGCCCTGAACCATGGTTGGTCCTCTCCTGGAGGGGGTGTGCGAAATCGGCTCCGCGTGCCGAAGAAGGCTGCCGGCGGGCCCGGCACGGCGCTGGGCACCCCTCAGGCGGCGTGGTGCCCAGCGGGCAGACAGCCGTGCGGGGGCACCTGGGCACCGGGGTCCACCGACGCGGCCACGTCACGGCGGGCGGTCTCTGCGATCTTGATGATCGTGTCCGCGTGGGGCAGCAGCCGCGCACCCGCCTCGGTCAAGGAGACCTGGCGTCCCGCACGGTGGAACAGCGGCGTGCCGATGGACTCTTCGAGGTTCTTGATGTGGGCGGTGACGCTCGACTGTGCGTAATGGAGGTTCCGTGCGGCCTGAGTGAAACTCAGCTGGGCCGCTACCTCACGAAACGTGCGCAACTGCTGAAGCTGCACGGTGACTGCTCCTTCTGCTGGCCGGAGACGGTGACGCTGCAACCGCCCAAAAAACATACCACTGCGCACGTATAATTTAAGGCGGAACCCCTGCCGCGTCCGGATCCGGCCAGGCCCGGCGGTCGGCCGTGGTCGCCTGGGGCCGACCGGCCCCGTTCGGCCCCGGTGTGCGAGGGCCCGGCAAGTCCCCGCCTGGTGACGTGTTTTGCGTCCCGGCGGGCCCCCTTCGGGCGGCCGGCGCCTCTTGCTGTCGCGCCACGATGATGACACACTCCACACTCGATGAGTTCATCGTCTGATGAGTCACAGGGGGAGCGTTGCATGACGAGCCATCACGGAGACATGGTCCAAGCCACCGTTCTGGCAGACATCGCCTTAGTCCTGGTGGTCGGCGTCGTGCTCCTGCGGGCCGCCCGCTTTGTGCGACAACCTGCTGTCGTCGGCGAGATCCTGGCGGGCATCGCCCTGGGGCCGAGCCTTCTGGGTCTGCTGCCCGGCGACCTCACCGACCGGATCTTCCCGGTCGAGGCCCGCCCGTTCCTGTCGGCGATCTCCCAGATCGGTCTCCTGCTGTTCATGTTCGTCCTGGGCTGGGAGCTCGACCCCAGACACCTGCGCGGGTCCAAGAGGGCGGTGGCCGCCGTCTCGGCGGGGAGCATCATCGTGCCGTTCGCGCTGGGCATCGCGGCCGCGGCGGCGGTCTACCAACAGCATGCGACGGTCGCCGGCAAGCAGGTGGATTTCTGGGTCTTCGCGCTCTACCTGGGCATCGCGATGTCGGTGACGGCCTTTCCCGTCCTCGCCCGCATCCTTGCCGACGGCGGCCTGGGATCGACGCGCGTCGGCACGCTGGCCCTGGCCAGTGCCGCCCTGGGCGACGTCATCGCCTGGTGCCTGCTCGCCATCGTCATGGGCCTCGCCGCGGCCGGGGGAGGCGCCGGCGGGTTCGCCGCCATCATCGGCTGGTCGGTCGCCTATGTCATCGTCATGGGCGTCCTCGTCCGCCCCCTCCTGGGCAAGCTGACCGCACAGCTCCTGAGGCGCGGAGGCGCCGCCCAGCTGGCGTCGGTGATCGCGGCCGGAGCCCTGCTCTCCTCCTACGCGACCTCACTGATCGGCATCCACCCGATCTTCGGCGCGTTCGCCTTCGGCATCGTGATGCCCCGTCAGCCCTGGCGTGAACTCGAGCCGCTGGTGCAGCGGCCGTTGCAGGGCGTCGCCCGGCTCCTGCTGCCGGTCTACTTCATCGTCACCGGGCTCTCGGTGAACGTCGGAGACCTGCACGGGCGCGACTGGCTGGACCTCGCCCTGCTGCTCACGGTGGCGTGTGTGGGCAAAGTCGTCGGCGCGACCTTCCCGGCCAAGTGGACCGGCCTGCCCTGGCGCGATGCGCTCGGCGTCGGGATCCTGATGAACACACGAGGACTCACCGAGCTGATCATCCTGAATGTCGGGCTCAGCCTCAAGGTCCTCGACGGGCGGCTCTTCACGGTGATGGTCCTGGTGGCGCTCTTCACCACCGCAATTGCCGGCCCGTTCCTTCCGTTCCTGGTGAAAAAACCGCAGGCCGATATCGCTCCCGTGCCCGCCATGCCGCGGACAGAACACCTCGAGAGCGACAACGCACCGGTTCCCTCCCGCTAGCCCGCTCTTCTCGGGCACAGAACCCGGCCGCGGGTCGGAATTTCCTGCCCCGCACGGCGCACGCAATTACGCGCGGGCAGGCCGCATGGCGAAATCCGGGGAATTTACGGGACCACGGCCGGATCGGCCCCCGAATTCCGGGTGCGGCCACCGCCGGGGCAGTCCGGGGAAATCCGGTCACCGGCCCCGTGCCGCCCGGGCAATCCGATAGCCCCGCCGTCCACGGCACGCTCCGCCGGCCGTGGACCGCCGCCCCGATGGACCTCCTCGAAAGGCACCCCTGGGCATGGCCGCCGTCCTCAACGCCCCCTGCCGCGCCCGGCGGGTGACGGGGCGTGTGCTCACCGGCGCCGGCCTGCTCCTGGTTCCCTGGATGTGTCTCATGGCAGCCACGCTTCCCGCCTCCAGAGCGGTGGCCTGGACGGCCCTGGACGCCCTGGAGGCGACCTGCCTCCTGTACGCGGGCACCCGCCTGGCCCAGGGGCGCGGCGGCCACCCCCCGGCCGCCGCCGGGGCCGCCGCCCTGCTCCTGGCGGATGCCACGGTCGACCTTCTGACCGCGGCCCCCGGCGCGGAGCGGGCCCTTGCGGTGGTGATGGCGATGGGCGCGGAGCTTCCGCTGGCCGCGCTGTGCGCCGTACTGGCGCGGCAGCCGTGCACCGCCCCCGGGCCCCCTGCGCCTTCGGCGCGGCCGGCGGCGGACCGGGTGCGGGGGCCCGGGCGGCCGCGAAGCCGGATTCGTGTCCCGCGGTACTGATCCGCCGCCCCGCTTCTGAACTGCCCCCGTTCCGGGCGGCCCACGGCCCGCGACGAGGATCTGCAGGTTGAGGATCTGCAGGTCACGGACGGACGGGCCGGCCGGCTGCGGCCGGGCGCAGAACGACGGAAAGCTCCCGGCGGACAGGGGAAGACCTGTCCGCCGGGAGCTTGGCCGGGCCCCGCGGGAGCTGACCGCCGGCCCGATGCCCGCATCGGTGGGGGCGGCGCCGCCCCCACCGGTACGGATGCCTAGGCGATGTGCCGTCCGGCGAACGCCGCCAGCCGGTCGGCCGGGGAGGTGTCCGCCGGCACCTGCTGCTCGGATCCGAACGGCATGCCCGAACGGTCCGCCGGCAGCATCGCGCTCAGTGCGCCCAGGGCCGTCTCCACGACCGCCGGGGGCAGGTCGATGACCTGCCCGGTGGCCTTCGCCAGGTCCCACCCGTGCAGGCTCATCTCCACCACCCGCGTGGTCACCAGGCGCGCTGCCGGGCGCTCGCCCATCGGCGTCGGGAACGTCCGCTCCAGCACGCCGTCGGCCGCGAACGCCGCGCGCAGCAGCGCGAACGTCTTCTGGAATGCGCCCAGCGGGTCGTCGCCGACATGGTCCGCGCCGCCATCGGCGGGAGCGCCTCCCGTGATCATGCCCGTGAACATCAGGTTGCCGGTCACCACGTGGTTGGCGAGCTGGCGCACCGACCAGTCGGTGCACGGTGTCGGCTGGTCGAGCTGGGCGGTCTTCACCTCGGCGAGCACACTCTCGATAGCGGCGCCTGCCTGATCGAACTGCTCGAGTCTTTTATCTGTCATAACCACGAGATGTACCACCGGGCCGGTCGCCGGAACAACTCTCCCCGCCCGCTCATGTCATGTCTCAACGCACCGTGCATCAGGGGCACTTCGATCCCCGCGGGGCATGCCCGGATACGGCGGTTCCGGTGTCCGTGAGTTCGCCGGAGACGGAATGCGCAGAGAAGACCGGCCGCGGGAGGACGGTTTCTCCGGCGGCCGGCGCGCCCGGTCGCCGGAAATGCCGCAGCGGACGGGAAAAACCCGCCGGCAGCCGCCTGTGGGCGGGCCTCAGCGTCTGCTGAGGCCCGCCCACAGGCGGCTGCCGGTCCGGCCGGGGAGGTGTCCCGGGAGGTCAGCAGGGGTCGATGATCGGTGCGGAGGGGAGCGTCTGGGCGTTCCGCGCGACCGTGTCCAGGTTGACCATCAGGGTCTTGCGCTCGGCTTCGGTGAGCCCCGTGGTGATGTGGGCCTCGATGCGCCTGAGCTCCTCCTCGATCGGCTGCTGCATCGCCCGTCCCGCGTCGGTGAGGTAGAGACGCACGAGACGGTTGTCCTGGTCGTCGCGGCGGCGGGTGAGCAGGCCCGCGGTGGTCATCCGGGTGGCCATCTTGACGACGGTGGGCGTCGTGACATGGGTGGCGGTGGCGATGGCCCCCGGGGTCTGGCCGTCCTGCTCCCACAGTGCGGCGAGCACCACATTCTGGCCGAGGTGCAGGCCGTGCTGGCGCATGGCCGCTTCCATCGCGGTGCGGACCAGCTTGGAGGCGCGGGTGTACACGTCCATGAACTCGCTCACGGTCTACCTCCGGTGATCGGGCTGCGGCAACAGTGCCGCCGTTGAAACCTGGCTATGCGTCGATGGTAACTCGTCGGCTAATGACTTGACGGCTAACGACTTGGCGTTCTACGGTTCAGGGGTGCCGCTAGCTGGCAAGTGATTTGACGGCTAGCGACTCACCGCCCTACCGTCAGCGACGTTAGCTGGCAAGTGACTTGACGGCTAGTGATCGAGCGCCCTAGGGTTTCCGATAACGCTAGACGGCAAGCGATAATCTCGTACCCATAGCCAGGAGGCAACAGTGAGCTCACCCAGCGCACCACCGTCAGCCCCGGCGGCCGGAACCCTCGATCCGCGGCGCTGGCTCATGCTCGCGGTCGCTCTGGTGGCCATGTTCATGGGGGTCTTCGACTTCTACGTCATCAACATCGCCACCCCCTCGCTCCAGTCGCAGCTGCACGCCAGCGAGGCGACGATCGAGCTGATCATCGGCGGCTACACCTTCACCTACGCAAGTCTGCTGGTCACCGGCGGTCGGCTCGGCGACATCTTCAGCTACCGCCGGCTGTTCATCGTCGGGATGTCCCTGTTCACCGTCGCCTCGCTGCTGTGCGGCATCTCCCAGACGGGCACCGAACTGGTCGTGGTGCGCCTGCTGCAGGGTGTCGGCGCGGCCCTGATGGTCCCGCAGGTGGTCGCCCTGATCACGGTGACGTTCCCGCCGGCGGAGCGCCCGCGGGCCCTGTCCTGGTTCGGAGTCACCCTCGGCCTCGCCCTGGTCTCGGGCCAGATCCTGGGCGGTCTGCTGCTTTCGGCCGACATCGCCGACATGGGCTGGCGCGTCATCTTCCTGGTCAACATCCCGATCGGCATCGTCACCGTCGCCCTGGCCGCCAAGCTGCTGCCCAAGACCAAGGCCGCCCGCCGCCCCAAGCAGGACATCGTGGGCACCCTGGGGGTCTCGGCGAGCCTGGGCCTGGCCCTGCTGCCGCTGATCCTGGGACGCTCCGAGGGCTGGCCGCTCTGGGGCTGGATCATGCTGGGCCTGGCGGTTCCCGTCACTGCCGCCACCGTCCTGTACGAGCGCTCACTGCCCGCCCGCGGCGGCGAGCCGATGATCAACCTGGATCTGTTCAAGACCCGTTCCTTCGCCGTCGGTCTGCTGACGATCGTCGGGATCATGACCTTCTACTCCGGGTTCATCTTCGGCATGACGATGTTCCTGCAGGCCGGACTCGGCCTGACCCCGCTGCGGGCCGGCCTGACCTTCGGCCCGCTGGGCATCGGCTTCGTGGTCAGCTCGATCCTCGCCCGTCCGCTGCTGATGAAGTACGGCACGAAGGTCATCATCATCGGCCAGGCGATGCTGGTCCTGGGCACCCTGGCCACCCTGGCGGTGCTCAAGACCGAGGGCGTCGACATCAGCCCCGGCATGCTGGTCGCCCCGATGATCTTCGCCGGTCTCGGCACCGGCCTGTGCCTGCCCTCGCTGACCGGTGTGGTCATCTCCCAGGTGCCCCCGCAGCAGGCGGGCGTCGCCTCCGGAGTGCTCACCACCGCCCAGCAGTTCGCCAACACCGCAGGCGTCGCACTCTTCGGAGTGATCTTCTTCAACGTCCTCGGTACGAAGCCCTCCCTGACCGACTTCGTCTCCGCACTGGAATGGGTCGCCGGAATCGGCGCGGCCCTGAGCGCCGCGACCCTGGCCCTCAGCTTCCTCCTCCCGCGCGGCCGCATCGCACCCCCGCGCCCCCCGGCCGCCGCGCCCGCTCCGGTCGCCACGGCCACCGCCCAGGAAGCACAAGCCGTCCGCTGATCACGGCGGGACACCCCGCCCCCACTGCTCGGCCCTGTTGCCCGGACGTCCCCCGCACGGGCAGCAGGGCCGAACCCGCATGACCGCGGCCAGGGCCGCCCGACGCTTCGACCACCGAAGAGTCGGGCAGGCCCGGTCGCCGTCCCCCCGGATCCACCGGCCCGAGACGACAGAGGCGACCTGCCCGGCGCACTTCCCGCACCAAGGGAGTGCGCCGGCCCCACCCCGAGGAGACAGGTTCCATGCAACTTTCCCGCGACCTCGCGACCACCACAGGGACCGACCCGGAGGAGCTCGGCCCCACAGCGGAGATGCAGCTGTTCTGCCTTCCCCACGCGGGCGGAACCAGCGGGCACTTCCGCGGCTGGCACTGGCTGGCGCCGTACGCCCGGGTTGTTCCGGTGGAGCTGCCCGGACACGGCAGCAGGCTGCGCGAGCCTCTGATCGAGGACTGGCAGGTACTCGTCGACAACCTGACGGAGACCATCGCGCGGCGCGTCGACGGACCCTACGCCGTCCTCGGCCACAGCCTTGGATCCCTGCTCGCGTACGAGATCTGCCGGGCGCTGGAGCGGCGCGGAATGCCGCCGGCCCTGCTGGTGGCCGCAGGACGCAACGGGCCCGCGGCACCGCCGTCCTACCCGCACATCCACGAACTCCCCGACCCCCAGTTCATCGCGGCGCTGCGCCGGCTGGGAGGAATCCCCGACGGCGTGCTGCACCAGCCGGAACTGCTGCAGATGTTCCTGCCGGTCCTGCGGGCCGACCTGCGCCTCGCGGAGCGCTACACCCGCACACCGGGGCTTCCTCTGCAGGTGCCCGTCATGGCGTTCGCGGGCCGCAGCGACCCGATGACCGACGATCTGGGACTGCTCTCCTGGAAGCGCGAGACGACCCAGACCTGTGATCTGGTCTTCCTCGACGGTGGCCATTTCTTCCTGGACCAGCCGGAGTTCACCGACGCGCTGACCGAGCGGATCGCGCGCCTGGCCTACCGGTTGCCCGAGCCCGGTGCCGACCGCACCGCCGCGTGAACGTGACACAGCGGGCCGGCCCCGGTCCGATGCAGGAGTAGAGGACCACGCACGAACCGCTCTCCGCGGCCCGGCACCGGGCCACCGGGGCCGGGCGCGGGACGAGACCAAGGGCGCGCTCCGCTGGGGCCAGGCGGCAGAAGACCGCCGCCGAGGAACCCGGACACCCGCCGTCCCGCCTGCGGGCAGCGCGGCCCAGTTCCCGGCAGCCGAGCCCGCCACCGCGCACTTGCACTGCGCCGGCCGGCGCACCAGACCCTGCATGCGGCGGGCGATGAGCCTGCCGCTCTCCTCGCAAGCGGTGACCGAAGAAGAACCACGCCAGAACCTCAGCGCCGAGCCGCTGGCTCACGCCTGCCGGATCCAGCGCACTGGCCGGGCCTGTGCCGCGCGGGTCAACTGCTGGACCCGGCCCGCTGACCGGGTCGAGGCGTTGCTCCGGGTGCGGCCCGCAAAGAGGGGGACCACCACGAGCATGTTCCGTAGGAGCACCGGCGGCACACCGCATGGCGAAATGCCCGCGCGGGGCGCCCATGAACCGCCGGGCGGAACAGCGCGAGCAGGGGCCTGCGCGCCCAGGTGCTCCGGCCGGCCCGGCCGGAGCACCTGGGAACTTCAGACCTGGGGAGGCGACTTCTGCCAGCTGTGGGCCGTCGAATAGGTGCGCTGCCGCTCGAGGCGAAGCCAGCCCGCGCTGTGGTGCACCGGGCCCGAGGCGGGGCGCCGGCTGGAGGCGGCGCGGGCCAGGAGGACGGCGGTCAGGGCAGCCAGTTCCTCCGGGCTGGCCTGGCCTCGCTCAATGCGGACCACACTGTCGTCGGGGGTGCTCAAGGCAGGATTCTCCTCTTACTGAGGCGGGTTGCCGTGTTTGCGGGACGGCAGGTCGGCGTGCTTGGTGCGGAGCATGGAGAGCGAGGCGATGAGGACTTCGCGGGTTTCGGCGGGGTCGATGACGTCGTCGACCAGGCCGCGTTCGGCCGCGTAGTACGGGTGCATCAGCTCGGCCTTGTACTCCTTGACCATGCGGGCGCGCATCGCCTCGGGGTCGGCGGCCTCG
>NZ_JAFLRJ010000212.1 GCF_017315755.1 Streptomyces beijiangensis
CTGCGCGCGCAGGCCGAGCGGCAGAGGCTGTCGGAGAGACGGCTCGCGCTGTGCCTGGAGCGACTGGAGTGCCTCCTGCTGCTCCGCCGGTTCACCGAGACGATGGACGAGCTCTCCGCACTGTCCTCGTCCCATCCGCTCGACGAGTCGGTCGTGGAACTGCGGATGCGCGCTCTGTACGGCAGCGGGCGCCAGGCGGAGGCACTCACCGCGTACCAGGTCATGCGGCGCCACCTGCGGGACGAACTCGGCGCCGACCCCGGCGCCCAGCTCCGTCAGACGTACGAGGCGGTACTCCGCCAGGACGGTTCCCACCTGCTCCGCCCGGCCCCGGCACGCTCAGCCTCCGGGGCGCGGCGCCGTCGTACCGTCAATGACCTGCCGGGCCACAACGGCCGGCTCATCGGCCGGGACGCCGAGCTGGCCCGGCTCGTCGCGCCCTCCGCCGACACGTCCGTGTCGCTGGTCACCGTGGACGGCACCGCCGGGGTGGGCAAGACCGCGCTCGTCGTCCGCGCGGCCCATGAGCTGAGCGCCCACTACCCGGACGGCTGCCTGTACGTGGACCTGTACGCGCACAGCACGCAGCAGCGGCAGGCGCCGGAGCGCGTACTGCAGCGTCTGCTGCGCTCGCTGGGCGCTGTCGAGGACGAACCGCCGGGTGACCTCGACGACCTCACCGCCGCCTGGCGCGCGGCCTCCAGCACCCTGCGCCTCCTCCTCGTCCTGGACGACGCCCTGGACGCCGACCAGATCCGCCCGCTCCTTCCTTCCGGGGCAGGGAGCAGAGTGCTGGTGGCCGGCCGGCGGCGGCTGGCCGAACTGGACGCCGACCTGCGGATCACCCTGGATCCCCTCGCGAGCGGCGACGGGGTGTCTCTCCTCACCCGCCTGGTCGGAGAGGACCGGACGAGCCGGGAACCGGACGCGACACGGCGCCTCGTCCAGCTGTGCGACGGGCTGCCGCTGGCGCTGCGCATCGCCGGTTCGCGGCTGCAGAGCCGCAGCACCTGGACGGTCGGCCACTTCGTGGGCCGGATGGCGGAGGACGGCCGCCGCCTCCGTGAGCTGAGCGTCGGGGACCGCACCTTGGAGGCGGCCCTTCTCCCCTCGTACGACCAGCTCACGCCGGAGCAGCAGCGTGGATTCCGCGCCCTGGGCCTGACGCCGACCGTCGAATTCGACGTGCTGACCGTGGCGGCCATGCTCCACCGGCCGGCCGGGGAGACCGATGACCTCCTGGAAGGTCTGGTCGACACGAGCCTGCTGCAACAGCCACGCACGGCGCGCTACCGGCTTCACGATCTCGTACGCGTCCTGGCCCGGCGCCTCGCCGAGGAGAGCCCGGGCGAAAGTGCGGAAGCGCGCAGGGCCGCGCTCCACGTCTGCCTCGATGCCGCCCGCACGACCAGCGACTGGGAACCGAGCGGGTTCCCCACCGGCCCGGGGCCCGATCCCACCCGGTTCACCGGCCAGCTCGACGCGGAACGCTGGCTGGACGCCGTCGGCGGCGAACTCGTCGATGTCGTCGGCCACGCCGCCGCACACGGAGAGGCCGACCTCGCCTGCTGGATCGCCGAGGCACTGTGCGACTACTTCGTACGACAGGGCCGCTACGACGAATCCCGGGCAGTGCTGGAGACGGCACTCGCCCATGCGGACCGTGCCACCGACGGACGCATGGCCGCCGCCCTTCGCAACTGCCTCGGCTACACCGGCACACATCAACGCCGCTACCGGCAGGCACGCGTCTGGCACAGCGAAGCACTGCACCTCAGCCGCGAACGTCATGAACCCCACGAGGAGGCCCGGGCTCTCACCGGACTCGGGGCCGTGGCCGTGAGTCTGGGCGAGGGCGAGCAGGCCTGCACCAGTCTCATCGAGGCGGTCGCCCTGTCCAAGCGGCTCAACAGTTCCTGGGTCACCTCGATCGCCCTCGTCACGCTCGGCCGCGCCTACTACTTGGGCCGGCGGAACGACGAGGCCCTGGACTGCTTCACCGAAGCCCACACCTACGCCGACTCCGGCAGCGGATCGCGCCTGCGCGGGCTCGCCCTGAGCTGCGGGGCGGACGTCCGGCTGCGTCTCGGTCACCTCGCCGCGGCCGAGCGTGACCTCCGTACGGCGATCGACCTCGGCCTGCAGGCCAGGGACGCCTTCCTCTGCGCGCGCAGCCTGACCCGCCTCGCCACGGTCCACCAGCTCAGGGGCGACACCGGCACCGCGGTCGGCCTCCATCAGCACGCCCTGCAGCAGCACCAGTTGCTCTCGCCGCTGACCGAACCGGGCTACAACTGGCTGGAGATGGACATCCGCAGCCGCCTGGCCCGCACGTATCTCGCGGCAGGACAGGTCCAGGCCGCGAGCGAGCAGTTCCAGGCCGTCCTCAACGTGCCCCGGACCGGTCCGGCTCCGCCTCCGGTCAGCCCTCGTCCGGCGTGAGCCGCAGCGAGATGGAGTTGATGCAGTACCGCTGGTCCGTCGGGGTGGCGTACCCCTCGCCCTCGAAGACGTGGCCCAGGTGCGATCCGCACCGCGCGCACCGCACCTCGGTGCGGACCATGCCGTGGGTGTTGTCCTGGATCAGCTCGACGGCCTCGGTGTCCTTCGGGTCGTAGAAGGACGGCCAGCCGCAGTGCGAGTCGAACTTGGTGTCCGAGCGGAAGAGCTCGGCGTCACACGCCCGGCAGGAGTAGACGCCGGTCGTCTTGGTGTCGGTGTACTCACCGACGAAGGCGGGCTCCGTGCCGCCCTTGCGCAGCACGGTGTACTCCGCCGGGTTGAGCTCCGTGCGCCACTGCTCGTCGGGCTTGTCGATCTCGTACGACATGGTGTGGGTCTCCTCAGTTCGCAAGGCGGGCGAGGATGGCAGGACCGAGGTCCGTGACGTCGCCCGCGCCCATGGTGAGAACGAGGTCACCCGGCTTCGCCATTCCCGCGATGACGTCCGGGATCTCCGCCTGGTCGTGTACGGCGGTGACGTCCGCGCCCGCCGCCTTGGCCGCGTCGACGATCAGGCTGCTGGTGATCCCGGGGATCGGGTCCTCGCGGGCCGGGTAGATGTCGAGGACCACCGAGGCGTCCGCGAGGGCCAGGGCCTGGCCCATCTCGGTGCCGAGCTCCTGGGTGCGGGAGAAGAGGTGGGGCTGGAAGACCACCAGGAGGCGTGCCTCGGAGGCCGCGCCGCGCATGGCCGCCAGGTCGGCGGTCATCTCGGTGGGGTGGTGGGCGTACGAGTCGATGACCTGGACGCCGGCCTCCTCGCCCTTGAGCTGGAGGCGGCGCTTGACGCCGGTGTACTTGCCGAGCGCGGAGGCCAGATTGTGCGCGGGCAGGCCGAGCGCGACGCCGGCCGCGAGCGCGGCGACCGCGTTGTGGGCGTAGTGGCTGCCGGGGACCGAGACGGTGAAGGTGAGGTACTTGCCGCCGAGGACGACGGTCACCTCGCTGCTCAGGCCGCGCGGGGTGATCTTGTGGACGCGTACGTCGGCCGCGGGGGCGTCCCCGTACGTGACGACCTTGAGGGTGGAGAGATCGCGGACCCGGCTCGTCAGCTCGACCGCGCCCGGCTGGTCGGCTGTGATCACCAGGGTGCCGCCGGGGACGACCTTGCCGACGAAGGTCTCGAAGGAGTCGTAGATCTCGTCCATCGAGGCGTAGTTGGCGTGGTGGTCGAGCTCGACGTTGAGGACGATGGCGACCTCGGGGTCGTACTTCTGGAAGCTGCGGTCGCTCTCGTCCGCCTCGGCGACGAAGATGTCCCCTCCGCCGTGCCGTGCGTTGGTACCGGGACCCGCCAGGTCGCCGCCGATCGCATACGAGGGGTCGAGGGCCAGCTCGGTCAGGGCGACGGCCAGCATCGAGGTGGTCGTCGTCTTGCCGTGGGTGCCGGCCACCGCGATCGAGCGCAGCCCCGTCATCAGGGAGGCGAGCGCGTCGGAGCGGTGGACCACCGGGATGCCGAGTTCGGCGGCGCGCACCAGCTCCGGGTTGTCGGCGCGGATCGCGCTCGAGACGACGACCGAGGTGGCGTCGGCGGCCAGGTTCGCCGCGTCGTGCCCGATGTGCACTGCCGCGCCCAGCGCGCGCAGCGCATCGGCCGTCCCCGACTCGCGGGCGTCGCTGCCCGCCACCTTGGCCCCGCGCTGGGCGAGGATCTTCGCGATGCCCGACATTCCGGCGCCGCCGATGCCGATGAAGTGCGGTCGGTCCATGGCGGTCAGGCTCCGCTGCGCTCCGCCTTCGCTCTCTGAAAGGCCTTCGGATGCGAAGCTACCGGATGTCATGCGTTTGCTCCCCAAGGTGTACGTGAAGGAGCGCCCAGCCTATTCGCTGTGCGCGAAGAGCTTGAGCACCGGTACGCCGACCTTGTGGCGGGCGCGCGAGGCCCAGTCCCGGTGGAAGAACTCCTCGACGTAGTGCGGCTCGGTCAGCACGATGACCTCGTCGGCCCCCACATCGGTGACGACCGACGTCAGCAGGTCCAGCGGGTGGTTCTCGACGACCTGCCCCACCGCCTCGCTTCCCGCGTCCCGCAGTGCCGCCAGTGAGTGCTGCAGCGCCTCCTCCGCGGGGAGCCTGGCGTCCTGCCCCTCGGGCTCCTCGCCCTCCCGCGCGGCCTCGTCCAGTTCGCCCATGGCCACATCGTCGATGGCTCGCAGCAGTACGTCCGCCTGGTCGCCCCGCGGCTGCATCAGCACCACGAAGGAGACCTGCTCGTCGCCGTGGAGTGTGGTGACGAACTCCACGTCGTCGGAGGTCAGGGGCTTCTCGATCATCAATACGCTCGTGAACACCGCTGGAGCCCTTCTGCTGAAACCATCCTTCCCCGTGCCGGCACGGGGTCTCGATAGGTAAGTGTGCCCATCCGGAGCGAACCGGAACGGCAAATTCCGCTGATTGTCAGACACGACGGTATCGGCTGTAGAGGAACCCGGCCTCTTCCAGCAGCGAGACCAAGGAGAACCGTTCCGGCACCGCAAGGGCGGGGCCGCCGGCGATCCGCTGCGCGTCACCCGACGTGAGCGTCGGCGAGAGGGTGAGACAGAGCTCGTCGAGCACCCCGGCCAGCACGAACTGGCCGAGCATCCGGGGGCCGCCCTCGGTCAGCAGCCGCAGATGGCCGCGCTCGCCCAGCTCCCGCAGGGCCCGGCCCGGATCCACGCCGGCCCCGTCGCCCGCGATCACGACCTCCACGCCGGCCTTCTCGGCCGCCCTGACGCGGTCCCGCGGCGCCGAAGCGCCCGTCAGCACCAGGGTCGGGACGAGGGGCGCGGCAAAAAGCGGAAGATCGAAGTCCAGCTCCAGGCTCGCGCTCACCACGGCGATCGCGGGCGCCTTCCCCTGTCCGGCCGCCGCCCTGCGCGCGGCGAAGGCCTCACGGGCGCGGGCCGGGCGGTACCCCTCAAGGCGAACCGTTTCCGCACCGACCACCACCGCATCGGCGAGCGCCCGCAGCGTGCCGAAGATCCGCATGTCCGTGGGCGAGGAGATCGGCTGGGAGCGGCCGTCGTGCTGGGCCGCGCCGTCCAGCGAGGACACCATGTTGGCCCGCAGCCAGGGGACGCCCTCCGCCGGAGCGGCCTCTCCCGCCGCCTCCCCCGGAGAAGCCTCCGGATAGGCGTAGGCCTCGGCCAGTTCGTCCAGGCTCCACTCGCGGTCGTCCGCGGGCGCTGGGGCTGTCGGGTCGGTCACAGGGAGCAGGCGTCGCATGGAGGGCAGTGTGGCACGGCGCATAGAGTGAGGAACTGTGTCGTCGTCCATAGCCGAAGTGGTCCCCCAGTCCCTGTGCGCCCTCGAGCCGCGCGTCCCCGCCGACCGTCTGGTCGCGGAGATGGTGCCGCCGCCGCGCTTCGACTCGGTGCGCTTCGATACGTACAACCCCGACCCCCACCAGCCCAGCCAGACCGAGGCGGTCACCGTCCTCAGCGCCTTCGCCGCCGGTCTCGGCGGCGGCGCCACGGCCACCGGCGCCGGAAAGAAGCGCTGGTTCGGCGGTACGAGGAAGCCCGCGGCGCCCAACGGACCGCGCGGCGTCTACCTCGACGGCGGGTACGGCGTCGGCAAGACCCATCTCCTCGCCTCGCTCTGGCACGCCACCCCGGCCCCCCGCGAGCTCAAGGCCTTCGGCACCTTCGTCGAGCTGACGAACCTGGTCGGCGCACTCGGCTTCCAGCAGACGGTCCAGACCCTCAGCAACCACAGGCTGCTCTGCATCGACGAGTTCGAGCTCGACGACCCCGGCGACACCGTCCTGGTCTCCTCCCTGCTGCGCAGGCTGGTCGAGGCGGGCGTCGCGCTCGCCGCGACATCGAACACCCTGCCCGGCAAGCTCGGCGAGGGCCGCTTCGCCTCCGCCGACTTCCTCCGCGAGATCCAGGGGCTCTCCGCCCACTTCCGCCCGCTGCGGATCGACGGCGACGACTACCGCCACCGGGGACTGCCCGAGGCCCCGGCGCCGTACTCGGACGAGCAGGTCACCAAGGCGGCGTACGCCACGCAGGGCGCGTCCCTCGACGACTTCCCCGCTCTGCTCGCCCATCTGGCCCGCATCCACCCGAGCCGTTACGGCGCCCTCACCGAGGCCGTCACCGCGGTCTGCCTCACCGATGTGGCGCCGGTGCCCGACCAGTCCACGGCGCTGCGCCTCGTCGTCCTCGCGGACCGCCTCTACGACCGGGAGATACCGGTGCTCGCCTCCGGCCTCCCCTTCGACCGGCTGTTCAGCGAAGAGATGCTGAACGGCGGGTACCGCAAGAAGTACTTCCGGGCGATCTCCCGTCTCACGGCGCTGGCACGCGACGCGAAGGACCTGGTGTCCCAGTAGATTTGGGCCCACCAGTCAACAGATAGGGATTCATCATGGCCACCACGCGTCAGGCACACACGGTCTGGGACGGCACGCTGCTCGAGGGTTCGGGTGTCGTCACCTTCGACTCCTCCGGCATCGGCGAGTACCCGGTCTCCTGGCCCGCCCGCGCCGAGCAGGCCAACGGCAAGACCAGCCCGGAGGAGCTCATCGCGGCCGCTCACTCCAGCTGCTTCTCGATGGCGCTCTCCAACGGTCTGACCAAGGCCGGCAACCCGCCGACCCAGCTGACCACCCAGGCCGACGTCACCTTCCAGCCGGGCACCGGCATCACCGGCATCCACATCACGGTCGAGGGCCAGGTCCCCGGCCTCGACGCGGACGGCTTCCAGGCCGCCGCCGAGGACGCCAAGGCCAACTGCCCGGTGAGCCAGGCCCTTTCGGGTACGACGATCACGCTCACCGCGAAGCTCGCCTGACCCACAGCTCCACCGGGGCGGCGTGGCCCGCATGGTTCACGTGCCAGTGCGCACGTGCTAGACACATGCGGGTCACGCACCACCTGTCCGCCAACAGGGAGCTGCCCCATGACCGATGCATCGCGACGTCAACTCCTGGCCCGTACCGGCGCCCTCGGCGCCGGTATCGCCTTTACCGGGACCGTCTCGGCCCTCTTCGAAGGTACGGCGGCCGCGCAGCCCAGCGGCAGATCCGGCTACGGCCCGCTCGTCCCCGACCCGGCCGGTCTGCTCGACCTCCCTGCGGGATTCCGCTACAAGGTCCTCTCCCGCGAGGGCGACCAGCTCCGCTCGGGCGAGGGCATCGTCCCTTCCAACCACGACGGCATGGCCGCCCTGCCCGGCCGCCGGGGCCGCACATATCTGGTCCGTAACCACGAGAACCGCGTCACCGCCAAGCACCGGGTGCCGGCGATCGCGGGGATCACGTACGACCCGAACGGCCTGGGCGGCTGTACGGCGCTGGAGCTGGACGGCCGCAACAATGTGCTGTCCGAGCGGGTCGCCATCGCCGGTACGGCCGTCAACTGCGCGGGCGGTCCCACCCCTTGGCACACCTGGCTGACCTGCGAGGAGACCGAGGACACGGCCGGCACCAACGGCTACACCAAGGACCACGGCTTCATCTTCGAGACCGACCCCGCCGATCCGCGGCGCACCGGCGCAGTCCCGCTCACCGCGATGGGCCGCTTCGCGCACGAGGCGATCGCGATCGACCCGGACCACGGCACGGTGTACGAGACCGAGGACGCCTTCATCAAGCCCTTCGGGCTCTTCTACCGCTTCCACCCGAACAAGCCGCTGGGCGGCGTCGGTTCGCTGCGCGCGGGCGGCGCGCTGGAGGCGATGCGGGTACCGGGGGTGCCCGACCTGTCCGCCGTGCAGGAGACGGGGACACGCTTCGAGGGCGTCGAGTGGGTGCCCGTACCTGACCCGCTCGCCCGGCAGACCCCCATCCGGCTGCAGGACTTCGGGCCGAAGGGCATCACCCACGCGCAGAAGCTGGAGGGCTGCTACTGGGGCGGCTCCTGCGTGTACTTCGTCTCCAGCTTCGCCATCTCGAAGGACGGCGCGGCGGCCGACCACTTCGGCCAGGTCTGGAAGTACGAGCCGAGGAAGCGGCGCCTCACCCTGGTCGTGGTCTTCGGGCCCAGTACGGACGTGCAGCTGCCAGGCGAGTCCCCCGACAACATCACCCTCGCCCCTGGCGGCGGGCTGATGGTCTGCGAGGACGGCGAAGGGGCCCAGCACGTCTTCGGCCTGGACCGGAAGGGGAAGGTCTATCCGATGGCCAGGGGCAGGCAGAACATCGGCACCGCCGAGGAGCCGGCGTGGGGCGAGTTCGCCGGGGTCACCTTCGCCCCGGACGGCCGGACCATGTTCGTGAACTGCTACACCCCTGGCACGACCTTCGCCGTCACCGGACCATGGTGTTAACCGTCGGCTGAAAGGGATGTGCAGTGGCCAAGAAGGGTTCCAAAAAACAGGCCCCGAAGAAGGCGCCCGCCCTGCGCGAGCTGCTGCGCATCCCGCCGGGCGGGGAGGTCGATCTCTCCTCGTACGATCCGGAGGCCCTCCCCGCGGGCCCGAAGAAGAAGGCCGACGGGCTGGCGGAGACCACCCTGATGGGTGAACGGCTCGCCGATCTCCAGGAGCGGCTGTACGCGGCCTCCACCGGCGGCGACCGGCGGCGCGTGCTGCTGGTGCTCCAGGGCATGGACACCAGCGGCAAGGGCGGTGTCGTCAAGCACGTCATCGGGCTCTTCAATCCGTCGGGCTGCCGGATCAGGGCCTTCAAGAAGCCGACGCCCGAGGAGCTCAACCACCCGTTCCTCTGGCGGATCGTCAAGGCGCTTCCGGAGCCGGGCGAGATCGGTATCTTCGACCGCTCGCACTACGAGGACGTCCTGATCGCCCGGGTGCGCGAGCTGGTTCCGCGCAGCCAACTGGGGCGCAGATACGGGCAGATCAACCGTTTCGAGCAGTCCCTCGCCGAGGACGGTGTGACGGTGGTCAAGATCTTCCTGCACATCAGCGCCGAGCAGCAGCAGCGACGGCTCCTTGAGCGGCTCGACAACCCGGACAAGCACTGGAAGTTCAATCCTGGCGACATCGAGGAGCGCGCCCTGTGGCCCGCCTACCAGGAGTCGTACGAGATCGCCCTGGAGCGGTGCTCCACGGACGCCGCGCCGTGGTTCCTGGTGCCTTCGGACCGCAAGTGGTACCGGAACTGGGCGATCAGCAAGCTGCTCCTGGAACACCTTGAGGCGCTCGATCCGCAGTACCCGAAGGCGGACTTCGACGTCGACGAGTCCCGGAAGCGGCTGCTGGCCGGGTAGCCCCGGCCAGCAGCCACAGCAGACACAGCAGACACAGCAGGCACGCTCAGTAGCGCAGGTCGGCCGCGATGCGGTCGTGGGCGGCGAGGGCGTCGTCGGGGAGGAAGACGACCTCGGCCCCGCTGTCCAGGGCCGCCTCGACCAGTTCGTCGACGATGTCCTCGCGGACCTCGTGGCCCGCGGACTTCTCGTCCCCGGGGCCGACGGGCGCGAGGTGGCCGTCCTGGAGCCGGACCGTCTGCTGGTAGTTATCCTCGACGGCGACCAGCGCGGCCCGGCCTTCGCGTACCGCCTCCCACACCTCGTCGAGACCGGCGGCGAAGGTACGCCGCCCGCGTGCCTCGTCGAGCCGCTTGGCGACGCGTTCGGCCGATGCCCGCTCGAACTCCTCGACGGTCGGCCGCAGTTGGGTGTGCAGCTCCTGGGCAGGGCCGTTGGTGAACCCGCCCTTGAGCAGCTTGCCCGCGGCCGTACGGGCGACGCTGCCCGCCTCTTCGAGGCCGCCGACGGCCGGGGCCAGGCCGACCAGGTACAGAGGGCGCGGATGCGCGGCGAGCACGGCGGCCAGCGCGGCGTCGACGCCGCGCAGATACTGCCGGGTCGTCTCGTCCCTGAAGGTGCTGGGGGTGTCGCCCTGGCGCTCCTCGCGCTGCGGGTCCGTCTGGATCTCCTCGGGCTCCTGGGGGAAGCCGTCGGCGGTGTGCTCGCGCAGGGCCTCGACCGATCCGTCCCAGAGTGTGGCGCGGTCGGCCGCGACGGCCAGCACCCAGTACGGCCTGGCCTGTGCCTTCGCCGCGACCAGGTTGCGGGTGAGATAGGTGTCGCTGAGCACGATGCGCTCGGGCACCGTACGCGGCAGCGACCAGAGTTGGTGCTCGCCGGGGCGTACGAAGATCACCAGCCCGTCCTGGGCATGCCGCAGGTCCAGGTCCGAGACGGCGCGGTCCAGCTGCTCCTTGAGATCGATCCGCACCTTCCGCGGTACGTCCTCGTCGGCCTCCAGGCGGTGCACGGCCTCCGCCACCAGATTGCGCAGCCGCACGCCGTCCTGTGCGTTGTCGGGCTCGCGCCGGTGGGTGGGCATGCTCAGCGACACGACCGGATAGGGCTGGGGCGCACGCAGTTCCTGCAGCAGCGCGGACGTCAAGGCGTGGGTTTCCATGGCTCCCTCTCGGGGTTGGTGCCGGGGCCACCAGCAGTGCGACATATGAGATCAAATGCCGCAATTATGACAATACCGTAGCCCGTGAGACCCGGTTTCTGCCTGCCGTTCGGATACGTTCCGTGCGTGATCACACTCGCCCGACGGCTGACGGCCGTCGCTGCCCTCGGTGCTGCCCTCACCGCCTGCGGATCCGCAGGCCCACAGCTCCGCGCCGACAAACCGGCGCCGGTCAGAGCCACGTCGGTCTCCCCCGCGCCGCCCCGGCCTTCCCCCTCCCCTGCTCCCACCGCGGCAGCAGCGAAGAAGAAGCCGCCGCGACTGGCACCGGGGCCCGGCGGACTGACCCCGGTCTTCTCGCACGGCTCCCGCGCCGGGGGCAAGGTCGTCGCGCTGACCTTCGACGCCGACATGACCGCGAGCGAGGGCCCGCGGGCGGCCGGCGGCGAGCACTTCGACAACCCCCGGCTCATCGCCGACCTGCGGCGGCTGAAGGTTCCCGCCACGATCTTCATGACGGGCCGCTGGGCCGACGAGTACCCCGGGGAGGCGCGCTCGATCGGGGCCGACCCGCTCTTCGAGGTCGCCAACCACTCCTACAGCCACTACGCCTACAAATCCCCCTGCTACGGACTCCCCGAGCTCGGCGCCCATGAGATGCGGTCCGACGCCGCACGGGCGACCGCGGCCTTCCGCAGGGCGGGGGTCAGCCACACGGTCCCGTACTTCCGCTTCCCCGGCGGCTGTTACGACGACGCGGCCCTGCACGCCCTGGCACCGCTGGGCATGACAGCGGTCCAGTGGGACGTGGTCAGCGGCGACCCGTTCGCCCAGGACTCGGACGCGGTGGCGGAGCAGGTGCTTTCGGGGGTGCGGCCCGGCTCGCTGGTGGTCATGCACTGCACCGAGAGCGCCGCTCCCGCCACCGACGCGGCGGTACGGCGGATCGTGCCCGAGCTGCGCGCCCGCGGCTACCGGTTCGTCAAGGTCTCGGACCTGATGGGCACCGCCTAGGACCTAGCCGGAACAGGCCGTGCGCTCGGCTTCCTGCCACTCGCAGACGGGGCAGAGCGTGCTGCCGCGGGTCGACTCCGGATACTCGGTCGGCTTGCGGCACAGCACGCACTCGGCCATCGCCACCGCTTCCGCTTCTGTCTCCTTCATACGTACGAGACTAGTCAGCCGTGCCGGGAGGCGAGGCGGCAGACCACCGCCGTCGCCGCGGCCACGATCGCCGCCGATGCGGTCAGGGACAGCAACGGCAGATGTACGGTGCCGGTCTGCGAGCCGGTGACCAGGCCGTACACCGCGCTGTGGGCGGGCGATCCGCTCGCCACCAGGGCCAGCAGCGACGCCAGCGCGGTGGCCGTGACCGACCAGCCGGTGGAGCGCAGCACCGGCCAGGTCAGCAGTGCGCCCAGCGCGGCTCCGACGAGGGCGCACACCAGCGCGGCGAGGAGTCCCGCGGTGGCCGCGGGAAGGCGCGGGACAGCGATCTGGTGGTCGGTACTGGTGGCGTCGCTCATCGCGGTGATCACCGCGGTCCCCGCCACCGCGAGCACCGCCGCACACCCCGACGCCGCGCCCAGGCAGGAGAGATGGACCCGGGCGGGGCTCGTCGCCGCCGCCGTGCAGTGCCGGGCGGCCGGGGGTTCCTGGGTGGCGCAGATACGGACCAGCCAGGCGGTGACCGGGAGGAGGGCCGCGGCCGCGACACCGAGCGAGTCGAGCACCGGGTCGCCCCCCTGGGCGCCGGCCGCGAGGAAGATCCCGTACAGCAGGACCGGCGGGAGCCAGCGCTGGGAGCGCAGGAGGAGTGCCGTCTGGTAGCGGAGGAGCGCGGTCATCGGTCCTCGGGGACAAGGTGGGCCACGCCGCGGATGTGCCAGGGCGGGCGGCTGGTGAGCAGGGCTCTGAGCAGGGCGTCGGAGTGGACGGCCGCGACGGTCAGGGTGGTGGAGTCAAGGCCGGTCTCGCGCCCGGGGGCCCCGGGCAGGTGTGCGGGGAGTACGGCTCCGGGCGGGCCCGCGGCCTCGATGCGCACCCGGGGTCCGCTCTCCTCCCGTACGGCCTCGACCGCCACGAGTGCCGTGCCCTCCACCCGGTGCACCTCGCCGACGGCGTCCGCGAGGCGGCGCGGGTCGTGGTCGACGAAGACCGCGGTGGCGCCGGCCGCGACGCGCTCGGCGACCGCACCGTCGAGGGTGGCGCGGGCGGCGGTGTCCAGGCCGGTCCAGGCCTCGTCCAGGATCAGCAACTCGGGTGCGGCCAGCAGGGCCTGGGCCACGGCGATCTTCTGGCTGGTGCCCTTGGAGAGGCGGGTGAGCGGCGTACGGGCGTACTCCGTGATCCCGAACCGTTCGAGCCATTCGGTGGCCGCGGACTGTGCGGCGGCCCTGCCGAGGCCGTGGATCCGGCCGAGGTGGAGCAGATAGCCGGTCGCGGTGAAGGGCAGCGCGGCCGGGAATCGTTCGGGGACGTACGCGGTGCGCGGGCGGCCCGTGAGGGATCCCTCGGTCGGGGTGTCGATCCCGGCGAGCAGCCGCAGCAGGGTGGACTTCCCGCTGCCGTTGACGCCCTCGACGCGTACGACGGTGTGCGGGGGCAGATCGAGATCCACCCCGCGCAGCACCCAGGGCCCGCCGAGACCGTAGCGACGGCCGACTCCTCGTAGTTTCAGTGCTGTTGGGCCTTCTGCGGGGTGGCCTCGCTCGGCCGTACGATCACGAATCCCTCACCCTGGAGCATCAGCTGGACCGCTTCGCCGGAGCCGCCGCGGATCATCGAGCCGACGGACTGCGAGCGGTGCAGGGAGGTGTTGAGGTGGGCACTCCAGCCGACCACCGCGTCCGTGTCGACGTACACCGGGGACTGCGGCGAGACGGGGATGACGATGGGGTTGCCCTCGCAGATCAGGCCGAGCTTGCCGTGGCCCGTGAAGACGCTGTTGAAGAGCCCGCCGCCGGCTATGCCGGAGCCCTTCACGGTCTTGATCTCGTAGGAGAGGGTGGAGTCGAAGCACAGCACGTTGCGGCCGTTGATGGTGAGGGCGTCGCCCTGCTCGATGTCGACGATGAAGCAGTTCGCGGCCTCCTGGGCGAACCAGGCCTCGCCCTGTCCGGTGACCGACATCAGCGGCAGGCCCTCACCGGTGACGGCGCGCTTGAGCATGCCGCCTATGCCCTGGCCCTTCCGCTCGAACTGGAGGCTCCCGCGGTAGGCGATCATCGAGCCCTGGCGGGCGAGCATGTCGCCGTTGATCGCGTACTTGATCGATTTGGCGTTCTGCAGGGTCATGCCGGGGGCGACGGCAGGCTGCGCCATGTTGTCGGTGGAGAAAAGATCGCTCTTCATGCGGAGCATCCTCGCCCGGAGGGACTGCCTCCGCCAAGAAGCTGCGCATGACGGACTGGCAAACTGGTGTGCGTGAGCAGCGATGACAGTCCTTTTGTGACGGAGCCGACAGCACGCGACGAGGCCCCGCAGTTCGTCCTCCCCCTCGTGGTCCACATCGAGAAGGCCGAACCACCCGCCCGTACGGACGCCCTGGAGACGGCGGCGCGGGCCGTGCTGGTGATCCTCTCCGACGAGCGGTCCCTGGGCGAGGGCGAGTGGGCGCAGACGATGCGGGACTGGCAGGACGCCCGGATCCGCAAGGTGGTGCGGCGGGCGCGCGGCGGGGAGTGGCGCAAGGCCTCCGCGCTGCCCGGGATCACGCTGACGGGCAAGGCCGCCGAGGTACGGGTCTTCCCGCCGGTGCCGCTGGACGGCTGGCCGAAGGAGCTGGCGAAGCTGCAGGTCAGCGGGACGGACCTGGACGATCCCGAGGAGCCTGCGGTGCCCGACCGCACCGCGCCGGTCCTCTGGATGAGCCCGGATGTCGAGATGTCGGCGGGCAAGGCGATGGCGCAGGCGGGGCACGCGGCGCAGCTGGCGTGGTGGGAGCTGACGGACGCGGAGCGCGAGGAGTGGCGTGCGGCGGGCTTTCCGCTGTCGGTGCGTACGGCCACGGCGGAGCGGTGGAAGGAGCTCACCGAAAGCGGTCTGCCGGTGGTCCAGGACGCGGGCTTCACGGAGATCGCACCGGGATCGTGCACGGTCGTCTCCGACCACCCGGCGCTGCGGAAGCCGTAATACCCGGCGGAACCTCAAATCAAGCTCTGAACGTCCCTCCTCCGGGGTTCACCTCCATGTGCGGGGGTCATGACCCCTGCATCACGGCACGGGTGTGAAGGAGGGGGAATCCATGCGGCATCACCTGGGTATCGGTATCGGCTGGCGTCCGGAGATCACGGAGACGGTGGAGGGGCTGCCCGGTATCGACTGGGTGGAGGTGGTCGCGGAGAACATCTGCCCCGGCCATCTCCCCGCCTCCCTGCAGCGGCTGCGCGACCGGGGCGTGACCATCGTTCCGCACGGGGTCTCGCTGGGCATCGGCGGCGCGGACCGCCCGGACCCGGGTCGCCTCGCGGACCTTGCCGCGCGGGCGGAGTTCCTGGGCGCGCCCCTGGTGACGGAGCACATCGCGTTCGTACGGGCGGGGGGCGCACTGACGGCCTCCCCCGCGCTGGAGGCCGGGCATCTGCTCCCGGTGCCGCGTACCTGGGACGCGCTCGACATCCTCTGCGAGAACGTCCGCATCGCCCAGGACTCCCTGCCCGTACCCCTCGCCCTGGAGAACATCGCCGCGCTCATCGCCTGGCCGGACGAGGAGCTCACGGAGGGGCAGTTCCTGGCGGAGCTCGTGGCGCGCACGGGGGTGCGGCTGCTGATCGACGTGGCCAACCTCCACACCAACCACGTGAACAGGGGCGAGGACCCCGTGAAGGCCCTGGCCGAACTCCCCCTGGAAGCCATCTCCTACGTCCATGTGGCGGGCGGCGTGGAGAAGGACGGCGTCTGGCACGACACCCACGCCCACCCGGTCACCGAGCCGGTCCTGAACATCCTGGCGGAACTCCGCTCCCGGGTGGACCCGCCGGGGGTACTTCTGGAACGGGACGACGACTTCCCGCCGGCGGCCGAGCTCGGCGCCGAACTGACCGCGATACGCGAGGTGCTCGACGTACGGGACCCGGCCCCTCGGGCAGCCCCCCAGGAGGCCGGTCCCGCAACGCCGGACACCCGCCCGCAGGAGCGCCGCGCAGACGATGCCGCACAGCTGCGGGTCGGGCTCGCCCAGGCCTCGCTGCTTTCCGCGCTCGTCGCGGGCACACCCGCCCCCCAGGGGTTCGACTCCTGCCGGCTCCGCGTGCAGAGCCACGCCCTCGCCGCCAAGCGCGCCGATGTGGTCGCGAAGGTCGCGCCCGAGCTGCCGGGGATACTCGGCGGCGGATACCGGGCCGCCTTCCTCTCGTACGCCAAGTCCCGCCCGATGTCCGGCGGTTACCGCCGTGACGCCATGGACTTCGCCGAGCATCTGCTCATCGCGGGGCAGCCGGCCGACCCGGCCGCCCGGCAGGAGCTCACCCGGTGGTGGCAGGACAGGGCCGCCCCGCGGCCGCCGACCCGCAGGATCCGTTTCGTACGGGCGGCCCGTGCCGCCCTGGTGGGGAGGTGATCCCGTGAACGCTCTCTTGCTCCTCTGCTACTTGGTGATCGGCGTCTCGTCCGCCGGCCTGATCGCCACGACCGTCCGCGCCCGCGGGCACGCCTCCGGCGCCTCTGTCCATGACCTCATGGAGGTCGCCTTCCTGTCGGGCGGGCCCGCCCGCGTCACCGACACCGCGCTCGCGGGCATGTCCGAGGACGGCCGGATCACGGTGGGCGGCCCGGGCATCGTCGCCGTACAGCGCCCCGTCGCACAGGAGCCCGTCGAGCGCGCCGTGCTGGCGGCGCTCGCCGAGGCTCCCAGCGGGGCACTGCACCTGCTGCGCAATGAGGTGATGCGCAGCCCCGCCGTGCAGGAGATCGGCGACGGGCTCGCGGCGCGCGGACTGATGGTGGAGCCGCGCGCACGGCGGAAGCCGGCAGTGTGGGGTATCGCCCAGTTCGCCGGCTGCGCCATCGGGTTGCCGCTGTCCATCTTCGCGACGGTCCTCGAATTCAACGCGGTCGGCGTCGGCGAGTCCCCGTTCCCCTTCGTCGCCAAGGTGCTGCCCGCCCTGGTCGGCGGAATGCTCACCGGCGTGGTGTGCTCGGCGGTCTCCGGACGCCGAGTGACCGGCTCGGGCAAGGCGGCCCTGGCGGCGTACCGCGCCGCGTACGCACAGCATCCGGCCGCCGCCGTGCGCGTCGCGCTGCACGGGCTGCGGGCGCTGCCCGATCCCCTGCTGCAGGCGCAGCTGTTCGCGGCTGCGCGGCTGGGGGTCGGGCGGGGCACCACCCGGCCGTCGTCCTCCTCGTCCTCGCACTTCGACCCGCATACCTCCGCATCGGCCACCCCGGCAGTGGTGTGGTGCGGGAGTTCGACCCCGGGCGGGTCCAGCTGCGGCAGCAGCGGTGGTGGTGGTGGTTCCAGTTGCGGCGGATCGTCCGGTTCCAGCTGCGGAGGCGGCAGCGGCAGCAGTTGCGGCGGCAGCTCCGGATCAAGTTGCGGAGGCAGTTCGGGCTCGAGCTGCGGGTCGAGTTCCGGTTCCAGTTGCGGGAGCAGCAGCAGTTCTTAGCCCGCTCCTGCCTGCGATTTCACCGAACACCCCACAGGATCATCGAAACGCGCACTAACGTGCGGTGCCGCAACAGGAGGCACCATGCGTTCCATGACCGGTACCACGCTGGTCGTCGTCGCCCTCACGGCGACGATCAGCGCCCTGCTCTTTCCGATCTGGTCGTACGCGGACCGCTCGGGCACCGGCGTCGCCAACCTCAACGCCGGTACCGTGAACACCCGTTGGGGTCCGCTCTCGGCCGCAGACCGTGACTTCGTCGTGCGCGTCAGACTCGCCGGCCTCTGGGAGGGTCCGGCGGGGCAGCAGGCTGTCGAGCGCGCCCCCACGCCCGCCGTGAAGACCGCGGGGCAGCACCTCATCGACGGCCACGCCTTCCTCGACGCCCGGGTGCGCGAGGTCGCCGCCCAGCTCGGCATGGAGCTGCCGACCCAGCCCAACGCCCAGCAGCAGGGCTTCCTGAAGACGCTCACCGGGGACCGCGACCGGACGACGTACGAGAGGGACTTCGCCACCATCGTGCGCCAGGCACACGGCAAGGTCTTCTCGCTGGTCGCCCAGATCAGGGCCAACACCCGCAACTCCCTGGTCCGCGCCCTCGCGGACGACGCGAACACGACCGTCCTCGACCATATGCAGGTCCTTGAGGCCACCGGCTTCGTCGACTTCCAGTCGCTCGCCGTCTCCGCCGCGGCCACCTCGACCGCCAGCCCCACCGGGCCGCCGCCGCCCGTCCCCGGCAGCACCCCGCCCGCCGTGCCGCCCGTCACCT
>NZ_JAFLRJ010000213.1 GCF_017315755.1 Streptomyces beijiangensis
GCCCGTCCCCCGGCCGGCACCCCCCCAACGCAGGACGACGCCCAGCGGCGCGCGCGCCTCTCGCGCCGCTGGCGGCGGGACATGCGCTGGAGTCCGTACGCCTTCGTCTCCCCGTTCTTCGTGCTCTTCGCCGCCTTCGGGCTCTTCCCGCTGATCTACACCGGCTGGGCCTCGCTGCACACGGTCGAGATGATCTCGCCCACCGACATGACGTGGGCGGGCTTTCACAACTACTCCCGTATATTCGGCGACCACTTCTTCTGGAACGCGGCGAAGAACACCCTGACCATCGGGGTCATCTCCACGGTCCCGCAGCTGCTGATGGCCATGGGCCTGGCGCACCTCCTCAACTACAAGCTGCGCGGCTCGACCTTCTTCCGCACGGTGATGCTCGCCCCGTACGCCACCTCGATCGCCGCCGCGACCCTCGTCTTCGCGCTCCTCTTCGGACGCGACTACGGGATGATCAACTGGCTGCTGCACCAGGTCGGCATCGGCGCGATCGACTGGAAGAACGGCAGCTGGTCCTCCCAGTTCGCCGTCTCCACCATCGTCATCTGGCGCTGGACCGGCTACAACTCGCTGATCTACCTGGCGGCGATGCAGGCCATTCCGCACGAGCTGTACGAGTCGGCGGCCCTCGACGGCGCGTCCCGCTGGCGGCAGTTCATCCATGTGACGCTGCCCTCGCTGCGCCCGACCATCCTGTTCACCGTCGTCGTCTCCACCATCGGCGCGAGCCAGCTCTTCGGAGAGCCGCTGCTGTACGACCAGACAGCCGGCGCGTCGGGCGGCGGCGAGCACCAGTTCCAGACGCTCGGGCTCTATCTCTACGAGCAGGGCTGGGTCAACGGTCACCTGGGCCGGGCCTCCGCCATCGCCTGGATGATGTTCCTGATCCTTCTGGTGATCGGGGCGGTCAACTACGTCATCTCGCGCCGGCTGCGCGCCAGTAGCTAAGGAGAACCGGCCGTGACAACGACCGCGCCCACCACCCACCGCACACCGAAACAGAAGCCGGTACGGCTGCCCAAGGCCGGCCGGGCCGGCGGACAGATGCACGCGGGGCCGATCGGCTACGCCGTGCTGATCCTGTTCACCCTAGGCTCGCTGCTGCCACTGATCTGGACGGCGATAGCCGCCTCCCGGAACAACAACCGGCTCTCGCAGACCCCGCCGCCGATGTGGTTCGGAGGCAACCTCCTCGACCACCTCAAGTTCGCCTGGACCGACGCCAATCTCGGCAAGGCGATGCTCAACACCACCATCGTGTCGGGCATTTCGTCCGTGGTCATCGTGGTCCTGTCCACGATCGCCGGTTTCGCCTTCGCCAAGCTGCGCTTCCGCGGGCGCAACATCCTGCTCCTGGTGATCGTCGGCACGATGATGGTCCCGCCGCAGCTCAGCGTGATCCCGCTCTACATGATGGTCGCCAAGCTGCAGTGGGCCGACCAGCTGCAGGCCGTGATCCTGCCCTCCCTGGTGAGCGCGTTCGGCGTGTTCTTCATGCGGCAGTACCTCACACAGGCGCTGCCCGACGAGCTGATCGAGGCGGCCAGGGTGGACGGCGCGAGCAGCTGGCGCATCGTGTGGCACATCGTGTTCCCCGCGGCCAGGCCCGCCATGGCCGTGCTGGGCATGCTCACCTTCGTACAGACCTGGAACGACTTCCTGTGGCCGTTCCTCGTCCTCACCCAGAACGGCTCGCCGACCGTCCAGGTCGCCCTCGCCGGACTCGGCCGCGGCTTCACCCCGGACCAGTCCGTGATCATGGCCGGCGCACTGCTCGGCACCCTTCCGCTGCTGCTGGTCTTCGCCCTCTTCGGCAAGCAGATCGTCGGCGGGATCATGCAGGGCGCGGTCAAGGGCTGACCGCGCCGCATCACCCCAACTCCCCTTCCGCACATACTCAATTGGGAGCGCTCCCATGCCTGAAAGCTTTCCCCCCGGTTTCCTCTGGGGCGCCGCCACGTCCGCATATCAGATCGAAGGTGCGGTACGGGAGGACGGCCGCACCCCCTCCATCTGGGACACGTTCAGCCACACCCCGGGCAAGACGGCGGGCGGCGAGACCGGCGACGTGGCCGTGGACCACTACCACCGCTACCGCGACGACGTGGCACTGATGGCGGAGCTCGGCCTGACCGCGTACCGCTTCTCCGTCTCCTGGCCGCGCGTCCAGCCCACCGGCCGCGGCCCCGCCGTCCAGCGCGGTCTGGACTTCTACCGGCGCCTGGTCGACGAGCTGCTCGACAAGGGCATCAAGCCGGCGCTCACCCTCTACCACTGGGACCTGCCGCAGGAGCTGGAGGACGCGGGCGGCTGGCCCGAGCGCGAGACGGCGTACCGCTTCGCCGAGTACGCGCACATCATGGGCGAGGCGCTCGGCGACCGCGTCGAGCAGTGGATCACGCTCAACGAGCCCTGGTGCAGCGCCTTCCTGGGGTACGGATCCGGTGTGCACGCCCCGGGCCGCACCGACCCGCTCTCCACCCTGCGCGCCGCGCACCACCTCAACCTGGCGCACGGCCTGGGCACCAAGGCCCTGCGCGCGGCCATGCCGGCCCGCAACACGGTCGCCGTCTCGCTCAACTCCTCGGTGGTCAGGCCGCTTTCGCCCTCGCCCGAGGACCTGGACGCGGTCCGCCGTATCGACAACCTGGCCAACGGGATCTTCCACGGGCCGATGCTGCACGGCGCCTACCCGCAGGACCTGTTCACCGACACGGTCCGCCTCACCGACTGGAGTTACGTCCAGGACGGCGACCTGTCGACGATCCACCAGCCGCTGGACGCGCTCGGCCTGAACTACTACACGCCCACCGTGGTCTCCGCCTCCCCCGCCGTCCCCGGCGTCCGGCGCCTGGACGGCCACGGCGCCAGCGACCACTCCCCCTGGCCGTGCGCCGACGACGTGGCCTTCCACCAGCTCCCCGGCGAGCGCACCGAGATGGGCTGGTCCGTCGACGCCACGGGCCTGTACGACCTGATCACCCGCTACACCCGCGACAGGCCCGGACTGCCGATCCACATCACCGAGAACGGCGCGGCGTACGACGACAAGCCGGGCGCCGACGGCACGGTCCACGACCCCGACCGCATCCGCTACTTGCAGGCGCATCTGGACGCCGTGCACCGGGCGGTCCAGGACGGCGCGGACGTGCGCGGCTACTACCTGTGGTCCCTGCTGGACAACTTCGAGTGGTCCTACGGGTACAGCAAGCGCTTCGGCGCGGTGTACGTCGACTACGAGACCCAGGTCCGCACCCCCAAGTCGAGTGCGTACTGGTACGCGGGTCTGGCAAGGACGGGCGAACTGCCGCAGGCCCCCACCGCCTGACGGGACCTCATCCAGCGGCGTGGCGCGGTGGAAGCGGATGCCACCGCCCCACGCCGCTGCTAATTTCACCTTATGTCCACTATCTTCCTCCATGCCCCAGTTGTCGGCTGAGCCGCCATGGGCATCCTCCGCGACCATCCCGAACTCGCACTGTTCCTCTGCCTCGCGGCCGGCTATCTGCTCGGCAAGCTGCGCGTCGGACCCCTCACCCTGGGCGGCATCTGCGGCACTCTGATCGTCTCGCTGCTGCTCGGCGCCTGGGCCAAGGTGCAGATCTCGGGCGACGTGAAGACGATCTTCTTCGCGCTGTTCATCTTCGCCCTGGGCTATATGGCAGGCCCTCAGTTCTTCCAGAACCTCAACCGCAAGAGCCTGCGCTTCTTCGCACTCTGCGGGATCGAGGTGGTCACCGTCGTGGCCATCGCGTACGGCCTGGCGAAGGGCTTCGACCTGGACGTCGGCACGGCGGCGGGCATCCTGGCCGGTGCCGCCACCGAGTCCGCTGTCGTCGGTACGGCGACCGAGTCCATCGGCCAGCTCTCCGGGCTGACGCCCGAGCAGATCACGACGTACCAGGGCCATGTGGCCACCGCGTACACCGTCTGCTACCTCTTCGGCCTGATCACCATCGTGCTCTACACCAGCCAGATCATGCCGATGATGATGCGCATCAATCTGCGTGACGCCTCGCGCGAGCTGTGGGAGAAGACCCGCGGCTCCAGCGGAAGCCTGGAGTCCGACGAGCGCGAGGCGCTGCCCGGCCTGGTCGGCCGTACCTACCTGGTGACCACGGCCGACGGCCGCACCGTCGGCGCCCTGGAGTCGGGGCTCGGCGACCGGATCACCATCGAGTCCGTCAAGCGCGGCTCCGTCTTCCTGCACCCCGAGCCCGGCCTGGAGCTCACCCTCTCCGACCTGGTACTCGTCGTCGGCCGCCGCGCCAACACGATCGAGGCGGGACACGCGATCGGCCCCGAGACGCCCGGCGTGCCCGGCCTCGACTCACCGCTCGCCACCAAGCAGGTCGCGCTCACCGACAAGGCGTCGGACAGCATCACCATCGACCAGCTCCAGAAGGCGAACCCGGAGTTCTACAAGGACGGCGTGTACGTCACCGACGTGCAGCGCGGCGACCAGCACCTGCCCGCCAACGGCGAGACCGTCGTGCACCGCGGCGACGTGGTGACCCTGGTGGGCGCCCGTTCCGGCCTCAACAAGCTGGTCGGACGGATCGGCGCGGTCGTCAAGAACGACGCCACCGACTTCATCTACCTGGGGCTCGGCATCGCCGCCGGTTCGCTGCTCGGCCAGATCGTGATCAAGTTCGGGACCGTCCCCATGTCGCTCGGCACCGGCGGAGGCTGTCTGATCTCCGGCCTGCTCTTCGGCTGGTTCCGCTCCAAGAAGCAGACCTTCGGTGCGTTCCCGCCGCAGGCCGCCACCACCATCAAGGACATGGGCCTGGCGGTCTTCATCGCCTGCACGGGTCTGGTCTCGGGTCCGCAGGCGTGGCCGCTGCTCAAGGAGTACGGCGCGCTGCTCCCCTTCGCGGGGATCGCCATGGTCCTCGTACCGGCGACGCTCTCACTGATCGTCGGACGCAAGCTCCTCAACATCGAGAAGCCGCTCCTCATCGGCGCCATCGCGGGCCAGCAGTGCTCCACCCCCGCGATCACCTCCGTCACCCAGGTGGCCCAGAGCTCGATCCCGATGCTCGGCTACACGATCACCTACACGCTCTCGAACTTCCTACTGCCACTGACCGGGCCCCTCCTCGTCGGCGTCCTCGGAGCAGGATCATGATCGATTTCCTCAACAGAAACATCTTCTCGCCCCACCCCGAACTCCTGGTCTTCCTGGTCGTCGCCCTCGGCTTCCTGATCGGCAAGGTCCGCTACAAGGCGATCGCGCTGGGAGCCGTCACCGGCTGTCTGGTCGCCGGCCTGGTCCTCGGCGCCCAGTTCAAGGTCGAGATCGACGGCACGGTGAAGAACCTGTTCTTCATCATGTTCCTGTTCGCCCTCGGCTACCGCGTCGGTCCGCAGTTCTTCCGCGGCCTGAAGAAGGACGGCCTGCCGCAGGTACTCAACGCCGTCATCGTCTGTGTCACCGGCCTGCTGGCGGCCTGGCTCTTCGCCTCACTGCTCGGGTACGGCCCCGGGCTCGGCGCCGGCATGATGAGCGGCGCGCTCACCCAGTCCGCCGCCATCGGTGTCGCCCAGGACGCCATCTCCACGCTCCCCGGCCTGAGTTCCGCCCAGGTCAAGTCGGAGTCGAACCTGGTGGCCGTCGGCTACGCGGTGACGTACCCGCTCGGCACGATCCTCTGCGCGATGCTGCTCGCCAACGTCCTGCCCAAGCTCTACCGCAGGGACCTGGCCGCCGAGAGCGCCCAGCTCGCCATCGAGCTGGACGCCCCGAGCAGCGACCCCGACCTGGGTGCGGGCTACTACGAGGTCGTCCTGCGGGCGTACACCATCCAGCGCCCCGACCTCGTCGGCCGCACCATCGACGACTTCGAGAAGCAGCAGCTGGGACTGGGCCGCCGGGTCTACATCACGCGTGTACGACGTGACGGGAAGATCCTCGACCACGACCAGAACACCGCGCTGGCCGACGGTGACATCGTCGCCGTCAGCGCCATCCGCGGTGACCTCGTCGCCTTCGACGCGCGCACGCACGTCGGCGCCGAGACCGACGACGTGGAACTGCTCGGCTACCAGACCGAGTCGCTGCACGTGGTCGTCTCCGAGAAGGCCCAGATCGGCAAGACCGTCGCCGAACTGCGCGCGGAGCCGTTCATGGTCGGCGTGTACGTGGACAAGCTCTACCGGGCAGGGTCGCAGTTCCCCTACCGCCTCTCCACCCAGGTCGAGCGCGGCGACACCCTCATCCTCACCGGTCCCAAGCGCCTGGTCGACCCGGCGGGTGCGGAGCTCGGCAAGCCCGTGCCCACCAGCTTCGCGACCGACATGGTCTGGGTGGGCCTGGGCATCGTCCTCGGCGGCTGCCTCGGCATCCCCGCACTCACGGTGAGCGGTGTGCCCATCTCGCTGTCCACCTCGGGCGGCGGCCTGATCATGGGTCTGGTCTTCGGCTGGATCCGCGGCAAGTACCCCACGTACGGCAATGTGCCGCCGGGCGCCCAGTGGTTCATGGACACCCTCGGTCTCTGCATGTTCGTGGCGGTCGTCGGCATCAACGCCGGACCGAGCTTCACCAGCGGTCTCTCCACGGCGGGCTGGGGCCTGCTCCTCTTCGGCGCGGTCATCACGATCATCCCGCTGCTCGTGGGTTTCCTCGTCGGGCACTACATCCAGAAGATCCGCTTCCCGATCCTGATGGGCGTCCTGGCCGGCGGCCAGACCACCACCGCGGCCATCGGCGCGATCAACGAGACGTCCAGGTCCCAGATCCCGACGCTCGGTTACACGATCCCCTACGCCATCGGCAATGTGCTGCTGACGGTCTGGGGCGCAGTCATCGTCCTCCTGAACCACTGACCAGGGAGTCCTCGTGCCCAAAACCACGTTCACCCGCGAAGAGATCCAGTCCTTCGCCCAGCTCAGCCCGTTCGAGCTGAAGGACAAGTTCATCCAGATCGCCCAGGCGGCGCAGGCGGACAAGCCCGGCCAGAAGGAGAAGTCGAGCACGCAGATGCTCAACGCGGGCCGCGGCAATCCCAACTGGATCGCCACGGGCCCCCGCGAGGCCTTCTACGCACTCGGCTACTTCGCCCTGTCCGAGTCCCGCCGGGTGTGGACCGCCGACAACCTGGGCGGCATGCCGGAGAAGAAGGGCTCGGGCGAGCGCTTCGACACGTACGTCCGCCAGCACCCCGACCTGCCGGGCATCGAGCTGCTCGAGAAGTGCATCGCGTACGCCGTCGAGCGCTTCGGCTTCGACCGCGACGACTTCATCCACGAGCTGACCGACAGCTCCGTCGGCGACAACTACCCGGTCCCGGACCGGATGCTGGTGCACGCGGAGAAGATCGTGCGCGGATACGTCGGCGACGAGATGTTCGACAAGAAGCCGCCGCAGGACAATCTGAGCCTGTTCGCGACCGAGGGCGGCACCGCCGCCATGTGCTACATCTTCGACTCGCTGATGAAGAACGGCATCCTGCACAAGGGCGACAAGATCGCGCTGATGACGCCGGTCTTCACCCCGTACCTGGAGATCCCGGAACTCGACACGTACGAGTTCGAGGTCGTGCACGTCAAGGCCTCCCTCTTCACCGAGACCGGCGTACGCGAGTGGCGCTATCCGACGGAGGAGGTCGCCAAGCTGGAGGACCCGGCGATCAAGCTGGTCTGCGTGGTCAACCCCAGCAACCCGCCGTCGCTGGCGCTCTCCGAGCGGGTCGGCAACCAGATCAAGGACATCGTCGCCACCAAGAACCCCAACCTCCTCTTCGTCACCGACGATGTCTACGGCACCTTCGTCGAGGGCTTCCGCTCGCTGGCCGCCGACATCCCGCGCAACTGCCTGCTGGTGTACTCCTTCTCCAAGCACTACGGCTGCACGGGCTGGCGGCTGGGCGTGATCGGACTGCACGACGACAACGTGATCGACGAGATGATCGCGGGCCTGCCGCAGGCCGACAAGGACCGCCTCAACAAGCGCTACGGCACGCTCACCCTGGAGCCGGAGAAGATCAGGTTCATCGACCGTCTGGTCGCGGACTCCCGCCAGGTGGCCCTGAACCACACGGCCGGACTCTCACTCCCCCAGCAGGTCATGATGACGATGTTCTCGCTCTTCGACATGCTGGACGAGGGGCAGGCGTACAAGGGGAAGATCCGCGCCATCGTGCGACAGCGCCTTGATCTGCTCCTCGAAGGCGCCCAGATGAAGATCGCCGACGACCCCAAGCGGGCGGGCTACTACATCGAGCTCGACCTCCTCGCCGAGGCCGAGCGCGTGCACGGCAAGGACTTCGCGGCCTTCCTGGAGAAGACGTACGAGCCCGTCGACCCGCTGTTCCGTCTCGCCGAGCAGACCTCGGTGGTGCTCCTGAACGGCGGCGGCTTCGACGGCCCCCAGTGGTCGGTGCGCGTCTCCCTGGCCAACCTCGACGACCTCGACTACCTGAAGATCGGCCACCACCTGCGCGAGATCTTCATGGACTACGCGGAGGAGTGGAAGGCGTCGGGCACCGCGTCCTGACGCACCATCACCTCATCGAAGGGCCCCGCACCCACCAGGCGCGGGGCCCTTCCGCACGGCCGGGCATGATGAGCTCCCATGACGGGCGGAAGAGAAGAACTCGCGGAAATCCTGGGGCGTGCGGGGCTTGAGGAGGCAGGGGACCGGCCGATCGGGAACGTACTGCCGCCACGTGCCGCATGGCGGCCGGTCGCGGCGTACGGCGCCGAGCCGGCCGCGAAGGTACGGAGTGACCTGCCCGGCCTGGTCGCCGAGCTCAACGCGCAGTGGCACCGGCTCGCGACGGAGCTCGGGGTCGTCGACGAGGACGGCATGTTCCTCATCGACGTCGCCGGCACCCGGACGGGCTGCACGCCCCGCAGCTGGACCCGGGTCCGGCTCACCGACGGCTGGGATCTGGCCGGGGTGCTGGGAGACCGCCCCGGGCAGCCCGAGTTCGTCACGCTCTCGACGGACGGGGACGCGCTTCTGGGGGCGACGACCGAGGAGTACGAGGTCTGGTTCATCGCCGTGGACGGGGTGAAGCAGCGGCAGGAGGAGGCCGCGCGGGCGGCGGCGCGAGAGACACCGGAGGAGAGGGAGGCCGCCTGGGCTTCGCTCTTCCAGGGGCCCAAACCCACCGCGCGGCTCGTCAGGGCGTGGGCGGACGGACTGGCGTCGAACCCGTCCGCGCCCGACGACCTGCAGCTGCGCCTGATGGGTACGGGCCGCTACCCCCACCTCCTCTTCGGGAGGCACTCAACAGCCTTCACGGACCGGGCCGTCGACCATCCCGACTGGAAGGTACGGGCCCGTCTGGCCGAGTTCCAGCCGGACCTCACTCCCGCACAGTGGACCCGCCTGATCCTCGGTGAGCAGGACGAGCGGCAGCGATGGCTGCTGACCATGGTCGCCGCGGACCGGCGTGCGGAGCTCACCGGGACCGCGTACGAACAGCTCGCCACCGACCCCTCCGCCCGCATCCGCGAGGAGACCGCCCGCCTCCCCGGACTGCCGGTGCCGCTGCTGACCGGACTCGCCGCCGATCCCGCCCCCGGGGTTAGGTCCGCTGCCTGCCCCCGCGCATGGCCGCACTTGGCCGAACCGGCGCGGCAGCGGCTCCTGACCGACACGGCAAGCAAGGTCCGCGTCGAGGCCCTCCTGCGATTCCACCAGGATCACCCGATGCCACGGCCGGTCTTCGACTCCGAGCCTTTGGGGGAACGCGCGGTCAAGACGTGCCGCCTGGAGCCCGGGCTCGCCGAGCACCTGGCCCACCACAGCGATCCCACGCAACGCCACCACCTGGCGCGCAACCCTCACCTGGGACCTGATCTGCTCGCCGTCCTGGCCCGGGACGAGGACGACTCCGTCCGCTTCGCCGTGTCCACCCGCCCCGGACTCACCGAGGAGCAGCGGGCGCGTGTCCGCATCAACGCCGACCCGGGCATCCACTACTCCGCGCTCGACTGGGTCACGGCCCTGCACGACGACCCCGAAGAGATGCGCCGGCTGGCCGCCTCCTCCCACTTCCTGGTCCGCAGAAGCGTCGCGCGCGCCGAACGCCTTCCCCCGGACGTCGTCGAACTCCTCGCCCGGGACGAGGACCGCGTCGTACAGCTCTTCCTCGCCGAGTCCTGCGACGACGCCCCCGCCGACATGCTGATGCGGGTGTGGCAGTGGTGGACCGGCAGCCTCAGCGCCCCCGACCGCCCGCACAGCCACCCCAATTTCCCCCGTACGAACCTGCTCGGGTACGCCGACGACCCGAGCCCCCGCATACGCCGACTGGCCCTCGACGACCCGGAGTCGACACCGGACCTGGTGGACCGGCTCAGCCGGGACCCGGAGCAGGAGGTCCGGTACCGGGCGGCGAGGGACCCCCGGCTGTCGACGGCCTCGGCGGTCCGGCTGCTCGACGACTCGGATTCGTCGATCCGGTGGGCGGCGGCCCAGCACCTCCGGCTGCCTGCGCGGACACTGGTCCGTCTGCTGCGCGACACCGACACCGCGCAGGACGCGGCGCGTAACCCGGCGCTGCCGGAAGCGGTCATGCGGCGGCTGCTCGACCACCCGGAGGCCTGACCCCTGCGGACAAGGGTGCGCGCCCCGGCCGGGTGGG
>NZ_JAFLRJ010000214.1 GCF_017315755.1 Streptomyces beijiangensis
ATCGCCGCAGGCCTGGAGGCCCACGGCGTCACCGACCGCACCGCGGCCCGCTTCCGTCACCGCGACGTCTTCTCGCTGGCCGAGGAGCTGTACGCCCGCGTCCCCCACACGGACGACGCGACCGCCCACGAGCCCGGCCCCGACGCGCAGCCGGAATCGCACGCCCCCCTGTTCGGGCTCCTGCCAGGCGCCGCGACAGCCGCCGCCGCTGCCGGAGTTCACCTCACCGACGGCGAGACGCGGATCGCCGTCATCGCGGGCGGCACCGTCGCCGTCACCCTGGCCATGGGGTTCACCCTCCGCCGGGGTCCCCTCCACGCGCCCGGCCGCATCGTCCCCGCCACCCGCCTCTACGTCCTGTGGCTCCTCGCGTACACCGTCTACGGACCCACCCTCCTCGACCAGCTGATCCGCGGCGGCCCCGACGGCCCGTGGCCCATGACCTCGGGAGCGCTGGTCGCCCTCGCCCTCGCGGTCGCCCCTGCCGCCTGGTGTGCCCGTCTCTTCTCCACCTTCGCCCGCCGCAAGCTCGCCACCAGCCGGGGCACCGATGAATTCGCCGCCCATGTACGGCCGTTGCTCCTCCTCACCACCGCGCTGCACATGGGCGTCCTCACCGTGCTGCTCCTCCTCGCGCAGAGCCTCACCCCCGCCAACCTGGCACTCGGTACGGCTCTGTACCTGGCCAGGCTGCTCACCGTGCACGGCTTCCCCGACGGTCCCGCGGCCGCCCTGGCCGCCGTGTGCGCGGGTCAAGTTCTCGCGGCGGCGGCTGTGTTGACCGGCAGACTCCCCGGCTGCGAGCTGGTCGGGACCGGAGCCGCCGCCATCCCCGTCGTCGCTGTCACGGCCGCCGCCCTCGCGCTCCTCGCGCACGCGGCGGCCACCCTCTCCCGCGCCTCGGCGCACACCTGACGCACCCCAGTCGTTCCTTCCGCGGAGCCGACGCCGCGGAAGGACCCTTTCCCCAAGCTCTCACCTTCGTTCGAGCAGGGGAGACCCCATTCGGACGAACGAGCAACATCCCTAAGGAGAACGCCACATGAGCCCCGCACCCCCAGTCGCCGCACCGGCCCGTCGGTCCCGAGAGGTGGCCGCGCGATGAGGGTCCTGCTGCTCGGAGCCAATGGTTACCTCGGCCGTTTCGTCGCCGACAGACTGCTCGCCGACCCCGCTGTGCACCTCACCGCACTGGGTCGCGGCGACGACGCCGACGTCCGGTTCGACCTCGCGGGCGGGTCGCCAGGCGCGCTCACCCGCTTCCTGGACGCCGTCCACCCCGGCGTCGTCATCAACTGCGCCGGCGCGACCCGGGGCGGTGCCCGCGACCTCACCCGCCACAACACCGTGGCCGTCGCCACGGTCTGCGAGGCCATGCGCCGCTCCACCTCGTCCGCCCGCCTGGTGCAGCTCGGCTGCGCGGCCGAGTACGGCCCTTCCCAGCCGGGCTCTTCGACCGCGGAGGACGCCGTCCCGCGCCCCGGCGGCCCGTACGGCGTCTCCAAGCTCGCCGCATCCGAGCTGGTGCTCGGCTCCGGCCTGGACGCGATCGTCCTGCGCGTGTTCTCGCCGGTCGGACCCGGCACCCCGGCGGGCTCCCCGCTCGGCCGTCTCGCCGAGGCGATGCGCCGCGCCATGCAGGCGGGGGACGGCGAGCTGAAGCTCAGCGGGCTCGGCGTGCAGCGCGACTTCGTGGATGTGAGGGACGTGGCGCGCGCCGTGCACGCCGCGTCGCTCTCCGCGGCCCAGGGTGTCGTCAACATCGGTACGGGCCGTGCGGTCAAGCTCCGTGACGCGGCCGCCGTCCTGGCGCGCGTCGCGGGTTACGGTGGCACGCTCCATGAACTGGACGCCCCGCCTCCCCGCCACTCGGGCCTGATCTCCCCCCGTACCGAACAGAACCCCATGGAACACCTCGGCGCCCCGGCCCCGTACCCCGACGGCTGCGGAAGCTGGCAGCAGGCGGACGTGCGCACCGCCCGTGACCGCCTCGGCTGGCGTCCCCGTATCAACCTCGAAGAGTCCCTGGCGGACATCTGGATGGAGGCGGCATGCCGCATCTGACCGCGCAGCCGACCACCCGCATCGGCTTCGGTGTGCCGGGTTACGCGCACCCCCTGGTCGCCCCCGTCGAATGGGCCGAACTCACGCGCCCGGGAACGCCGTTGCACTGGGCCGTGCTCAATGTGGCGCACGGTCCAGGGACCCGCCCCGACCCGCACTGCCTGGCCGCCGCGGGCAAACTGCGCAATGCCGACATCAAGGTTCTCGGCCATCTCGACCTGATGTACGGCGCCCGCTCCCACGGCGAGCTGATGACCGACGCCGAGCGGTTCCGCGAGTGGTACCGGGTCGACGGCTTCTATCTGGACCGCGCCCCCACCGAGCGCGCGGACCTCCCGCAGACCCGCCGGCTGACCTCGGCCCTGCAGGGCCACACGGTCCTCGGCCACGGCACGCACCCGCATCCCGGGTACGCGGAGGCCGCCGACCAGCTGGTCACGTTCAACGGGCCGTGGACGGATTACCGCTGGTCACAGGTGGCGGAGTGGACGGCGGACTACGACCCGTCCCGCTTCTGCCACTTCGTCCACGGGCTGCCGCGGACCCACCTGGACGAGGCGGTCCGCATCGCGCGCTGGCAGGGCGCGGGGACGATCTTCTTCACGGATCGCACGGAAACGACCGACCGCAGCAGCCCGTTCGAGACACTGCCCGGGTACTGGGACGAAATCGTCTCGCGGATCGGACCGGGTGTCTCGGAATGAGAAGGGGCGTGGCAGTGTTACGGAGAGAACAACCGTACGTAGATACATATCGACCAACGGAGTCCCCGTGTCGCTGCCACCCCTGGTTGAGCCGGCTGCCGAGCTCACCGTCGACGAGGTCCGCAGGTACTCCCGCCACCTGATCATCCCGGATGTCGGGATGGACGGGCAGAAGCGGCTGAAGAACGCCAAGGTCCTCGCCGTCGGTGCGGGCGGCCTCGGTTCGCCCGCCCTGATGTATCTGGCCGCCGCCGGCGTGGGCACGCTCGGCATCGTGGAGTTCGACGAGGTCGACGAGTCGAACCTGCAGCGCCAGATCATCCACAGCCAGGCCGACATCGGCCGCTCGAAGGCGCAGTCCGCGAAGGACTCGGTCCTCGGGATCAACCCGTACGTCAACGTGGTCCTGCACGAGGAGCGCCTCGAGTCGGAGAACGTGCTGGAGATCTTCTCCCAGTACGACCTGATCGTGGACGGCACGGACAACTTCGCGACGCGCTACCTGGTCAACGACGCGTGTGTGCTCCTGAACAAGCCGTACGTCTGGGGCTCGATCTACCGCTTCGACGGCCAGGCGTCCGTCTTCTGGTCCGAGCACGGCCCCTGCTACCGCTGCCTCTACCCGGAGCCCCCGCCCCCCGGTATGGTCCCCTCCTGCGCCGAGGGCGGCGTGCTCGGCGTGCTCTGCGCGTCGATCGGGTCCATCCAGGTCACCGAGGCGATCAAGGTCCTCACGGGCATCGGCGACCCGCTCGTCGGCCGCCTGATGATCTACGACGCCCTGGAGATGCAGTACCGCCAGGTCAAGGTCCGCAAGGACCCCGACTGCGCGGTCTGCGGCGAGAACCCGACCGTCACCGAGCTCATCGACTACGAGGCCTTCTGCGGCGTCGTGTCCGAGGAGGCCCAGGAGGCGGCGCTCGGCTCCACGATCACTCCCAAGCAGCTCAAGGAGTGGATCGACGCGGACGAGAAGATCGAGATCATCGACGTCCGTGAGCAGAACGAGTACGAGATCGTCTCGATCCCCGGCGCGAAGCTGATCCCCAAGGGCGAGTTCCTGATGGGCAGGGCGCTGGAGTCGCTCCCGCAGGACAAGCGCATCGTGCTGCACTGCAAGACGGGCGTCCGCAGCGCCGAGGTCCTCGCGGTCCTCAAGGCCGCGGGCTTCTCGGACGCGGTGCACGTGGGCGGCGGCGTGATCGGCTGGGTCAACCAGATCGAGCCCGAGAAGCCGATCTACTAGACCAGGTCACATCGGAGGGGCCGGCCCGCACGGGATGTGCGGGCCGGCCCCTCCGTCGTACCCAGGACCTATCTGCTGCCCAGCAACTCCACCAGCCGCTCCAGCGAGGCAGGCGACAGATGCCGCCGCAGTCCGTCCACGACCTCCTCGGGCGTGGACCGGGCGCTCAGTCTGATTACGCCGTAATCACGTCGGGCCCTGGGCACGGCCGCGGCCGCCGCGTCCGGCAGCGCCTGCTCGTCCGCGGGCAGCCGTGCGATGCGCCGTGCGTCCTCCACCGACAACAGGCCGTCGGCGAGAGCCTCCTGGAGGTCGGGCCGCAGCCGCATCAGTGAAAGCCGCTGCGAGACGAAGCCCTGCGTCTTCCCGATCCGCCCGGCGACATCGCGCTGCGAGTACCCGTAACTGCCGATCAGCCCGTGGATCGCCCTGGCCTGCTCCAGCTCGGTCAGGTCGTCCCGCTGTACGTTCTCGATCAGCGCGTCCTCATCGGTCCTGGACGCGTCCTCCCGTACCAGCACCGGCACCTCCCGCAGCCCCGCGATCTTCGCCGCGGCCAGCCGCCGATGCCCGTGCAGCACCACGTACGGGGCGTCGCCGACCGCATCGGCGTGCTGCGGATGGGCTGCCAGGAACGCCCCTCGCGAGACGACGCCCAGCGCCTGCAGCACGCCACGCTCGCGCAGCGTCTCCGCGAGGCCGTCGAGGTCGCGCAGTTCGTGGCGCGGGTTGTCGGGGTTCTCGGTGAGGTCGGTGAGCGGGACGGTCAGCTGGTACGTGTCCCGGGAGACCGGCGGCCGGGAGACCGGTGGCAGGGAGACCGGTGGCAGGGAGGCGGCGGCCCGCGGGTCCTCCGGGGTCCCCAGCAGCGACGACAGGTCGATGCGCCGTCCCATCAGGCCGTCACCCGCTTCTTCGCCGCCCGCGCCCGCCGAGGCTTCGCCGGTGCCGGTACGACCGCGAGACCCACCTCCAGCGCGAGCCGGAAGAAGTCCTCGCGCGCCTGCAGGGCCACCCGGTTCGCCCCGTACTGCGTGACGACCAGACCGTCCGCCGAGGCCCGCGTGTGCAGCTTGTAGCGCCGTACGACGGTCCGGGCCAGCGGCCACCCCTGGCCCTCCACGAACGCCCGGGTCTGCTCCAGGTCCGCCTTGCCGTCCCGCGGGTCCCAGTTGTTGACGACCACCCGGAACGGCAGCCCCCGCGGCTTCACGACACGCTCGATCGTCCGCTGTGTGGGCTGGAAGCCCAGCGGCTCGGGCTCGATGGGCACGATCACGTCGTGCGCGGAGTCGAGCACGGCCCGCAGCGCGTCGGCCGCGGGACCGTTCCCGAGCGGGTCGTCGCCCGTCCCGGCCGCGAGGTCGAGCCACCCCGGCGTGTCCACGAACACATGCTGCACACCGGGGATGCGGGACAGCGCGGCCAGCCCCGCCAGATCGTCATGGGCCTGTACGAAGTCGAACGGCAGCCCCTCGCCCACCCGCTCCGACCACCACACGGCCGACCCCTGAGGGTCGATCGAGACGGCCACCACCGGCGGCTGCCCGCCCTTCTCGCCCGCCCCCAGGACATCGGCCGTGACCGCCGCGAGGTTGACGGCGAGAGTGGACTTACCGACCCCGCCCTTCTGGTTCAGGATCACGTGCACATGGGCCATGGCCACTCCCTTGGGCGGTTCACATCGGGCATTTAGGGTGTACGGCTACTGTGGCAGCGGGGCCCGGCAAAGGGTCACGTACGCGCCGAAAAGGGACGCCACCATGCCGACGCAGGGCCGCCGCTTGACCCGCTTCACCCGCTTCCTCGTCGAGCGGGACACGACCCCCCGGCAGCAGCGCGCCTACTTCGCCGTCCTGCTCGTGCTGCTGGCGGCGGTCAATTACGCCGAGTACGTGACTCCCAAGCCCCTGCGCGCCGTGCTGGCCGTCTTCCTCGTCCCGCTGCTCGGCTCCCTCGTCCTGGGTGTTGCCCGCACCGCCGTCCTGGCCGTGATCGCGAGCGCGTCGGTCGCCGTCGCGTACGCGGTGGTGGTGCCCGACGGGAACAACGTCAGCGAGGAGGCCGTGGCCCTGGTCTCCACCTGCGCGCTCGGCCTGCTCGCGATCCTCATCTCCCGCCTCGGCGACCAGCGGCAGCTCCTGCTCCAGCAGGCGCGCACCACGGCCGAGGCGGTCCAGCTGGCGCTCCTGCGCAAACTCCCGCTCCGTACCAAGGACTTCGAGGTGTACGGGGTCTACCTCGCGGCCGAGGAGTACGCACGCGTCGGCGGCGATCTCTACGAGGTCATCGAATCGCCCTTCGGGACCCGGGTCCTGGTGGCCGACGTACGCGGCAAGGGGCTGGATGCGATCAACGCGGGCGCGACCGTCCTGAGCGCCTTCCGCGTCGCGGGCTACGAGGAGCGGGACCTCGCCGAGCTCACCCGCCGGATGGAGAACTCCCTCGACCGCTACAACGAGTACGCGGCGGACGCGGGTCAGGAGGAACGCCATGTCACCGCGCTGCTCGTCGAGTTCGACCCGTCGGCGCGGCTGATGCGCCTGGTGAACTGCGGTCACCTGGAGCCCTACATCGTCGGCCGGTCAGGGGCGCTGGAGGTCGGCCTGGGCGAGGCGGGCCTCCCGCTCGGCTTCGGATCCCTCGTCGACGACCCGGAGCGCCCGGTGGTGGAGCTCCAACTCCCGCCCGACGCATGGATGCTGATGTTCACGGACGGGGTGACCGAGGCCCGCGACGAACACGGGGACTTCTATCCGCTGGCCCGGCGCCTCGAGGGCTGGACCGACCTGGAGCCGGCCGCGCTCGCCAAGGAGATCGAGCGCGACCTCGGTGCGTACGTCGGCGGCCGGCTCCAGGACGACGCCGCCATCCTGGTGGTCGCGGCGCGGTAGCCGCCCGCCGCCAGGACGCTAGGAGCAGGTCGTGCCGTCGGCCGGGACCCTGCCGTCGAGCAGATAACCGTCGACCTTCTTCGCCACGCAGCCGCTGCCGCCGTGGTAGGCCCCGTGGCCCTCGCCCTTGTTGGTGAGCAGGACGCCGACACCCGCGCCCAGCGCGTCCGCCATCTTCCTGGCGCCCTCGTACGGAGTCGCCGGGTCGCCCGTCGTGCCGACGACCAGGACCTGGCCTGCGCCCTGCGCGCTCGCCACCGGATGGTCGAGCTCGCCCGTCACCGGCCACTTGTTGCACCAGCCGGCCGTGTCCCAGGCCAGGAACTCCCCGAAGACCGGGGAGAGTTCACGGAAGGACGGCAGCAGCGCCTTGGCCTGGGCCTCGGTCGGATGGTTCTTGGTGTCGGCGCAGTCGATGGCCCGCTGGGAGCTCGACTGGGTGGAGTAATGGCCGTTCTCGTCACGGTCGTTGTAGGCGTCGGCCATGCCGAGAAGGAGGTTGCCCGTGCCCTGCTGCTCGGCCTCCCGGAGGCCCTGGGTGAGGTAGGACCAGCTGGACTTGGAGTACAGCGGCATCACGATGCCGGTGAGTGCGAGGGACTGGTTGAGCTTGCGGCCGTCCTTGGTCGGCAGCGGCTTCTTGTCGAGGCGGCCGAGGAGCGCGGCGATCTTCGCGGTGCCCGCCTTGGGGTCCTGGCCGGTCGACTTGAGGTAGTCGTCGAGGGCGCGCTGGAAGCCGATGGTCTGGTTGCGGGCGTGGCCGACCGCGTCGGCGGTGGGGTCGACGACGGCGTCCAGGACGGTGCGGCCGACGTTCTTGGGGAACAAGTGGGCGTAGGTGCCGCCCAGTTCGGTCCCGTAGGAGAAGCCGAAGTAGTTGAGCTTCGCGTCGCCGAGCACCGTACGCATCAGGTCCAGGTCGCGGGCGGTGTTGCTGGTGGTGACGTACGGCAGGACCTTGCCGGAGCGCTCCTCGCAGCCCTGGCCGAAGTCGGCGGCGTCCTTGAAGTAGGCGGCCTCCTCGGCGGGGGTGTCCGGGGTGAGGTCGATGTCGCGCTCGGCGCCGGCCTGCTGGGAGTCGGTGCGGCAGACGACACCGGCACTGCGGGAGACGCCACGCGGGTCCCAGCTCACCAGGTCGTAGCGGGTGTTGAGGTTCCCGTACTCGGCGGCGGCGTCGGGGAGGATGTCCACGCCCGAACCGCCGGGACCGCCGAAGTTGAAGAGGAGCGAGCCCAGGCGCCGGGACTTGTCCTTCGCCTCCTTGCGGACGAGGGCGAGGGAGATGGTGGCGCCGGCGGGGTGCGCGTAGTCGAGCGGGACCTTGACGTTGGCGCAGGTCCATCCGCTGCGACCGTCCTTGCAGTGACCCCAGTCGGGCTTCTGGGAGGTGAGGGACGCGGGGAGGGCGGACCCGGTCGGCCGGGAGGCGGGTGCCGATGAGGTCGGGGCCGGGGTGGTGGTGTCCTTGGCCTCGGGCTTCGTACCCGAATCACTGTCGCAGCCGGTGAGCAGGACCAGGGCCGCGGTGGCGACGAAGGACCCCGTGCGTATGAGCCTGTGCATGTATGTGCTCCCCCTCAGGATGTCCGGCACATGGTACGGGCCACCCCCTTTACGGGGACTTGGCCCCGGCAACCCCCAGCACGCGACCTCCGGCCGCGTTGTCCTCAATCTCCCCCAAGCTCTCGGCTTCGCTCGAGCAGGGGGGACCCCCTCGACGGGCTTGATTTGCCCGCCCTGCGACTGATCCTGCGGGTGGCAGTGGAGTTGCTCGCGCGCTTGCGATCGTCAGTTCCCAGCGCACGCCGGGCAAAATTCAGCCCGTCCGGCGATTGAGGACAAAAACCGGCCGAAGCTCGCCTGCCCGGGACCTCGCCACACGCCGCACGCGGCGCGGGCCACACCGGGCAGACGTTCCCCGCCACCCCGCGGGTCCTTATCGT
>NZ_JAFLRJ010000215.1:0-10380 GCF_017315755.1 Streptomyces beijiangensis
CGGAGGACGGTCCCTGGGTCCAGCACATCAACGGCGAGGGCACGGACGCGCCGGGCCGTAACAACAACTGCGTGGACGTGGCGCTCTCCACGGCCGACACCCTCTCCGGCAACCCCACGGCGGCAGCGGCCCGCACCCCCGACACGGGCCCCGACGGCCTGCCGTCGGACCGCGGTGAGACGAACGGCCGCAACCGCATCGAGAATGCCCTGGGCGCCCGCTTCAGCGACATGGGCGACGGCCGCAACGCGTTCAACCGCCTGGAGAACACCCTCCGCGACTCGGGCCACGGCTCGCAGGCCGTGATCATCACCCAGGACGCCAACGGCCGTGCGCACGCCTGGAACGCGGTCAATCACAACGGCCGCATCACGTACATCGACGCGCAGACGGGCCGCACGAGCCGAACACCCCTGCACGACGGCAAGAACGGCGTCTTCGCGGTCCCGCTGGACGCGAACCGGCGGCCGGTTTCACCCCAGACCACGCCGACGGCGACTGACGCGTCCAAGAGCGGATCCTCACCGAAGCGCGACTCGCCGAACTCGCCGAACTCGCCGACGGAAAGCCGGCGCGCTCCGGAGGCTCCTGCGGGGGCTCCGTATCCGACGGCTGAGGACACGCCTCATCCCAGAGACGAACCGAACCGTACGAACCATCCGCGGCTCGGGGCACCTGAGACTGCCAAGTCGACGCCACATCACGGCATGCACCCCATGCCTGACCAGCAGCACCTGCGTACAACCAACAACGTCCGTCAGGTCGGGATGGACCATGTCCATCAGCAGCTCAACGACTGGATGGAACCCCGCACCGTTCAACATCCGGACGGTACGGAAACCACGCGCATTCCGCTCGTTGACGCCCTGCAGGCGGGCACGCCGCCCAACTCCGCCGATGGATCACCCGCACCCGTAACCCTCCGTCGGAGCGACCTCGAGCGACTGCTTCCCGGGTTCGCGGACATGCACCCCGGAGAACAGGGTGCTGTCGTTGCGTCTCTTGCCCGCCTCAGCCTCAAGTTCCATGAAGCGCATGCCGTGGGCGCAAGTCCTGAGCATTCGGCTGATCAGCCGTCCCGGGGGGCCGAAGCACACGCGAAAGCGCAATGGCCCGCGCGTAACCGCGACGAACAGGAACTCAAAGATTCCATCATCGCCGAATTCGACAAGTCCGGCATCGCCGGCGCTCTTCGCGATTCTGGTGAACACCGCCCCGACTTTACAGGTCGAAATTACGCGGTTATCGAAGTCCACGATCCCACCACTGGGGAAATCAGCTACCTCGTGGACAGCTCCTACCCCAACGTCACGGGAGAAAAGGGCAAGCACTCGGAATCAAACATCCTGGACTACCTCGAAAAGGTCAATGCAACACGTGAGGACGGAAAGAAATACGAACCACTCAGCCTCTACACCGACCGGGAACCCTGCGGCTTCGGGCAGGGGCACGCGAACTGCTCGAACGCCCTGTCGCAGCGCATACCCGGAGTGGACGTGTTCTACGGTACGGGGTACCGAAAGAATGGCGAGCTGGTGGACGGCGCCTCTCCCGGCGTGAACCGCAAGGCTCTCTATGACAGGGACCTGGCCAAGAATATGGCGGCACTTGGTAAGGTGTGGGTGCGGGCCATGGGGGAAGGCGGCCTGAGGGTGCCGGCACAGAGTTAACAGAGACGACCGGGGACGAGACATGCCAGAAGACGTACTCGCGCATGAATTCAACGAAGCGCTTGACATGCTTTCGGTTTGGGCCATGGGATCTTCCGAAGAGTTCGGAAACTATTTCCTCGACGGAACGACCGGCAGCGGGAAGACCCGGCTGATCCAGGACGCCGCCCGGCGCGTCGAGGGAGCGCTGCTCATCGATTGCTCCGAACTCTCCGCGAGTGAACTGGCTCACCAGGTGATGCGAGCCCTCAAGATCGAGTACGGTCCCTTCCTGGACAACTATGACCTCTGCTACGAGATGAGCGAAAGACGCTCGAACCGCGTGGTGTTGCTGACCAACACCCAGTGGGCCGGGTCCGTGCGCACCACCGCGGAGCCACAGCGTGTTCTGACCGATGTAGTCGGAGTTCTCGCGTCGGAATACCGGTCCACCGGTGTACGTTTCGCTGCGGAGATGGATCACTCCGTTGCCCGCGCCTGGGCCGGGGCGCCCACTGTCGTCATGGCTCCCCCTGCTGAGCGCATCGACCGTGCCGGACTGCCTCTCGAGCCACGGCAGCGTGCTGCTGTCGAGGCCTTGGCCCTCGCCGAACCGCGCGCCGTGCGATTCGAGGAATGGTCCGCTGTCTGCGATGCGCTCGGCCACAACGTGACTGAGGACGAACTTCACGGCCTCGCGCTGGAAACAGCACTTATCACGGTCGACGAAGCACATGAATACCCGGTGCGTTTCAAGAGCGAGTCGACGGCTCATCACATTCGGCAGGCCGTATCCCCCGACGTATTTCGCGCCTTTCAGCACGCCATGGTTCGCCGTCTGTCCGACGGCAGCAACGGGGAACGATTGGCTGCGTACGCAGCACGCGCCCTGCCGGCTCACGCTGCGGCCGCCGGATGCTTCGAAGAGCTTCTCGGCGATGTCCGTGCTGTGGTGAGGTGTGAGCGTTACGCCTTGCTGGAGGGGTTGGATGCCGCCTTCCCCCACAGTATTCCCGCGGGCACCCGCGCCGCTGAACTCCACTACCTGGCCAAACTTCCTGTCTCCCTGGCGTCACAAGCGGACTGGCTCTCTCTCCTCCATCACAGCGCTGTGTGCCGAGGCGACGCAGAACGAGCCGAAGCGCTGGAAACAGCTGCTGGGGCGCTGCCCTGGACCACCGTGTGGGCGAATGCACGGCCGGCTGGCACGCTCCTGGAAAACCGCGTATGGACAGGCGGCATCGATCAGCTTCGCACTACCCCTGACGGCACGCAGGTCATCAGTACCAACGACGACGGCACGGAACTCAGCTGGGAGGCGCGCACCGGACGAGTCTGTTCCGGGCGCGAGCCGAAGGCACCGGAGGACGAAGCGGGTGACGCTGCCTCTTCCCCGCTATGGCGAGCGGAGCGGGCCTGGAACCGCGTACACATCGAACGCGCCGACGACCCCGACGTGGCTCGCATCCTGCCGGCACCCCGAGCCAGAGATGCTCTGGCCGTCGGCGACCTGATCGTGATCGGAGGCCCGGTCGGGCTCTACGCGGTGAAGGCCGGCACCCAAGCGGGCAGTACCCAACTCCGTACGCTGCCGCGCATCCTGCGGTCCGGCCGCATCACGCCCCGCCCCTTCGATGAACGTCACCGACATCCCTCCCGCGCCGAACTGTCCTCACTCTTCGGCGCCGCCCACGTCCATACGCTCGGAAAGGAACAGCTTCCCGCTGGACTGACCCATCTGGACACGCGCGAATTCCTGAGCAACACAGGCCTTCCCGCCGTAGAGGATTTCTACGGACTCGACACCGAGAACCTCAACGAATCCGAACTCACCGAGGTGCCCTGGGAAGGGGCCCGGGAGTACGAAACCTCCATCGGGGACGGCCCGTTCTACCGACTCGGCACCTGGATCGACGGCACCCTCCTCCTCGACGGAGCCACCGGTCGCATCCTGCGGCAGACCACTGCGGAAGCCCCGGACTCCGACCAGCCCGGAGACCCGCTCGTCGGCACCACCTTGTCTGGATTCACGGCCATGGTCGCCCTGCATTGGCGGTACATGCTCGCCTACACCCAGTCCGACGGCACCGACTCCGAAGACCTTCTGGCCGAACTCCGCTCATGGCTTGCCGAGATCGACTCGGCCGCTGCTGCAAGCCGGTCCTGGCAACATGTACTCGACCCGGACAACTTCTCCTACCTGTAACACCTGCCCGCACGCCGACCAGGCCGGACCGCCTGACGCACCCTCAGGGCAGGGCAGAGTCCGCACCGTGGTGGTGCGCGACAATGGCCCCTCGAACGCGTCAAACGGGGTCGGTGTCTACGGGTGCGTGTGAATTGCCTGGGCCGTACAGCCCACGAGGTCATGGCAGAAGTCATCCAGGCGGTTGCCGTTGAACGGCCGCTGGCAATCCAACTGGACCATGTGTACTGGGCGGGTCCACTACTGACGTCCACCGAGGCGGGGCGCATCGCCACCTCGGTACGCGCCCAGCTCAGTTGGGACCTGGGGATATCTGTCGAGGTGGCTTGTGACGAGGGGCCGAAGCCGCTTCTCCAGCGCCCCGTGGTCCCTGGCCTCCCCCAGGAAATGCTGGATTGCGCACTTGCTGCGGTCGCAGGCATGGAGAGGCGCAGTCTGCCGATAGCCGTGTGGAAGACCGTCTCCGATGTGCTGGCAGACGCCACCATTGAGCCACGGGATCTGCGCATCATCGCCCAGGCCTGGCCGGAGGTTCTCGTCGTGGAGACCGACAGCTCACATCGGGAACAGGTCCGGTTCACGGACGAGGCGCTGCACCGAGCGGCACGTACCGCATTTCCGCTTTCGCCGCGTAAGCACGGGAAGGTGGCCAGAGCACTGCTGGATCTGTGGCAGCAGCATCACGGCGACGACGTGGACGCCTACATTGCATGCGCTGTCTCCGTCCATGCCGCTCTCGCCGGTGAGTTGACGCCGCTTCTGGAAGATGCCGGGTTCTTGGCGCGGGCCCATTGGTACGGACTGTGGCAGGCATTGGCCCTGGCCTTTGCGGACGGAGTACCACCCGGCGGGATGGCCGCGGACATCCACTACCTGCACGCTCAAGGGGTTGTTCCCGGCTCGCAGGGTGAGTGGGTCGCATGGCTGCACCATGCGGCGGTCAGCCGCCGCGATTCCGCACTGGCCGGGGCTCTGGCCGACGCAGCAGGACCGCTTCCATGGCGGACGGTGTGGTCGCACTGGCGGATGCCGGGGCGCGGCGGCAATCGGCCTGAAGACCTCCGCTGGGTCGAGGACCTGCGTGCCGCGTCGTACGAGGGCAGCTGGGCGTTGAGCGACTGGCGCGAGCTGGAGGCACCCGGACCTGACCACGCCGTGTGCGAACGGCGCATCTGGGACGCCCGGACCGGTGAACTCCTCGTCGAGCCGACCCGGATAGAACAGGATTCCCCGGGCCGGCTGCCGGGAGAACCCTTCCCCGGCGTCGAGTACGCGGACAAACGCACGGATGACGTCTGGCGGTCCATTCAGACATCGAACGAGGGCGTACCCAGGACGCCGGACGCCGTCTGCGAAGCCGTACGGCTGGGCGAGACCGATCCAGGCACCTCGCTGTGGGCCTTCGCAGGCACCGGCGGTCTCTTCGCCGCAGAGGTGGACGAGAAGGCCGTTGCCGCCCTGCCGAGGGACGCCTGGCCCAAACTATTCGCTCCAGGGCCCCTCACCCGAAGCGCGCCGTGGGAACTTCCCTTCCCGATCCCGCCCGTCCACGGCCTGTCCCGCGCCTGGCTGGAGGACGAGGACCTCTTCGGAGCCGACGCGTGTCGGCCTCTTCCCCAGGCGCAGATCCCCAGCGAAGTGCGCCACGAGGAAACCCGACGCTTCCTCGGCGAAGTGGGCTGGCCCATCTCGCAGGGTGTCTGCGGCCTGTACGCGACCGACCTGCCCAGCGGCGGCCTGCACCCCGTCGGCGACAGCACCCTCCTGTCCGGTCTCGGACAGTTCGGCGCACGGAAGCTGTGGCTCGACGGAACCAGCGGCCATGTGCTCATCGCCGACCGGGCCGGAGCGGAACGCCGGCCCCATCTGGCGGGCAGCAGCATCGGGCAGTTCCTGGTCCTGCTCGCCGTCTATCACGTTGCCCTCGGTACGACGTTCACTGCAGGAGACGTAGAGCTCTACGACATGGCGGAGAGCCTCAAGGCGTGGTTCCGAACGGTGGATCCCTCCGCGGCCGAATCCCCCGCCTGGGAAGGCGAGTTCGACAACTTCGAATCCGTTTATTACGACTACGGCAGTCAAGAACCCTCATGATCGAGTGCCCTCTGCAGCACTGGCTGACCGGTAGGGCCCTGGCCGACATGCCCGGCTGACGACGGAAGAGACAACTAGGGAGGCGCATGCAGCCGGAGGAGGCGTACAGCCGTATCGAGGAATGGCTCACCGAGCCGCGGCGCCATGGGCTCGTGTTGCCGCTCGTGGGCGCAGGGGGGACCGGGAAGACACGGCTCTTGACCAGGGTCCTGGGGGAGTTCCCCCACGCCTGCTTCGTCGACTGTCGCGGGCTCTCCGGGGGCGAAGTAGTCACAGCTGTACTCACAGAACTCGGGCTCCGAGCAGATGGCCGACCGGGCCGGTATCCGCTTCTGGATGTCGTCGCGAAGCAGCGCGGGGAGGCGATTGTGCTGCTGGCCAATACACAGTGGGCCGGTTCCCTCTTCACTTCCGACGAGCCGGACCGGGTGGCCGGAGCGGTGGCCGAGGCGTTCGGCTGGCACAGCGGTGGATGCGTTCGGGTTGTCGTAGAAGGCGATCGGCCGGCGGATCGGGTACGCGTCCAGCGCTCGCCCCGCGTCGTACTGGACGGGGACGGCAGTGGCATCGACCCCACGGCCCTGAGGTCCTACCCGCAGCTTCACGCACTGGCGACCGCCGAGCTTCGCCACATTCCTTTCGCTGTGTGGGACCTGCTCAACGTGGCGGGGGGCGGGGTCGCTGGGACGGAAGCCCTGCAGGCGGCAGCGGCGGAGCTCATGGGCGTCCTGGTAGTCGATGGATCCGGATCCGTGGGATTCATCTCGGACGCCTTGAAGCTTCGTATCCGCGCTCACCGCCCTGCTTCTGCCGCGGATCAGCTCCGTATCACCGAAGCCCTTCTCGCAGCCGTCGGTGGGCAGGATGCGCTCGCGCGATACGCGGCCCGAACGCTGCCCGTCCATGCAGCGTTCGCCGGGGTGCTTCCCCAACTGATCGATGATCAAGAGCTTTTGGTCGCCCACTCGGAGCGGAAGGCGCTCCTGCAGGGGATCGCGCTCGCCTGGCCTGAAGGGATCCCGGCGGGCGGCACGGCTTCCGACGCCCACTATCTCGACCTGGAGGGTGTCGCCCCCGAGTCCCAGGGCGAATGGCTGGCCTGGCTGCACTGGGCGGCCATGCACAGGGGCCGGCGGGAGTGGGCCGATCGGCTCGCAGGGTGCGGAGTGGCTCTGCCCTGGCGCACCCGCTGGTCGCGGTGGCGTCCGTACGGATCCGTGGAAGCGTCCGGAGGCACCGGAGGCACGGGAGGGCCCATCGATTACGTGGAGCTGGGTACCGTCGACGGCGACCCCGCGGTGGCGGGCCAGCACGAGATGGCCGTGGCCCACGACGCGGAGGACGCGGGCGACGAACGCTATCTGGAGCAGACCTGGCGGCTTGCTGACGGAGCGGAGATCTCGGCCCCCGCGATCGTCGACGTGTTCCTCGACGACGACGGAGAGGTGGGGCGGACCGAGGGCAGCACCCTGCAGGCCTCCGAGAGCGACCCGCCGCGCGCAACGCCTCCGGGGCTACGAGTCCCCCGCCTGCCAAAAAGCGTACGAGACGCGGAGTGGGCCGGCGACAGTCTGTGGGCCTTGGGCGGTGCCGGAGGAGTCTGCGTGGTGGAGGTTCTGGAGGCGGAAGAGAACGAGGAGCGACCCGGTCGCTGGCCCGCACCACTCGTCGGCACCCACCGACGCGCTGCCGACTGGCCTCTGCCCACATCCCTTTCCGCACGCCATGCCCCTCCCCGCGCATGGCTGGAGGCCCGTTTCGGGTCAGGGGCGCTCCGCAGGCTCGATGAGGCCTCGCTCCCCGAAGGGCTGACGCATCCAGGGGCCCGTAACTCCCTTACGGACGTAGGGTTTCCCGCCCTCGACGAGCATCGACTGAGATTCCTCACCACCGAAGTGCTCGACGAGACCGGCCTGGTGGAATCCGAGGGACAGACCGGTCCTGCGTACCTGGTGGGGCGCTGGCTCGGTGACCCGGTTGTCCTGGAAGGCAACAGTGGTCGTGTAGTGCTGGCATCGGTCGCGGAAACAGCACTGCTCGGGACCAGCTTGCCGCAGTTCACCACTCTCGTCGGCCTGGCCTGCCTTGTGCGCGAGTGCCGCTTCACCTCCACGGGCGAAGAGCTCGATTCCCGACGCAGCCTCAGGGCCTGGGCCCGCGGGACAGATGCCGTTGCCGCTGACTCCGGTCCATGGGCAGCAGCATTCGGAGGAGAGCTGGACATCCCGGAGTCCCTGTGACGACCCACGCTCTGGTTGACGCTTCAGGGCGTGTGGGGTTTTCTGCAGCGGTGACTGATCTTCGTATCGAACAGGCCGACGGCGAGGCCGCGCTCCAGGACTGGCAGCGCGTCCACAACCTGATCATCCCCGCGGCCTCCTCCGTCCTCTCCCTCGACGAGGTCCGCGAGCGCGCCGGGCGCAACCGGCTGTACGTCGCGTATCTCGGCGACGTCCTCGTGGGCTGCTCGACCGTACGTCCGCCCACCGGCGACAACGGATCGACCGCCACCGTGATCGCCCGGATCCTGCCTGAGCGGCGCGGGCAGGGTCTGGGCGGGCAGCTCTACGCGCAAGGGCTCGCGGTGGCGCGGGCGCTCGGGGCCGAGGTGGTCGAGACGGTCGTCCTGGAGTCCAATCCGGAGGGGCTGCGGTTCGCGCTGGCGCACGGGTTCGTCGAGATCGAGCGGTACGTACTGCCGGGCGACAGCGTCGCCTTCATCGATCTGCGGCTGGCCTGAGCCGCCCCACCGTCGCGGCGTCGGCCCATGTCATACGGAGCTTCTTGGGGGTGCCGTTGAGGCGGGCGGCCACGCCGCCCGGGGCCCCGACGGTCGTCGGCTCCTCGGCGCACGTACCGCCGAAGGCCTGGTAGAAGCCCTGGGCGGACGTGTTCTGCTCAAGTACCCACAGGTACAGGGCCTTCCCCGTAGCTCCGCCCACGACCGCCTCGGCCGCCCGGGTCAGGAGCTCGCTGCCCAGGCCCGTACGCCGCCTGGCGTTGATGACGTGCAGGTTGTCGACGAGGCTGCCCCACTGCGGGTCCTCGTCGAAGACCACGTGTACGAAGCCCAGCAGCAGCCCGGCGTCGTCCTCGGCCACGATCGTCGCCGACGCGGACGGGGTCGCCAGGCGCGATGCCCACACGGTCAGCCGGTTGCTGACCACGTCGCCGTCCAGAAACTCGTCGGAGTACGCGCCCCGGTAGTGCCGCCGCCAGCTGTCGGCGTGCAGCCGGGCGATCCCCTCGGCGTCGTCGCGGCCCGCAGCCCGGAACTTCAGCGATGTCATGTGTGCTCTCCCCCGTATCCACTCATCGAGTCAGGGCATCTTAAGTCGAGGTGCCGTCGCCGCCTCGCCCCTCACGGGTCCTACTCTGGCTGCGTGATCAATGGTGGACACGTCATCATCTACAGCCGCGATGCGGAAGCGGACCGGGCCTTCTTCCGGGACGTGCTGGAGTATCCGCACGTCGACGCGGGCGGCGGCTGGCTGATCTTCAAGCTTCCGCCGGCCGAGGTCGCCGTCCACCCCACGGACGGCCCGGAGTCGCAGGAGCTCTATCTGATGTGCGACGACGTCGACGCCACCGTGTCGGACCTGACCGCGAAAGGCGTGGAGTTCACACAGCCGCTCACCGACGCGCGCTGGGGACGGCTGACCAGGTTCCGTCTGCCGGGTGGCGGTGAGGTGGGTCTGTACGAGCCGCGTCATGAACGGGCGACCGACTTGTGAGGGCCCAGCCGCCGGTCAGGAAGCGAGCCTGATGCCCGCCACGACCGGGAGGTGGTCGCTGCCGGTGGCGGGCAGGGTCCGGATGCCGGTGACGGTCGCCGAGCGGGTCATGACGTGGTCGATCCGTGAGACGGGGAAGGCCGCGGGCCAGCTGAGCGCGAAGTCCCTTGGCTGTGGCCCCATGTGCGAGGTGACCGGAGCCAGCCCGCGGTCGTCCACCGTGCCGTTGAAGTCGCCCAGCAGGATCACCTTGTCCACCTTCTCGACGGTGACGGCCGCGCCCAGCAGCCGGGCGCTCTCGTCCCGATAGCCGGAGTCGAAGCCGCTCGGCCGGACGCGGACCGAGGGCAGGTGAACGACGTAGACGGCGATGTCGCCCCATGGCGTACGCGCGTCGGCTCGCAGCCCGCGGTTCCAGCCCTCGTCGATTCCCCTGGGCCTGATGTCCAGCAACCGCACGTCCGTCAGCGGGTACTTCGACCAGAGGCCGACGGTGCCTTCGACCGCGTGGTACGGGTAGGCGGGCGCCAGGGTCCTCTCGTACAGCGGCAGCGCGGAGGGCGTCAGCTCCTCCAGGGCGATGAGCTCAGGACCGGCGTCGATCAAGGCTTCCGCGGTGTCCGCGGGAGCGGTGTTCTCGTCGCTGACGTTGTGCTGGACCGCCGTGATGTCAGGTGCGCCTCGCTCCCCGGGGAGC
>NZ_JAFLRJ010000215.1:10427-10601 GCF_017315755.1 Streptomyces beijiangensis
TGGGGACGACGGCGTGGAAGGCCAGCAGGGCTGCGGTCAGTACGGCAAACGACGCGAGCACCCGGCCACGCGCCCAGGATGACCCGGCCCTGGCGTCCTGGGCATCCCTGCCCCACCGCCACTGCCTGGGCACCATGCCGTTGATCGCCCGCTTCATCATGTCCCGCCTCACCC
>NZ_JAFLRJ010000216.1 GCF_017315755.1 Streptomyces beijiangensis
AGAGGCCGACGCCGTCCTTCGAGGGGCCGTGGCCGCGCGAGGGGTCGGGGCGGGTGGGGTGTTCGACCTTGATGACGTCCGCGCCGAAGTCGCCGAGCATCGTGGCGGCCAGCGGCCCCTCGAAGGACGGCGTCGGCCTCTGGTGGAAGCTCCTCGGCCGCAACAAGCGCAACCTCACCCTCGATCTGTCCACCCCCGAGGGCCGGCAACTGCTGCTCCGGCTCGCCGCCACGGCCGACGTGATCATCGAGAACTTCCGCCCGGGCACTCTCGAAAAGTGGAACCTCGGCTGGCCCGAGCTGTCCGCGGCCAACCCCCGCCTGGTCCTGGCCCGGGTCACGGGCTTCGGCCAGTTCGGTCCGTACTCCCACCGCCCCGGATTCGGCACGCTCGCCGAGGCGATGAGCGGTTTCGCGGCGATCACGGGCGAGCCCGACGGGCCGCCGACGCTCCCCCCTTTCGGCCTCGCCGACTCCATCGCGGCGCTCGCGACCTCGTACGCGGTCATGACAGCCCTCGCCGCCCGCGACCGCACGGGCAACGGCCAGGTCGTCGACATGGCGATCATCGAGCCGATCCTGACCGTCCTCGGCCCGCAGCCGCTCTGGTACGACCAGCTCGGCTATGTCCAACCGCGCACCGGCAACCGCTCCCTCAACAACGCCCCGCGCAACACCTACCGCACGGCGGACGGCAGCTGGCTCGCGGTCTCCACCTCCGCGCAGTCGATCGCCGAGCGCGTGATGCGCCTGGTCGGCCGCCCGGAACTGATCGCCGAGCCGTGGTTCACGACGGGTTCGGGCCGGGCCGAGCACAGCGATGTGCTCGACGAGGCGGTCGGCAGCTGGATCGCCCGGCACACCCGCGAGGACGCGATGGCGGCCTTCGAGAAGGCCGAGGCAGCCATCGCGCCGATCTACGACATCCGCGACGTCATGGAGGACCCCCAGTACCGGGCCCTGGACTCCATCACCGAGGTGCCCGACCCCGAACTCGGCCCGCTCCGTATGCAGAACGTCCTCTTCCGGCTCTCCGAGACCCCGGGCGCGATCCACTGGGCCGGCCGGCCGCACGGCGCGGACACCGACGCGGTCCTGACCGAACTGGGCCTGTCCGGTGCCGAGATCACCGCACTGCGCACGACGGGCGCGCTATGACCGGACCGACGCCGCTGACCTGGCTGTACGCACCGGGCGACCGCCCCGATGTGGTCGCCAAGGCCCTCGTCTCCGGTGCGGACGTGGTGATCGTGGACCTGGAGGACGCGGTGGCACCGCACCGCAAGGAGTACGCCCGCGACGCCACGGCGGACCTCCTCGCACACCCCCACCCGGTCCCGGTCCACGTCCGTATCGGCATGGCCCAGGACATCGAGGCGCTCGCCCACCTCCCGGGCCTGTCCGCCTTCCGCCTCCCCAAGGTGACGCACCCCGAGGAGGTGGCGCAGGCCTCCGTCTGCGGAGTTCCGCTGTACGCACTGATCGAATCGGCGCTCGGCGTCGAGAACGCGTACGCGATCGCCACCGCCCACCCCTCCCTGCGGGGCATCGCCATCGGAGAGGCCGATCTCCGGGCCGATCTGGGGGTACGGGAGGACGCGGGCCTGGACTGGCCGCGCAGCCGGATCGTCGTGGCCGCCCGCGCGGCCGGTCTCGCCCCGCCCGCCCAGTCCGTCTTCCCCGACATCCGGGACCTGGAGGGTCTTGCAGCGAACTGCGCCCGGGGCCGCGCTCTCGGTTTCCTGGGCCGTACGGCCATCCACCCGCGCCAGTTGCCGGTGATCGAGCGGGCGTATCTGCCGTCGTCCCACGAGATCGAGGCGGCGGAGGAGATCGTGAAGGCGGCCGCCACGGACCGTGGTGCGCTCGCCCTGCCCGACGGCAGGTTCGTGGATGCGGCCGTGGTCGAGGGCGCGCAGCGCACTCTGGCGCTGGCGGCGCGGCTGCGTTGATCCACTGATGTGCGGGCACGGAGAGGGCCCCGGACCAGTGCTGGTCCGGGGCCCTCTCCGTACAGAAACGATCAGCCCTTTTTGGCGGTCTCCTCGGCGTCGGCGGACTCGGCCGTGACGCCGTCGTCGGCCTCCGCCTTGTCCTCCGCCGTGTCCTCCGCCTTGACCTCGGACTCGTCCTTCTTGGCCAGGTCGACCGCGTCGGCGTCGGTATCAGCGTCCGTGTCGGAGCCGTCCTCGTCCGCCATCGCGCCCGGCTCCACGATCTCCTCGCGGCCCGGCCGCACCTTCGCCGAGATGACGAAGTACGTCACGGCGAGCAGGAACATGATCAGCGCGGTCCAGTCGTTGAGCCGCAGACCCAGGATGTGGTGCGCGTCGTCGACGCGCATGTACTCGATCCAGAAGCGGCCCACGCAGTACGCGGCGACGTACAGCGCGAAGACCCGCCCGTGCCCGAGCCGGAAGCGCCGGTCGGCCCAGACGATCAGGGCGGCGACACCGAGGCACCAGAGCGACTCGTACAGGAAGGTCGGGTGGTACGTACCCGCGACCCGGTCAGTACCCTCGCTGATCTTCAGCGCCCACGGGACATCGGTCGGCTTGCCGTAGAGCTCCTGGTTGAACCAGTTGCCCCAGCGGCCGATGGCCTGGGCGATGACCAGCCCTGGTGCCATCGCGTCGGCCCAGGCCGGCAGCGGGATCCCGCGACGACGGCAGCCGATCCAGGCGCCGACCGCGCCGAGCGCGACCGCACCCCAGATACCGAGGCCGCCTTCCCAGATCTTGAAGGCGTCGATCCAGTCCTTGCCGTCGCTGAAGTACAGCTCGTAATCGGTGATGACGTGGTAGAGCCGTCCGCCCACCAGGCCGAAGGGCACCGCCCACACGGCGATGTCGGCCACGGTGCCGGCATTGCCGCCCCGGGCGATCCAGCGCTTGTTGCCGTACCAGACGGCGACGAAGACACCGATGATGATGCAGAACGCGTAGCCGCGCAGCGGGATCGGTCCAAGATGGATCACGCCGGTCGACGGGCTGGGGATATAGGCAAGATTCATGGCAGAGCCGACGCTACCCTGCCGGGTGGGAGAGCGGACAACCCACCCGGCAACGGCTGGGTAACGAGGTCAGCCGGTGGTGCTGGGGCTGGGCGAGACCGTCCCGGCCTTCTTGCCCTTGTTCGCCTCCGCCACCCACTTCTTGAGGTTGGCCGGCGTGATGGACTCGTCGCCCTTCTTCGGGAAGACCGCGTCCCCGTTGAGCAGCACCGTCGGCGTCCCGCTGTAACCGCTGTTCTGGAAGGCCGTGTTGGACTTCTTCACCCAGCTGTCGTGCTTCCCGTCGTTCACACAGGACTGGAACGTGGCCGTGTCGAGGCCGTCCACCTTGCCCGCCAGCTCGATCAGACGGCTGTTCTTGGCGAAGGCGTCGTCCGTCTCCTCGGGCTGGTTCTCGTAGAGCACGTCGTGGTACGCGGGGAACTTCCCGGCGTCCTGCGCGCAGGCGGCCGCGTTGGCGGCGCGCAGCGAGCCGCTGCCGCCCATGTTGCCGTCGATCAGCGTGGCGAGGTGGTACTCGACCTTGATCTGGCCGGTGTTCTCCAGCTCATGGATGGTGTCCCTGAAGCTGTTCTCGAACTGGCCGCAGGCCGGGCAGCGGAAGTCCTCCCACACGGTGAGCGTCGACGGTGCGTCGCTCGCGCCCACCGGGATCGCCAGGCTGTCCTTGCCCTGCGCCCCCTTGGGCGCCACGGCCGGGCCGCTCGCGCTGGAGGTCTTGTCACTGCCGGAGTTGGCCACCACCACCCCGATCACCGCAGCGATCGCCAGCACGGCGACCACCGCGCCTCCGACGATCAGCGCGCGCTTGCGCTTCTCGGCCGCCTGCTGCTTCTCGCGGTCGATCTTGAGCTGCTCTCGGGCAGTTCGCTTTCCATCACGGTTCTTCTCGCTCACACCCGGGCAACGAACCGGGGAGGCACGAGCGTGCCTCCCCGGCCCTACTTCCACCCATATGGGTGACAGAAAAGGGGTCAGACCCGGCGTACGCCCTGGGCGAGCTCGCCGGCCAGTTCCCGTACGGCTTCCAGGCCCGCGGCTTCGTCCGGCGCGTCCAGCATCCGCTTGACGAAGGCCGAGCCGACGATCACTCCGTCGGCGAAGGCGGCGACCTCCTTGGCCTGGACGGCGTTGGACACCCCGAGCCCGACGCAGACGGGGAGTTCGGTCGTCGCCCTGGTCCGCCGGACCAGCTCCTGGGCCTCCGCGCCCACCGATACGCGGGTGCCGGTGACGCCCATCAGAGAGGCGGCGTACACAAAGCCGGAACCTGCGGCGGTGATCTCCGCGAGGCGTGCGTCCTTGCTGCTGGGCGCGACGACGAAGACGGTCGCGAGACCGTGCTTCGCCGCGTGCTCGCGCCACATCCCGGCCTCCTGGACCGGCAGATCGGGCAGGATGCACCCGGCGCCGCCCGCCTCGGCGAGCTCGGCGGTGAAGCGTGCGATGCCGTAGCGGTCGATCGGGTTCCAGTACGTCATGACGAGGATCGGGGCACCCGTGGCCTCGTACGCCTCGCGGACCGTGCGCATCACGTCGGCGATCTTCACCCCGCCCTTGAGCGCGATGTCGTCGGCGGTCTGGATGACCGGGCCGTCGAGCACCGGGTCGCTGTGCGGCAGCCCGACCTCGACGACGTCCGCGCCGCCCGCGATGACGGACTTCACGGCGGCGATCGCGCCGTCGACGGTGGGGAATCCGGCCGGGAGGTACGCGATGAGCGCGGCCCGGTCCTCGGACTTCGCCTTGGCGAGGACCTGCCCCAACAGCTCTGTGTTTCCGGTGTGTCCGCTCACTTGGCCCCCTCCGCCTTGCCGTCGTACAGCCCGAAGTAACGGGCCGCGGTGTCCATGTCCTTGTCGCCGCGGCCGGACAGGTTGATGACGAGCAGCCCGTCCTTCCCCAGCTCCTTGCCGAGGTCCAGCGCGCCGGCGAGCGCGTGCGCGGACTCGATGGCCGGGATGATGCCCTCGGTGCGCGAGAGCAGCCGCAGCGCCTGCATGGCCTGGTCGTCGGTGACCGCGCGGTACTCGCCGCGTCCTGTGTCCTTCAGATACGCGTGCTCCGGGCCGATGCCGGGGTAGTCGAGCCCCGCCGAGATCGAGTAGGGCTCGGTGATCTGGCCCTCCTCGTCCTGCAGGACGTACGACCGCGAGCCGTGCAGGATGCCCGGCTCGCCCGCGGACAGGGTGGCCGCGTGCTCCCCGGTCTCGATGCCGTGCCCGGCGGGCTCGAAGCCCACGAGCCGTACACCGGCGTCCGGGATGAAGGCGTGGAAGAGGCCGATGGCGTTGGATCCGCCGCCGACGCACGCGGCGACGGCGTCGGGCAGCCGTCCCGCGCGCTCCAGGATCTGGCGGCGTGCCTCGACGCCGATGACCCGGTGGAAGTCGCGGACCATGGCGGGGAAGGGGTGCGGTCCCGCGACGGTGCCGAAGAGGTAGTGCGTGCGGTCCACATTGGCGACCCAGTCGCGGAACGCCTCGTTGATGGCGTCCTTGAGGGTCCTGGAGCCGGACTTCACGGAGACGACCTCGGCGCCGAGCATCCGCATCCGGGCGACGTTGAGCGCCTGGCGCTCGGTGTCGATCTCGCCCATGTAGATGGTGCATTCGAGCCCGAAGAGCGCACAGGCGGTCGCGGTGGCGACGCCGTGCTGGCCGGCCCCGGTCTCCGCGATGACCCGGGTCTTGCCCATACGCCGGGTGAGCAGCGCCTGGCCGAGCACGTTGTTGATCTTGTGCGAGCCGGTGTGGTTGAGGTCCTCGCGCTTGAGGAACACCCGTGCGCCACCGGCGTGTTCGGCGAACCTGGGCACCTCGGTGAGGGCGCTGGGCCGGCCGGTGTAGTTGACCATCAGGTCGTTGAGCTCGGCCGAGAAGGCGGGGTCGACCTTGGCCTTGTCGTACTCCACGGCGACCTCGTCGACCGCGGCGACGAGCGCCTCGGGGATGAACTTGCCGCCGAACTCGCCGAAGTAGCCCGCGGAATTGGGGACTTGTCCCTCGGGATCGGGAATGAAGAAGCTGCTGGACATGCGCGTGCTCCTGACCAGGAGTGAATGCTTGAAGGGGTCGCGAGATACGCCGACAGACATCATCACAGGTACGGGCATCTCAAGCCCGTCCGGCGATTGAGGACAAACGGCCGGAGGCCGTGCCCGGAGTCAGCGCAAGCCGCGCCATCGCATTCCGTTGATCTGACCCGGCTCGGAGCCGATGTGGTACCGCACGCGCCGCCCCCGCACCCGACGCGCGGGCGCGCGGCAGCCACGGGGCTTGCACCCCCGTGCGAGTCGGGCGGAGATGGCCATGGCTTCGGGTCAGCCCCGTCCGTGGCGGAGCGCCGGGTGGGCGCCTGCGGCGACCAGGTCGGCGACGGCCGCGCGCGGGTCGCGCCCGGTGACCAGGGACTCGCCGACCAGGACGGCGTCCGCGCCGGCGTTGGCGTACGCGATCAGGTCGTGCGGGCCGCGGACGCCGGACTCGGCGATCTTCACGATGTGGTCCGGGATCTCCGGCGCGACGCGCTCGAAGGTGCCGCGGTCGACCTTGAGGGTCTTGAGGTCACGGGCGTTGACGCCGATGATCCGGGCCCCGGCGTCGACGGCGCGCTCGACCTCGTCCTCGTCGTGCACCTCGACGATCGGGGTGAGGCCGATGGAGTGGGCGCGCTCGATCAGCGAGACCAGCGCCTCCTGCTCCAGGGCGGAGACGATCAGCAGCGCGAGGTCGGCGCCGTAGGCCCGTGCCTCCCACAGCTGGTACGCGGTGACGATGAAGTCCTTGCGCAGGATGGGCGTGTCGACCTTGGCCCGTACGGCTTCCAGGTCTGCCAGGGATCCGCCGAAGCGGCGCTCCTCGGTCAGTACGGAGATGACGGCCGCGCCGCCCGCCTCGTAGTCGGCGGCGAGAGCGGCGGGGTCGGCGATCGCGGCCAGCGCGCCCTTGGAGGGGCTGGAGCGCTTGACCTCGCAGATGACCTTCACGCTGTCGCCGCGCAGGGCGGCGACTCCGTCCCTCGCCCGGGGCGCGTTCGCGGCGCGCTCCTTGAGCTCGTCGAGGCTGACGCGTGCCTGCCGCTCCGCGAGGTCGGCGCGTACGCCCTCGATGATCTCGTCGAGCACACTCACGCGAGCGGCCCCCTTCCGGGACGGTGTGGACGGTTGTCCAGTGGTTGTCTTCGGGTCTTCTTCAGCCATGACGTTCAGCCATCCTGATGGTATCCGCAGATGGGCGAAGGGCCCGCATCCGGTTGACGCCGGTCCCACTACCTGGGCATTTACGGGATGAGTGCCGATCCGAAGGGCAGGTTCCGGACAATGGAGAAGATCAGCGCGACGGCGCCGATCGCCCACCACCAGCGTGCGGAGACGCTGATCCGCATCGGCTGGTTCCGTACCGCGCGGACGATCCAGAACACCATCACCACGGCGAAGACGCCGTAGCCGACGACGGCCAGTGCGTTGTCGCCGAGTGCGGTGACCAGATCCCCGTGGGCGACCGCGTAGGCGCTGCGCAGACCGCCGCAGCCGGGGCAGTAGACCCCGGTGATCGCGTACAGCGGGCAGACCGGGTAGTGGCCGGGGTGGTTGGGGTTGACGGAGCCGACGTACGCGAAGGCCGCCGCGACCCCGGCGATGCTGCCCACCGGGGTGAGGAGCCGGCGGACCAGCGGCATCGGCGCCGGGGCTGGCGCGGGGGTGACGAAGGCTGCGGGAGGCTCCACTGTTTCCACCTGGTGATTGTCGCCTTTCACGCGCGAAGGCGCAGCCCGGAGGGGCTGCGCCTCATGACGAATGCGCGGTGGTTCAGCGCGTCTGCATCTCGCCCGCGCGGATCCGGGCCTGGCGGGTGGCCTCGGACTCCTTCGGCAGGCCCATGCCGGCGGCCTTCATACCGAGGCCGACGACTCCACCGAGGACGATGACGACCAGTCCGGCCACGACCCCGAGCGGGCTGGCAAGGACCATGAAGGCGCCCCCGACGCAGAAACCGATGAAGGCGATGATGACGCCGGTCCAGGCGGCCGGGGTGTGTCCGTGGCTGGTGCCCGCCATGAGTTGCTCCTCGTTGCTTGCGTTGCTGTGTGTCGAAAGCTCGCCGCCCATTGTTCCGTACGGGAGCTCAGGGCGTCAGCTGGGGGTCACTCTTCGCGCGTCGGGTCCTCGCCCCGGTCGAGCGCCTTCCAGATCTCCTCGGGGCGCTCCGGGTCCGGTGCGGTGCGGGCCTTGCGCGGGCGGGGGCTGCCGTCGCGTTCGTAGCGGCCGGACATCGCGGGCCAGTGCTTGCCGTACCGCAGGGCGAGGAGGCCCGCGAGGAGGATCAGCACGGCGCCGGCGGCGGTGACATAGGGCCATGCCGTATGGGTGAGCGCGTCGATGGTGGCCGCGGTGTCGCCCGCGGTCCTGGCGGCCTTCTCGTCGAGCGCGGCGCTGTCGGACGCGCCGACGAAGGCGGCGGCAGCGGCTCCGGCGCCGCACAGGGCGAGCAGTGCGGAGACGAGGAGCCGGCCGGCCTTGCGTACGGCGAAGACCGCGACCAGGGCGGCCAGGCCGACGATGGTGAGCGCCGTGGGGACGCCGGTGACGTCACCGCCGGAGGCCTTCAGCGGGACGGCTCCGCCGCCGACCGCGACCGTGCCCTCGGCCCAGGTCTGGCCCGAGGTCATGAGAACGACGGCAGCGCCGATGGCGCCGAGCAGCAGGGCGATGCCGAGGCTGCGGCGGCCTCCGGACGAGGCGGCGGCTGCATCGGCTTCGGGGCCGGATTCGGTTCGGGGCTGGGGTACGGCGGTCACGTACTCCACTATCCCCTGCGCGGCGGCCGGGCCGACAGCCGGGCCCCGGGTCAACCCGCGTAGACCCCTGTCATGCCCATGCTCTGGTCAGCGATCGGCCATCGAAGTCCCCGCAAAGCAAAGCGGAGGTAGAGCTTCCAGGAATCACCTTGTTGACGTGCTCGGGTCACACCTACGTTTCGCATCGGCCCGTCGCCCACCAGGCGCAACAGGCTGCACAGCGCACCCGCACCCCCTCTTCGGTTCACCGACCTCTCGGAGGCATCTCGATGCGCAGACCCCTCACCCTCGCCGCGGCGGCTTCGTTCGCCACGGCGTTGCTCGCCTTCGCCGCCCCCTCGGGCGTCGCGGCGCCCGCATCATCCCCCCACGGCATCACCGTCGCCCGCGCCTGTGCGGCGCCGACGCAGCCGAACGTCATGGCCTGCAAGGCACTTCGGGTCAGCAGCGGCACCGTGCACGCCGCGAAGACCGAGACCATCAAGCCGAACGCCGCCGCCGCTGCCCCCTCGGGCTACGGCCCCACCCAGCTGCAGGCCGCCTACGGGCTGACCTCGGCCGCCGCCTCCAACGGCAGCGGCGCGACGATCGCGATCGTGGACGCGTACAACGACCCGAACGCCGAGGCGGACCTCGCCAAGTACCGTACGCAGTACGGACTTTCGGCCTGCACCACAGCCAACGGCTGCTTCAAGAAGGTCAGCCAGACCGGCTCCACCACCTCGCTGCCCGCCTCCGACGCCGGCTGGTCGGAGGAGATATCCCTCGACCTCGACATGGCCAGCGCCGTCTGCCCCAACTGCCACATCCTCCTCGTCGAGGCGAAGACCGCGTCCATGGCGAACCTCGGCACCGCGGTCAACGAGGCGGTCACCCTCGGCGCCAAGTACGTCTCCAACAGCTACGGCGGCTCCGAGTCCTCCAGCGACACGAGCTACGACACCAAGTACTTCAACCACCCGGGCGTCGCGATCACAGTCAGCGCGGGCGACTCCGGCTACGGCGCGGAGTACCCGGCGGCCTCGAAGTACGTGACATCGGTGGGCGGCACCGCGCTCTCCACCTCGTCGAGCACCCGCGGCTGGGCCGAGACCGTCTGGTCCACGTCCTCCACCGAGGGCACGGGGTCCGGCTGCTCGGCGTACGACGCCAAGCCCACCTGGCAGACCGACACCAGTTGCACCAAGCGGATGATCTCCGACGTCTCGGCGGTCGCCGACCCGGCCACGGGTGTGGCGGTCTACGACTCCTACGGAATCACCGCGGGCTGGTACACCTTCGGCGGAACCAGCGTCTCCTCGCCGATCATCGCGGCGGTGTACGCCATCTCCGGCACCCCGTCCACCGGCTCCTACCCGGCCGCGTTCCCGTACGCCCACACCTCGTCGCTCAACGACGTGACCAGTGGGTCGAACGGCACCTGCACGGTCTCGTACTACTGCACCGCGAAGTCCGGCTACGACGGCCCGACGGGCCTCGGCACGCCGAGCGGAACGGCAGCCTTCACCGGCTGATGCGGAACTGGTTCACCGGCTGATCCTGTTGGCCGTGTGCACCGCGCGGAGCACGGCGGCCGCCTTGTTGCGGCACTCCGTGTCCTCCGACACCGGGTCGGAGTCGGCTACCACGCCGGCTCCGGCCTGCACGTACGCGGTGCCGTTCCTGAGCAGCGCGGTACGGATCGCGATGGCCGTGTCGGAGTCGCCCGCGAAGTCGAGATAGCCGACGCAGCCCCCGTACAGACCGCGCCGGGAGGGCTCCAGCTCGTCGATGATCTGCATCGCCCGGGGCTTGGGCGCGCCGGAGAGCGTGCCCGCGGGGAAGCAGGCGGTCAGCACGTCGAAAGCCGTACGGCCCTCCGCGACCCGCCCGGTCACGGTCGACACGATGTGCATCACATGCGAGTACCGCTCCACCGACATGAAGTCGACGACCTCGACGGACCCCGGCTCGCAGACCCGCCCCAGGTCGTTGCGCCCGAGGTCGACCAGCATCAGGTGCTCAGCCCGCTCCTTGGGATCGGCGAGCAGCTCGTCGGCGAGCGCCTGGTCCTCCTGCGGGGTGGCGCCGCGGTGCCGGGTCCCCGCGATCGGGTGGACCATGGCCCGCCCGTCCTCGACCTTGACCAGGGCCTCGGGGCTGGAGCCCACCACATCGAACCCGTCGAAGCGGAAGAGGTACATGTACGGGGACGGATTGGTGGCCCGCAGCACCCGGTAGACGTCCAACGCGCTTGCGGTGCACGGGGTTTCGAAGCGCTGGGACGGTACGACCTGGAAGGCCTCGCCCGCCCTGATCCGCTCCTTGATGTCGACGACGGCGTCCTGATAGGCCTTGCCGCCCCACAGCGCGGTGACTGATTCTTTCCAAAGCGCCGGCAGTTCGGAGGCGGGCAGCTCGACGGGCACGCTCGCAACAGCCACCCCCAGATCGGCCTCCATCGCGTCGAGCCGGCCGACGGCGTCCGCGTACGCCTCGTCGACACCGCTCTCCAGGTCGTTGTGGTTGATCGCGTTGGCGATCAGCAGCACCGACCCCTCCCAGTGGTCCATGACGGCCAGGTCCGAGGTGAGCAGCATCGTCAGCTCGGGCAGCTGGAGGTCGTCCCGCTCGCCGGGACCGATCTTCTCCAGGCGGCGCACGATGTCGTACCCGAGATAGCCGACCATCCCGCCGGTGAAGGGCGGCAGCCCGCCGGCCAGGTCGTGGGGGGTGTGCAGCGCCTCGACGGTGGCGCGCAGCGCCAGCAGCGGGTCGCCTTCGACCGGCACCCCGACGGGCGGGGTGCCCTGCCAGTGGGCCTGCCCGTCGCGGGTGGTGAGGGTGGCGGCGGACCGTACGCCGATGAAGGAGTAGCGGGCCCAGGTCCTTCCGTTCTCCGCGGACTCCAGCAGGAACGTGCCGGGGCGCTCGGCGGCAAGCTTGCGGTAGAGCCCGACCGGGGTGTCGCCGTCCGCGAGCAGCCGGCGGCTGACGGGGATGACACGGCGGTCGACGGCGAGCTTGCGGAAGGTCTCAAGGTCCATGACGAAGAGCTTAGAGCTGTACGGGAGGCGCTCGGCGTTGCGGGCCGAGGAGTGGAACACGGTCCGCTAGAACCGAGTAATGCTCCAGACCTTGCTCGCTTCGGCCGCAGCCCTGACCGCACTTCTCCCGGGCCCTCCGGCGTCCTGGCCCGCTCCCGCCGACGTACCGGCGCGAGTGCGGGCGGCCGGGCTGACGATGCTCGACGAGGAGGCGATGACCATGCACATCCATCCGCACCTCGAGGTGTTCGTGGACGGCCGGCCGATGACGGTCCCGGCGGACATCGGCATCGACCGCTCGGGCCCGAAGCCCCGCTACAGCCCGCTCCACACCCATGACACGAGCGGAGTGGTGCACGTCGAGTCGGCGACCTGGCGGGACTTCACCCTGGGCCAGCTGCTGACCGAGTGGGGCGCACCGCGCACGGACGGGCGCGGTTACGTCAACGGCCGCGCGCACCAGGGCGACCCGGCCCGCATCGTGCTGCACGACCAGGACGAGATCAGGCTCGTGTACGGCCGCTCCTGACCCAGCTGCTAACCGAGCAGCACATCCGCGTCGAAACAGGTCCGGTCGCCCGTGTGGCAGGCGGCCCCGACCTGGTCGACCCTGACGAGCAGCGTGTCGCCGTCGCAGTCCAGCGCCACCGACTTCACATGCTGGAAGTGCCCCGAGGTGTCGCCCTTGACCCAGTACTCCTGGCGGCTGCGCGACCAGTACGTGCAGCGCCCGGTGGTCAGCGTCCGGTGCAGCGCCTCGTCGTCCATCCAGCCCAGCATCAGCACCTCACCGGTGTCGTACTGCTGGGCGACGGCCGGTACCAGGCCTTCGGCGCCGCGCTTCAGGCGGGCGGCGACGGCGGGGTCGAGATTGCTGGGCGTGCTGGTCATACGACCATTGTGCCGCGCCCCACGGACATCCCGGACGTGCGTCCACTGGGCGGACCGGGCCCCTCGGTCGTACCCTTGCGTCCATGTCGACCCATGCCAAGCGTGAACGACTTCTCCTCGCCGATCTGTTGGAGGCGGCCGGACCGGACGCCCTGACGCTCTGCGACGGCTGGAAGACCCGCGAACTCGCCGCCCATGTGGTGGTGCGCGAGCGCCGTCTGGACGCGGCGGGCGGAATCATGATCGGGGCCCTCAAGGGACGCCTCGAACGGGTCCAGGCGGAGTTCGCGGCGAAGCCGTACGAGGAGCTGATCCAGCTCATCCGTACGGGGCCGCCGAAGTTCTCCCCGTACGCCCTCAAGCAGGTCGACGAGGGTGCGAACGCGGTGGAGTTCTTCATCCACGCCGAGGACGTCCGCCGCGCCCAGCCCGACTGGAGCCCGCGCGATCTCGACCCGGTCTTCTCGGACGCGCTCTGGCGGCGCCTGGAGAAGGCGGCCCGGCTGATGGGGCGCAAGTCCCCCGTGGGGCTGGTGCTGCGCCGTCCGGACGGCCAGACGGCGGTGGCGCACCGGGGCGCACCGGTGGTGACGGTGACCGGTGAGCCGGGCGAGCTGACGCTCTTCGTGTACGGGCGGCAGGACGCGGCCCGGGTGGAGCTGGACGGCGACAAGGACGCTTCGACGAAGGCGCTGGAAGCCAAACTCGGGCTCTGAGCTCCACGCAGCTCTCGCACCGCCCTGCGGCTTACGCCCGCATCTCCGGCAGCTCCGCACCCCGTACCGCCCGGGACGCGAGCCCTACCGTCGCGCCCAGCGCGCTGAGCACGCCGCCCGCGATGTAGAGGGGGCCGGTGCCGATGACCCCGGTCAGGACACCGAAGAGGGGGTACGCGAGCGGGGCGATGCCCACGCCGGTGAAGGCCATGACCGAGCTGACCCGGCCCAGATACGCAGGGTTGGTGGCGGTCTGGATCAGGCTGGTGGCCAGCCCGCCGCAGACCCCGCTTGCCAGCCCGGACAGCAGGGCGATCATGGCGGCTCCGGGCAGCGAGGGGATCAGGCCGATCGCGGCGATGCCCCCGGAGGCGACGACCAGGGAGATGTTCTGCAGCATGCCGGCGCGCGGGAGACGCCCGCGTACGGTCAGGAGCAGTGCCATCGATGTCGTGCCCACACCGAAGGCCCCCGAGATCCAGCCCATGCCCGCCGCGCCCCAGCCGCGCTCGTCGCAGAGCAGCACCAGGCCCACGGTGAGCGGGGCGATGATGCCGAACTGGCTCATGGCACCGGAGAGCACGAGCGGGCCGATCACCTTGTGGCGGCGGATGTACGACAGGCCCTCGACCAAGTCCCGCCAGGGGGTGGTGGGTTCGGTGTCTTTGATCGTGGCGTCGACGGGGAGCGAGCCGATCCGTACCGCCCACAGGAGCACGAGCGAGAGGCAGAACAGGCCGCCCGCGAGGGCGAATGCGGCGGCCGAGCCGCCAAGTCCCATGGCCAGACCGGCGAGAGGCGGGGCAGTGGTGCGCGAGAGGCGGCCCGCCAGCATCACCATGCTCTGCAGCCGTACGACTTCGGAGGGCTCGGTGATGCGCGGCGGCAGCGCACCGACCGCCGGCAGGAACAGCGCGTCGACGACCCCGAACACCAGCGCCACCGCGATGAGCACCCACAGCCCCGGCGAGGAGAAGACCAGCGCGGCGGCAACGGCCAGGATCACCAGGCAGCGCAGGGCGTCGGAGCCCAGGACGACGGCCCGCGGCCCGAAGCGGTCGGCGACCACTCCCCCGCCGAGCATCAGCACCGCCCGGGGGATGGAGCCCATCGCCATGACGATCCCGACCTGAGCGGGTGTGGCGACGGCGTTGGCGGCCCAGGCGAGGGCGACGAAGTAGATCCCGTCGCCGAGGAGCGAGGCGCTGTAGGCGACGAGCCACCTCAGCACATTGCGGTCGCGGTAGGCGGGCCGCGCCCGTATCGCTCCGGTGGCCGTGTCCTTCTTCGCTGCCGCTTCCATGGTCTCCCTGCTCACAGTTCGCTCAGCAGGGAGGACCGTAAGGGCATGAGCGACACATTCGCAACCGAATGAGCGGACGGGGCGGCCCGCCTCGCGGCTCGACCACGCGTCAGGCGAGAACCACGGATTCGTCTCCGAAGTTGGCGACCAACTGCAGCTGCCCACCGAGCGCGGCGACGTACGCGGCGAGGGTGTCGACCTCGCTGCGGTTGATCTTTCCGCGCTCGATGTCCGAGACCCGCGCCTGGGAGATCCCCATCCGCTGGGCGAGCTCGACCTGCGTGGTGTGCTGACGCTTGCGGATCTCGGCGAGGCGGTACGCGCGGACCTGCGCCAGCATCACTTCAGTGAGCCGCGCCATTACCTCACGGTCCTCGTCGTCAAACAGCTCCCCCTTGAGCTCGTCCCAGGTAACCGCTCCTGCCGGGAGTTCTCGGTCTGCATTCATGTCCGGCATCCGCCTTCCTGCCCTTCGACCTGCCCCGTCGCACTTTGCCCCTCGGTCGCTTCGAGGTAGGCACCGTAGGCCTCTTCGGCCTGTTTGATCGCCTTCGAGTACCAACTCGACCAACGACCCGACTTGTCTCCAGCAACGAGAAACACTGCCCGCCGCTGAGGATCGAATACGAACAGCAACCGCACCTCTGTAGCGCCAACCGATGCCGGTCTCAGCTCCTTCAGGTTGGCAATCGACGACCCTGTGACCGTATCCGCGAGCGGCCGACCCAGAGCAGGCCCCTCTCGCACCAGCACGTCAATCGCCGATCCGATCTGTCGCGCCGTGGCACGGTCCTTGCTGCGCAACTCGCGTAGCCACGCGCGCGCAGGTTCGATCACCACTACGGTCCACGCCATCTGTGGCTGCCCCACTTCCCAATATAACCCTTGCGCAGTACAATGCAAGGGTTATGAATTGGTTACGGCAACCGGGTGAACCGGATCAGCGGACCGGGTGACCCGCCTCGCGGAGAGCGTCCTTGACCTGGGAAATGCGCAGGTCGCCGAAGTGGAAGACCGAGGCGGCCAGGACCGCGTCCGCGCCCGCGTCGATCGCCGGCGGGAAGTCGGCGAGGCGGCCCGCGCCGCCGGAGGCGATGACGGGGACGGTCACGTGCTTGCGTACGGCCGCGATCATCTCCGTGTCGTAGCCGTCCTTGGTGCCGTCGGCGTCCATGGAGTTGAGCAGGATCTCCCCCGCACCCAGCTCGGCCGCCCGGTGCGCCCATTCGACCGCGTCGATCCCGGCCGACCTGCGTCCGCCGTGGGTCGTCACCTCGAAGGAGCCCGATGCCGTACGACGGGCGTCGACCGACAGGACCAGGACCTGGCGGCCGAAGCGCTCGGCGATCTCGCGGATCAGGTCGGGGCGGGCGATGGCCGCCGTGTTGACGCCCACCTTGTCCGCGCCTGCCCTCAGGAGTTTGTCGACGTCCTCGGTCGTACGGACGCCGCCGCCGACCGTGAGCGGGATGAAGACCTGCTCGGCGGTGCGGCGGACCACGTCGTACGTCGTCTCGCGGTTGCCGGAGGACGCCGTGATGTCGAGGAAGGTCAGCTCGTCCGCGCCCTCGGCGTCGTACAGCTTGGCCATCTCGACCGGGTCGCCCGCGTCGCGCAGGTTCTCGAAGTTGACGCCCTTGACGACCCGGCCGTTGTCCACGTCCAGGCAGGGGATCACGCGTATGGCGAGGCTCACGCGGACTCCCCCCGATAGGCCTCGATCTCGACCTCGACGACCAGGCTCGGGTCGACGAAGCCGGAGACGATGATCATCGATGCGGCCGGGCGGACCGCGTCGAAGATCTCCTTGTGGGCGCGGCCCACGTCGTCGACGTCCCGGGCATGGGTGATGTACATCCGGGTGCGGACCACGTGGCTCGCGTCCAGGCCGAGCTCCTTGAGCGCGTCGACCGCCACGCCGAAGGCGGCGGTCGCCTGCTCGTACGGGCCGCCTTCGGCGATCCGGCCGTTGACGACGGCGGTGCAACCCGACAGCAGGACAAGGCCGTTGGGCAGTTCCACGGCCCGGGAGTAGCCGAAGCTCTCCTCCCAGGGACCACCGGAGCTGATCTTGCGTACGGAGTCCGTCATGAGGAGACCACCTTCAGGGCTTCTTCGAGCGTGAAGGCCTCCGCGTACAGGGCCTTTCCTACGATCGCGCCCTCCACGCCCTCGGGGACGAGGGAGGAGATGGCGCGCAGGTCCTCCAGGGACGAGACGCCGCCCGAGGCGACGACCGGCTTGTCGGTGGCGGCGCAGACGTTCTTCAGGAGCTCCAGGTTCGGGCCCGTGAGGGTGCCGTCCTTGGCGATGTCGGTGACGACGTAGCGGGCGCAGCCCTCGGAGTCGAGGCGTGCCAGGGTCTCGTAGAGGTCGCCGCCGTCGCGGGTCCAGCCGCGGCCGCGCAGGGTCGTTCCCCGTACGTCCAGGCCCACCGCGATCTTGTCGCCGTACTCGGCGATGACCTTGGCGACCCACTCCGGGGTCTCCAGCGCGGCGGTGCCGAGGTTGACGCGGGTGCAGCCGGTGGCGAGGGCCGCGGCGAGCGTGGCGTCGTCGCGGATGCCGCCCGAGAGTTCGACCTTGATGTCCATCGCGGCCGAGACCTCGGCGATGAGCTTACGGTTGTCGCCGGTCCCGAAGGCGGCGTCCAGGTCGACCAGGTGCAGCCACTCGGCGCCCGCACGCTGCCAGGTGAGAGCGGCCTCCAGCGGGGAGCCGTAGGAGGTCTCGGAACCCGACTCGCCGTGTACGAGGCGGACCGCCTGGCCGTCGCGGACGTCCACGGCGGGAAGGAGTTCGAGCTTCTGCGAGGGCATCAGAGGGTTCCGATCCAGTTGGTCAGCAGCTGGGCGCCGGCGTCGCCGGACTTCTCGGGGTGGAACTGGGTCGCCCACAGGGCGCCGTTCTCGACGGCCGAGACGAAGCGCTCGCCGTGGGTGGAGAAGGTGACGCGCGGGGCCCGGATGGCCGGGTTGGTGACTTCCAGGGACCAGTCGTGGGCCGCGTAGGAGTGCACGAAGTAGTAGCGGGATCCGGCGTCCAGGCCCGCGAAGAGCTGGGAGTCGGCGGGGGCGTCGACCGTGTTCCAGCCCATGTGCGGCACCACGTCCGCCTTGAGCGGGCCGACCGTGCCGGGCCACTCGTCCAGGCCCTCGGTCTCCACGCCGTGCTCGATGCCGCGCTCGAAGAGGATCTGCATGCCGACGCAGATGCCCATCACGGGGCGCCCGCCGGAGAGGCGGCGGCCGATGATCCAGTCGCCGCGCGCCTCCTTGAGGCCCTGCATGCAGGCGGAGAAGGCGCCGACGCCGGGGACCAGGAGGCCGTCCGCCGCCATGGCCGTCTCGTAGTCGCGGGTGATCTCGACGTCCGCGCCGACGTGGGCCAGCGCGCGCTCCGCGGAGCGGACGTTGCCGAATCCGTAGTCGAAGACCACGACCTTCTTGGACGTGGTCATGACCAGACTCCCTGGAGGCGCAGGATGCCGGCGAGCAGGCACATCACCGCGCTGAGGGAGAGCAGGACGATGAGGCTGGCCGGCATCTTCTGCTTGTAGAAGGAGTAGACACCGCCCAGGAGGAAGAGGCCGAGGACGATCAGGATGGTGTTGAGGCCAGTCATGCTTACAGCGCGCCCTTGGTCGAAGGAAGGATGCCCGCCGCACGCGGGTCGTGTTCGGCTGCGTAACGCAGCGCCCGTGCAAGGGCCTTGAACTGGCACTCGACGATGTGGTGGGCATTGCGCCCGTACGGCACGTGCACGTGCAGGGCGATCTGCGCCTGTGCGACGAAGGACTCCAGGATGTGCCGGGTCATCGTCGTGTCGTACTCGCCGATCATCGGCGCCATCTTCTCGGGCTCCGTGTGCACGAGGTACGGGCGGCCCGAGAGGTCCACGGTCACCTGGGCGAGGGACTCGTCGAGGGGGACCGTGCAGTTGCCGAAGCGGTAGATGCCGACCTTGTCTCCGAGCGCCTGCTTGAAGGCGGCGCCGAGCGCGAGGGCGGTGTCCTCGATGGTGTGGTGCGAGTCGATGTGCAGGTCGCCCTCGGTCTTGACCGTGAGGTCGAAGAGGCCGTGGCGGCCGAGCTGGTCGAGCATGTGGTCGTAGAAGCCGACGCCGGTCGACACATCGACCTTGCCGGTGCCGTCGAGGTTGATCTCGACGACGACCGAGGTTTCCTTCGTCGTGCGCTCGACGCGCCCGATACGGTCCACGCGGCTCATGCGGTGATCTCCTTGTGCAGTCTGCGTACCGCTTCGAGGAACGCATCGTTCTCGGCCGGGGTGCCGACCGAGACGCGGAGCCATCCGGGCACTCCGTTGTCGCGGATCAGCACGCCGTGGTCGAGGATCGCCTGCCAGGCGGCGTGGGCGTCCTCGAAGCGGCCGAACTGGATGAAGTTGGCGTCGGACGCCGTGACGTCGTAACCGATGGTGCGCAGCTCGGAGACGAGGCGGTCGCGCTCGGTCTTCAGCTGCTCGACGTAACCGAGGAGCGTGTCGGTGTGCTCCAGGGCGGCCAGTGCGGTCGCCTGGGTGACCGAGGAGAGGTGGTACGGCAGCCGGACCAGCTGTACGGCGTCCACGACGGCCGGGTCGGCGGCCAGATAGCCCAGACGCAGGCCCGCGGCGCCGAAGGCCTTGGACATGGTCCGGGAGAGGACCAGGCGCGGGCGGCCCTCGATCAGCGGGAGGAGCGACGGGGCGTGGCTGAACTCGCCGTATGCCTCGTCGATCACCACCATGGAGGGCTTGGCCGCCTGCGCGGCCTCGTGCAGCGCAAGGACCGTCTCGGCTCCGACGGCGGTGCCCGTGGGGTTGTTGGGCGAGGTGATGAAGACGACGTCGGGCTTCTCGGCGGCGATGACCGCGCAGGCCGCCGCCACGTCGATGGTGAAGTCCTCGCTGCGCGGTCCGGAGATCCAGCCGGTGCCGGTGCCGCGGGAGATGAGGGCGTGCATCGAGTACGAGGGCTCGAAGCCGATGGCGGTGCGGCCGGGCCCGCCGAAGGTCTGCAGCAGCTGCTGGAGGACCTCGTTGGAGCCGTTGGCCGCCCAGACGTTGGCCGTGGAGACCTCGTGGCCTGCGGTGCGGCTGAGGTAGGCGGCGAGTTCCGTGCGGAGCTCGACCGCGTCCCGGTCGGGGTAGCGGTTGAGGTCGCGGGCCGCTTCCTTCACGCGCTCGGCGATGCGCTCGACGAGGGCGGGCGGGAGCGGGTAGGGGTTCTCGTTGGTGTTGAGGCGGACGGGGACGTCCAACTGGGGCGCGCCGTAAGGGGACTTGCCGCGCAGTTCGTCCCGTACGGGAAGATCGTCAATGCCGGTCATGATCCGCTCGGCACCTTCCATCCGAAGCGCGCCTTCAGGGCCGCGCCATGTGCGGGCAGATCCTCGGCGTCGGCGAGCGTGACGACGTGGTGCGTCACCTCGGCGAGGGCGTCGCGTGTGTAGTCGACGATGTGGATGCCGCGCAGGAAGGACTGGACGGAGAGGCCCGAGGAGTGGCAGGCGCAGCCGCCGGTGGGCAGGACGTGGTTGGAGCCGGCGCAGTAGTCGCCGAGGGAGACCGGGGACCAGGGGCCGACGAAGACCGCTCCGGCGTTGCGGACGCGTTCGGCGAGCGCGGCGGCGTCGGCGGTCTGGATCTCCAGGTGCTCGGCGCCGTACGCGTTGACGACCGCGAGGCCGTCCTCGATGTTCTCGACAAGGACGATCGCGGACTGCCTGCCTGCCAGCGCCGGGGCGATCCGCTCGTCGCGGTGCTTGGCGGCGTCGACCTGCGGCGCCAGCTCCTTCTCCACCGCGGCCGCGAGCTCCGCGGAGTCGGTGACCAGGACGGCCGCGGCGAGCGGGTCGTGCTCGGCCTGGCTGATCAGGTCGGCGGCGACGTGCACCGGGTCGGCCGTGTCGTCGGCGAGGACGGCGATCTCGGTGGGGCCGGCCTCGGCGTCGATGCCGATGCGGCCCGCGAAGTAGCGCTTGGCCGCGGCGACCCAGATGTTGCCGGGGCCCGTGACCATGTTGGTCGGGGGGCAGGACTCGGTGCCGTACGCGAACATCGCGACGGCGGTGGCGCCTCCGGCCGCGTACACCTCGTCGATGCCGAGCAGCGCGCAGGCGGCGAGGATCGTGGGGTGCGGGAGGCCGTCGAACTCGGCCTGGGCCGGGGACGCCAGAGCGATCGAGGGGACGCCCGCCTCCTGCGCCGGGACCACGTTCATGATCACGGAGGAGGGGTAGACGGCGCGGCCGCCGGGTGCGTACAGACCCACGCGGTCGACCGGCACCCACTTCTCGGTCACCGTGCCGCCGGGGACGACCTGGGTGACCTGGGTGGTGCGGCGCTGCTCGCGGTGGACGATGCGGGCCCGGCGGATGGACTCCTCCAGGGCGGCCCTGACCTCGGGGGCGAGCTGCTCCAGGGCGTTGGCCAGGGCGGCGGCGGGCACGCGCACCTGTTCCATCCGTACACCGTCGAATTTCTCCGCGAAGTCGATCAGCGCCGCGTCGCCACGATGATGCACGTCCTCGCAGATGGGCCGCACCTTCTCCAGGGCGGCGCTCACGTCGAAGTCGGCACGGGGCAGCAGGTCGCGCAGGGCGGCACCCTCGGGGAGGACATCACCGCGCAGATCGATTCGGGCCAGAGAGATATATGGCAGCACAAGAACAATTCTCTCAGACGCCCTCAGGCGCCCGTCGCCCGTATCAATGGCTGATACACACCGTGGCCTCCCCTCGTGACCACTAGCGTTCGATCCATCACTCATGGGCAGGGAGGGGCTGCAGTGGCCGAGGCGCAGCAGGACGGGGATGCGCCCGACTGGCTCAGCGGTGCGGAGCTGGGGATGTGGCAGGCCTTCCGCAACGGGAGCACCTACGACCTGCGTACCCGCGACCCGTCCGTCGACGACCCGATGTCCGGCCACGCCTGGGCTCCCGAGCGCACGGTCCGCGCCCGGGTCGTGGCCCTGCTGCTGCTCAGCGGGCCGCCGGCACTGGCGGGTCGGGTGGCGGCGCTCAAGCTGGACGGGGTGCAGATCAGCGGGACGCTCGATCTCTCGGGCGGCACGGTCACCCCGTACGTCGAGCTGAACAACTGCCGCTTCGAGAACGAGGTGCTGCTGCCCGAGTGCCGCTTCGCCACGGTCCGCATGGTCGGCTGCGCGATCCCCCGCCTGGAGGCCGCCCGGCTGCACACCGAGGGCGATCTGCATCTGCCGCGCTGCCGGGTGCCGGGCGGGATCCGGCTCACCGACGCCCATATCGGCACCGATCTGCTGATCAGCCAGATCGTGGTGGGCCCGGACCGCAAGGGCAGGTCGATCGCCGCCGACGGCATGCTCGTCGCCCAGGACCTGCAGGCCGAGCAGATCGAGTCGCACGGCGAGATCAGTCTGCGCGCGGCGAAGGTCGGCGTCTCGCTGAGCCTCAACGGCAGCAGGCTGCTCAATCCGGGCGGGCGCCGGGCGCTGAACGCCCCGCAGCTGACGGTCGAACGGACTTTCTATCTGACAGAGGCCGCGGTGTACGACGACGCCACTCCGCCGTACGGAAGGAACCAGACCCCGGCGCGCGGCACCCGTATCCAGCCGCTGGTGTGCGAGGGCGGGATGCGTCTTGACGACGGCCGGTTCGGGGACGCGGTGGACTTCCAGGGCGCGCAGTTCGTGATGCGCGGCGACCAGGAGCTCTCGTTGCGCCGGATCCAGACGCCCGAGCTGCGTTTCCTCGGTGAGCGGCCGGAGCAGGGGAAGGTGGTCCTCTCGGGCGCCAGGGTGGTGAATCTGGCCGACATGTCGACGAGCTGGCCCGGCCCCGGCGGCCTGGAGATGGGCGGCTTCGCGTACGAGAACCTCATCCCGGTCGGGCGCTTCCCGCTCACACAGCGGCTGGAATGGGTCCTGGCCGCGACCCCGGAGTACGCCCCCGAGCCGTACGAACGCCTCGCCTCGGTCCTGCGCGGCAGCGGCGAGGACGCCGACGCCCGCGAGGTGCTCCTCGCCAAGCAGCGCCGACGGCGCGAGACGCTGCCGCTGGCCGCGAAACTGTGGGGCTATCTGCAGGACTGGACGGTCGCGTACGGCTACCGGCCGGGCCGGGCCGCGCTGTGGATGGCGGTCCTGTGGGCGGCAGGCACGCTGGCCTTCTCGCGCTACGACCCGGCGCCGATCCAGCCGGACCAGCACCCGCAGTGGAACGCGGCGCTCTACGCCCTGGACCTGCTGGTCCCGGTGATCAACCTCGGCCAGGACGGTTACTGGAAACTGTCCGGCGGCTGGCAGTGGGCGGCCGCGGCGCTGATCCTGCTGGGCTGGATCCTGGCGACGACGGTGGCGACCGGTGCGTCCCGATTGCTGCGCAGGGGGTAGTTCCGACCCGGCCGTCGTGTGAGGCCATCGGTAACAGCACCCAGAACGGCCCGCACCCATATCCGCATACCCGACCCGCTTCTTTACCGGGCCTTGACCCGGCGTCGTACAACCATCACGGCCTCTGCCAAAGCTTCACAGTGGCCCACTGGCGCCGCTCCCACCTGCGGTTTTCAATGGTTTTCACCATGTCATTCGTACGCGCCCTGATCGGTACCAAGCGCATGCTCCGGCATACGCCACCGCTCGCCCCCGGCCTGCCCGCCGACGACGAGATACTGCTCGACGCCCCTGACGAGCGTCTCGCCCCCGCGCTGGTCTCCGCTGCTCTGGGCGAGTACGGACCTGCCGCCAAGCTCCTGGCGACCACCCGCGACGCCGCCGAGTGGGAGAACCGCGACCGGTACGTCATGCGGCTCGCCGCCTTCGCGCACAGCCGTCACGAGTGGCTCGCCAACTGGCTGGGCGCCGCCCCGGAGGACCCCGACGCGCTGCTGGTCAAGGCGGAGCTCGCCGTCGTACGGGCCTGGGAGTCGCCTGCGCGCGCCGAGCTGCTGCGCGAGATCGGCCCGCTGATCAGCGCGGCGGCCGACGCCGACCCGCGCGACCCGGTGCCCTGGCGCGTCGCGCTCGACCACGCCCGCGGCACCCACGCCACGCACACCGCCTTCGAGTCCCTGTGGGGGCAGGCGGTCAGGCGCTCCTCGCACCACTACGGCTGCCATGTGGCCGCCCTCCAGTACCTCTCGGCCCAGTGGTACGGCTCGCACCGCGAGTGCTTCGACTTCGCCGAGCAGGCCGCCCAGGACTCCCTCCCCGGCTCGCTGGTCCAGGCACTCCCGGTCCGTGCGGCCTTCGCGTACCTCCTCAACGGCGGGCGGCTTGCCGTCGCATCGGACCGGATCGACGCGGCCGCCGACATCGCGATCGCGCTCTCCTCGGGATACGGGGTCGGCGACGCCTGGCCGGCCGAGGTCCGCAATCTCCTCGCGTACGTCCTGATCAGGCGGGAGCGCTGGGCCGACGCCTTCGAGCAGTTCCGCCTGATCGGCCCCTACGCGACGTCGTTCCCGTGGGCGCAGCTGGGCGACGATCCGCTGGGCCGCTTCCTCGAACTGCGCGACACCGTACGCATCAGGACCGCCGCCACGACGCCTCTGGGCCAGGCGGCCGGACGTCGCCGCTCCGGCGGCCATTACGCTTGAGCGTTGTGACCACCGTCTCTCTCCCTCTCTTCCCGCTCAACTCGGTGCTGTTCCCGGGCTTGGTGCTGCCCCTGAACATCTTCGAGGAGCGTTATCGCGCCATGATGCGCGAGCTGCTCAAGACCGACGAGGAAGAGCCGCGCCGCTTCGCCGTGGTGGCCATCAGGGACGGCCACGAGGTCGCCCCGACCGCCCCCGGCATGCCGGACCAGACCAACCGGCTGGAGCGCGGCCCCTCTGCGGGCTTCGGCACCGACCCGGTCAAGGCCTTCCACGAGGTGGGCTGCATCGCGGACGCGGCGACGATCAGGGAGCGCGAGGACGGCAGCTTCGAGGTCCTCGCGACGGGCACGACACGGGTGAAGATCCTCTCGGTGGACGCGAGCGGCCCGTTCCTGACGGCCGAGCTCGAAGAGCTGGAGGAGGACAGCGGCGACGGCGCCGGCGCGCTCGCCGCGGGCGTCCTGCGCGCCTTCCGCAACTACCAGAAGCGGCTGGCCGGAGCCCGCGAACGCTCGCTCGCCACCGGAGCGGACCTCCCCGACGAGCCGTCGGTGGTCTCCTACCTGGTCGCGGCGGCCGTCGTCCTGGACGTACCGGCGAAGCAGCGCCTGCTCCAGGCCCCGGACACGGCGGCGCGCCTGCGCGAGGAACTGAAGCTCCTGCGTGCCGAGACGGCGGTCATCCGCCACCTCCCGTCGCTGCCCGCCACGGAGCTGACGCGGCACCCGACGAACCCCAACTGAGGCCCCCATGGCGAAGAAGCCCAAGAAGCAGTCCGGCGGCACCCCGGCGACGGTCGCTCTGACGGCGGCAGGCACGCCGTACACCCTGCACGCGTACGCACACGACCCGGCGGCCCCCTCGTACGGCGAGGAGGCCGCAGAGGCGCTGGGAGTCGCCCCCGACCGGGTCTTCAAGACCCTGCTCGCGGACGTGGACGGCGAGCTGACGGTGGCGGTGGTACCGGTGTCGGGCTCGCTGGACCTCAAGGCCCTGGCCACGGCGGTGGGCGGCAAGCGGGCGGCGATGGCGGACCCGGCGGCGGCGGAGCGCTCGACGGGCTACGTCCTGGGCGGCATCTCGCCCCTGGGCCAGCGCAAGAGGCTCCGTACGGTGCTGGACTCCTCTGCCTCGGCGCACCCCACGGTGTGCATCTCGGCGGGCCGCCGCGGCCTGGAAGTGGAACTGTCCCCTTCGGACCTGGCGACGCTGACGTCCGCGGTGCTGGCGCCGATCGGGCGTGCGTAGGGTCTCGACGGGACGGGCGTCCTCGTTTACGACGGACACATGTCCAAAAAAACGCGCATGCGGAAATGGCGGATCAAGAAGAACAAATCGAACCACGGCCGCCGTCCGGCCTGAGCCGATCGGTTCGGGGGCGGCCCCGTCGCCTTTCCGGGGGCTCCGCCCCCGAACCCCCGCTCCTCAATCGCCCCCAAGCTCTTAAGGAGCAGGGGGGACCCCCTTGAGGGGCTTGATTTTGCCCGCTACCGGCTTG
>NZ_JAFLRJ010000217.1 GCF_017315755.1 Streptomyces beijiangensis
CGTCAAAGCGGAACAAGCTCACCCCAGAGCCCGAGGTGAGTGCGCACGATGCGGCGTAGTGCCGCCACCTCCTGGGGTTCGGCCAGGAAGGCCAAGTCCCACGGCTTACGCGTCATGCAGGTCTCCTGGAACACAAGCAGTCCTCTCCAGTCGCCATCGTCCACAACCAGCGCGCTGGTATTGGGTGTTGAGCTCACCGCGCGTGACGTATCTCTGCCACTCAGAGTGGACTGCTCGCATCCCGTAGTGCAATGTGCACGACGGGATTCCCACTATCGAGTGATTGGCAACTGCCCCCCTAGGCGAAGAGACTGGGAGCCGCTACGGGAAGGGAGTTGAGATGGCTGGTTCGCCAACGGCGCGCCGACGACGCCTCTCGATCGAGCTCAAGAAGCTCCGCGAGACGAGTGCACTCACCTGCGCGCAGGTGGGTGCAGGCCTGGATTGGAGCGGTTCCAAGGTCAACCGCATGGAGACGGGCAGTGGCCGCATCCAGCCGTCGGACATCGACGCCTTGTGTCGGTTCTATGGGACCAGCGATGAGGTGCGCGAGTTCCTCAAGGCCCTCGCCAGGGACTCAAAGACGCGCGGCTGGTGGCAAGTTCACGGATCAGGCGTGCCTGAGTGGTTCAACATCTACATCGGGCTTGAGCAGGACGCGTCGACATTCCGCCAATACCAGTGCGAACTGCTGCCGGGCCTCATGCAAACCCCGCAGTACACCCGAGAGCTCCACACCACCGGAGCGGTCATGGCGGCGCAGGATATTGATCGCGCCGTACGGGTGCGCATGGAGCGACAAGGCCTCCTCACCAAGGATGGCGCGCCAGACGCCTGGTTCATCGTGAGTGAAGCCGCTCTACGCCATGTCATCGGCGACCGATCACTGATGCGCGATCAGCTCGAACGCCTCTTGGAGTCCACTCAGCTCCCGAATGTCACGTTGCAGGTTCTCTCGTTTGACTCGGGTAACTACCCCCCGACGGGGGCATTCACCATGCTCGGCTTCCCCGACCAAGAGGATCCAGACATCGTGTACCGAGACGGCATCACCGATGCCATGTACCTGGAGGGCGAGCACCATATTCGCGAGTACACACGCGCATTCGACAGCTTGAGGGCAGCCGCCCTGAGCCCTCAGCGGACCTCACAGTTCGTCAAGACTGTAATCAAGGAGTACGCGAAATGAGCGTTCACACCCCTCAGTGGTTCAAATCGTCCTACAGCAACGGTGCAGGCGGAGAGTGCGTCGAGTGCGCCCACCTCGATGGGTCGACCCTCGTCCGTGATTCAAAGCGCGCGCACGGTGCACAACTCGGGCTCGCGCCCGCCGTGTGGAGTCGGTTCGTGGAGGCGCTTCGGGATGAGCAGTTGAGCTGAGGGTGGGGATGGGCCCCGGGGGTACCGGGGCCAGCCTGCCCAGCCCTGGCAGGGTTTGTCCGTGGTGGCTGCAATTGCTTGCTGTGAATGTGGGCGCCAGGCCTCCTGGAATGCATGGAGCTGCTGTTACCCTCAGGGCTCCTTGCTTGGGGGGACAGCCGGGGGGCTGGGGATTCTTCGCAGTACCGGATGCCATGCGTCACGCATCGTGGGACGCGTCTTTCTATTGCGCGATCCGCGTACCGCGTTCCGCACTGCGCGATCCGGATTCCGGTGATTCCGTTGCCGCCGCCCGTCCCGCCACGCCCTCTTCCTTTCAGGAGATCGCGTTGGCCAGTCGTAGACCCGCCCGTGGCGTCACCGCCGCTCTGGTCGTTCTCACCGTGACCGCAGGCCTCGGTCTCGCCGCCGTACCGTCAGCCCTCGCCGGCACCACCGGGATCTCGGCGGAGAAGGTCTTCCAGTCGGATCGCTACGTCCCTCGCTCCGACACCGTCCACTCGGCCGGGACCTCCGGGTATCTGCATGCGCAGGAGGGCAGTTCGGGGTATCTGTGGACCTCGTACGCCACCGGAGCGACGACCTCTCTGGGCAGCCTCGCCCGGGTCGATTCGCACGCCTACCTCGGTTCCTCGTCCGACATCGTCGCCGATGTCGTCTCGCCCACCGCCAAGGTCGTCCTGCGGGACATGGCCGCCGGCACCAGTACGGATGTCGCCATCACCCATGGCGCGTATGCGGCCACCTTCGGGTCCCACGTCCTGACCCGGGCGCGGGACACCGACGACAACCGGGTTCTCTGGCTGTTCGGCCCGGGTAGCGACGGCACCACCGTCGAGGGGTGGCCCACCGGGATCACCGCCGACTTCACCGTCCTGGGCGGCGACAGCACCACCGCCGTCATCGGCTACACCCTCGGCAGCAAGTACCAGCTCGCTCTGGTCGACCTGGCCACCGCGAAGCTCACCGACGCCGTCGCCGTCTCCGCCGTACCCAACTCCGTCGCGCTCAGCGCCGACCGCCTCGTCTGGTCCTCGAACCTCACCAGCGCGCACGTCCTGAACCGCGCCGATCTCTCGGCCGCCGACACGACGCTGCCACTCCCGGTGCCCGGCAACGAGCAGGTCCCGGGTACTCCCCGCCTGGGCTTCGCCGGAGACTGGCTGGTCGTCGCCCGCTCCACGCCGCTGTCGGGTCCCGGCGACTATGTTGACAAGTCGGGCGAGCGCCTCATGGCCGTCCCCCTGGCAGGCGGCGACCCGGTCACCCTGCTGCGGCACGCGAACGCCTCGCTCCTCCCCGCGCCCGACGGCGGCCTGCTGGCCGTGGGCGGGACCGACTCGGGGCACTGGGCGGTACGCAGGATCACCGCGACCGGGTCGCGGACTCCGGCCCTCGCCGAGGTGACCTCGGTAGCGCCACTGGCCGCCACCATCGCGCAACTGTCGCTGCAGAACGGCAACTTGGCGACCAGTGAGACCAACGGCAGCTTCCTGCCCAGCTACCGGACCCGCACGATCGACGCCACCGGAACGTCGTACGTTCCGTCCGCCCCGACCGAGCGGAGGTGGAGCATGGGCGAGGCGGGCCCGTACTCCACCGGCGACGGGCGCGCGGTGACGCTGTCCTCGGTCCCCGCGGAGCCCGAGACGTCCGTCCAGTCCATCAACTCGGCCGATGAGGAGGGCTTCTTCCGTACGCCATCCGCTTCGGGGTCCGTCCTGGAGACCTCCGGCCGGTACGCCATCGTCAACGGCGCCTCGCCCGCAAAGCAGTACATCGGCGACCTCGGTGTCTACACCACCCTGGATCCCATCCTCACCCGCTCCGTCACCGCCGCCTCGATCTGGGGCACCCGGCTGTGGACCCCCGGCACCACCGCGGGCGTCGTCACCGCCAAGGACCTGAAGACCGGCAAGACGACCGACACCGTGAGCACCGGCGCCCCCTGCGTCCCGAAGGAGCTCCAGGCCGTCGGCCGCTGGATCTACTGGTCCTGCGGCGCGACCTCCCAGGCCGGCGTGTACGACCGTACGGCGAAGAAGTCCGTCTCCGTTCCGAGCGGGGAGGCGCTGGTCGGTGACGGTTATCTCGTACGCAACGACACCGCGGCCGGGGCCCTGAAGCTCACCGCCTTCGCGGGCGGCACGGCCACCACCCGTACGATCGGCGCTTTCAGCGGCAGCTCCGGCACGCGCGGCGTGAAGTGGACGGTGGACAAGTTCGGCGGGCCCGCGGCCTACGTCGACGCGGACCAGCAGATCCATCTGGTGCCCAGCGGGGTGGCCACGCAGGCGCTCGGCGCCGTCGAGTCCGAGACGAGCGACAACCAGTGGGAGGCGAGCGCGGCCACCGACCCGTGGTGGCAGCTGCGCGCGCTGCTGTCGAAGCCCGCCGCGTCCTGGACGGCCACGGTCACCAGCAAGGCCACCGGCGCCGTGGTGCGCACGATCTCCGGCGGTCCGGTGAACGGCAACCTGACCGCGCGCTGGAACCTCCGCAACACGGCGGGCGCGCTGGTCCCCAACGGCAACTACACCGTCACCGTGACGGCGAAGCCCGCCGACGGCTCGGGGGCCGCGATGACCACCAGCCAGTCGGTGCGCGTCTCCGCCGGAGCCGCCGTACGCCGCGACTTCACCAACAGCGGTTCGTGGGCGCCGGACGGCACCGGTGATCTGCTCACCCTGTCGACGTCCGGGACGATCGCCTACCGGCCGGGCAATGGAGCGGGTGGCTTCAACGGGTCGATGTCCGCGTCGGGCTGGCCCTCCACGGTCACGCTCGTCCCCTTCGGGGATCTGAACGGCGACCGGCGCAATGACATCCTCGTACGGCTCAGCAGCGGTGAACTCCGCGACTACCGGACGATGTTGGGCCAGGCTTTCCTCACCGGCACCCCGTACAAGTCGCTGGGCAAGGGCTGGAACCAGTACAACCTGCTGACCTCGCCCGGCGACGTCTCGGGCGACGGCCGCCCCGACCTGATCGCGCGCGTGGCCACGACGGGCGTGACGTACCTCTACAAGGGCACGAGCACCGGCGGTCTTTCGGCGAAGGTGCAGATCGCGTCGAACTGGAAGAACTACCGGCAGCTCGCGGGCGTCGGCGACTTCAACGGCGACGGGTACGGCGACCTGCTCGGCAAGGACCAGAACAACATCCTCTGGCGCTACGACGGCAACGGCAAGGGTGGCTTCAAGGCGCGAGTGAAGCTGGCGTCCGCCTGGGGGTCCTCGTACAACGCCCTCATCGGCACGGGGGACATCACGGGCGACGGCAAGGCGGACTTCGTGACGCGCGACACCGGCGGGACCCTGTGGCGCAGTACGGGCAACGGCAAGGGGTCGTTCGCCGGACGCGTGAAGATCAGCACGGGGTGGGCCGGCTTCAAGGGGCTGTACTGAGGTGAGCCGCCGAGGGGGCCGGAGGTGGGTTCACCGCCTTGGGCCCCCTCAGCGCCCCCTCGCGTACACCCCGGCCCGCGCCGCCACGATCGCCGCCTCGGCCGCCCGGTCCGCCGCCGCCTCGTCGAGGGGGGCTCCGCTGGCGAGGAGGCGGTAGTAGAGCGGGGCCGAGACGGCCGCGATCACCTCGCGGGCGTCCGTTCCGGCCGGGAGGTCACCCCGGGCCACCGCCTGGGTGACGCAGGGCGCCCATTCCGCGATCCGTACGTCGTAGAAGCGGCGCAGCGCCTCCGCCGTGCGGTCGTCGCAGGTCGCCGCCGCGATCACCGCCTTGAAGACGGGGCCCTGGCGCGGGTCGGCGAGGGTCGTGGCCACCAGGCGGGCGTTGGCCTTGAGGTCGCCCTCCAGGGAGCCGGTGTCCGTACGGGGCGAGGAGTCCTCGGCCATCGAGGCGATGAGGTCCGCGATCAGTCCGTACGTCGACGACCAGCGGCGGTAGACCGTGGTCTTGCCCACCTCCGCGCGGGCCGCCACGTCCGCGAGGTCCAGGCCGATCAGGCCGTGCTCGGCGATCGCGTCGCCCGTCGCCTGCAGTACGGAGGCCCTGACCCGGGCGGTGCGCCCGCCGGGGCGGACCGTACCCGGCTCCACGACGTCAGACCCCATGACCAACCTCCAGCTTTAACGGAACGGTAAGACCATTAAAGCTCAATCGGTCAAGCAGCGAGTTCCACGGCCTCCACCGCCGAGGTCCGCAGCACCCTGCCGGCCGTGCCCAGACTGGTGCCCAGGGTGACCACGGCGGCGATCGCCGCGATGCCCAGCCAGATCCCGGTCCCCTGGTGCGGAAGGACCGAGTCCGTACGGACCGAGGTGAAGGCGACGATCCCCGCGATCCCGGAGAGGCTGCCGAAGAGGACGCCGGTCACCGTCAGCACCAGCCCCTCGCAGCCGACCATCCCCAGGACCTGCCCGGGCGTCGCCCCGGCGAGCCGCTGCTGGCCGAACTCGCGGCTGCGGTAACTCGTCGCCGCGTACAGGCTGTTGATAAGCATGATGCAGGCGAAGACCACGATGATCCCCACGACCACCAGGTTCAGCGTCTCCAGGTTCTTGTCCTCGACCGACTTGGTGAGGCCCGACGCTTTGATCTTGTCGCTCTCGACGGCCTGCATGTAGAGCGTCGCCGTGGAGATTCCGATGAAGAGGATCAGCGGCATCAGGATCCCTGCCAACTCACCTGCTTTGCGGCGCATGTTGAGTACGGCCAGATAGCCGCTCGCCCCGCAGAGCGCCGTCAGCGGCCGCTCCAGCACCGCGAGCAGAACCTGCAGCAGCCCCGGCGAGAAGACCGCGAGGCCCACGGCGATGAGGATGGAACCGTACGCGGCGGGCGCCATCGCCATCGGGTCGGTGGGGTCCATCGCGAAGGTGGTCAGGACGGACGCGGCACCGGCCGCGAGGGCGCCGTAACCGGCGAACTTCCGTCCCCTGCCCGCTTTTCCGGCCGGGGGTCCGGGGGTTGCCCCCCGGGAAGGCACCGCACGGATCCCGGCGGCTGCCCGCGTCGCCCGCCTGACCGCCAGAAACGCGGCCCCGACCGAGGCGATCAGCGCGATGGAGATGCCCGACGAGAGCGCGATGGGACCGAAGGCGTACTCCACGCTGTCCGCCACCTGGCCGCTGTCCTGGAACATTCCGAGCAGCGCCCGCCCCGCGAGCATCGCGGGCCCGACCGCGAGCAGCGCCCCGACGAGTCCGACCGCGGCCGCCTCGCCGACGACCATTCGCTTGATCTGTGCGGGAGTTGCCCCCGTCGAGCGGAGCAGGCTGATCTCGGCGGCCCGCTGGCGGACGTTGACCGTGAGCGTCGATGCGATGGCGAAGAAGACGAGCAGCGAGCCATATCCGCCGACGACGGACGCCGCCGTGGAGAGCGAATCGGAGCTGACGGCGTCGACGCCCGCTCCGCCCGCCGTGTCGTGCAGCGAGTTGAACGTCATGATGATCGCGGCCCCCAGGAAGGCGGACAGCAGGGTGGCGGCGAAGCGCCCAGGGCGCAGCCGGATCGAGCGCATGGCCAGGGTGAGCATGGGGGCCGTGAACAGGGCGGGAGCGGACATGACTCACACCTCCAGGAGGGTGTCGTCGCCCAGGTGCGCGAGGCGCTCGGCCACCGCGTCCACGGTCGGTGCGCGCAGTTCGCCCGCCAGCCGGCCGTCCGCCAGGAAGAGCACGGAGTCGGCGTACGAGGCGGCCACCGGGTCGTGGGTCACCATCACCACGGTCCGCCCGTGGACCCGTACCGCCTCCTGGAGCAGCCGCAGCACATCACGCGCGCTGCGGGTGTCGAGCGCCCCGGTCGGCTCGTCGGCGAAGACCACGCTGGGCTCGGTGACCAGCGCGCGGGCGATGGCGACGCGCTGCCGCTGACCGCCGGAGAGCTGGTCGGGGCGGTGGCCGAGACGGTCGCCGAGGCCGACCTGGGCGAGGATCTGCCGGGCCCGCCCGCGGTCGACACGGCGTCCGGCGAGCCTGAGCGGAAGGGTGGTGTTCTGGGCGACGGTCAGCGTGGGGAGCAGGTTGTACTGCTGGAAGACGAAGCCGATCCGCTGCCTGCGGAACCGGGTCAGCTCGGCCTCGCTGCCGCCCGTCATCTCCTCGCCGTCGACCATCACGATCCCGCTGTCGGGCCGGTCGAGACCGGCCGCGCACTGCAGGAGCGTGGACTTGCCGGAGCCCGAGGGGCCCATCACGGCGGTGAAGGTCCCGGCGGGGAGGCTGAGCGTCACGCCGTCGAGGGCGGTGACGGCGCTGTCGCCGGATCCGTAACTCTTGCTGACCGATACGAGTCGCAGGGCCTCGGCGGCCCTGCTGGTCTGCGCCTGGTTCTTGCGGCCGAACATCATCGTCAACTCCCTCGTAGCACTTGCTCGGTGCTGTCGGGATCGACGCTACGGAGCGGGGGCGGTCGCCACGATGGCCGTAAACACCGAGTGCGGGGTGTACCTGACAGCACCCCCACCTCTGCCATAACGGTTCCACAGTTCCATTAGTCGCTCCGTCCTGCTACGGTGGGCGCAGCTTAACGGAACCACGGATCCGTTAGAGCTCCCACCTCAGGAAGGTCACGCCATGTCCGCACCCACGCAGACCCAGCCGCGGTCCACCGCGGAACCACGCCGGCACACATCCATGACGGGTCGTCAAAAACTGGTGCTCACCCTCCTCCTGGGCGCCCAGTTCATGATCGCCGTGGACTTCTCCATCCTGAACGTGGCACTCCCCGTCGTCGGCGAGGGCCTCGGCTTCTCCCTCTCCCACCTGCAGTGGATCGCCACCTCCTTCGCCCTGGCAGCCGCCGGATTCACCCTCCTCTTCGGCCGCGTGGCCGACCTGGTCGGCCGCAAGCGCCTGTTCATCGGCGGCATGGCCGTCCTCGGCCTCTCCTCCGCACTCGGCGGCCTCGCCACCACCCCCGAAGTCCTGCTCACCGCACGGGTGTTGCAGGGTCTGGCCACCGCGGCGGTCACCCCCGCAGGACTGGCACTGCTCACCACCGCGTTCCGGGAAGGCCCCCTGCGGGAACGGGCGTTGGGGCTCAACGGCGCCCTGATGTCCGCCGGATTCACCGCGGGCGCGATCCTCGGCGGCCTCCTCACCGACCTGCTCTCCTGGCGCTGGGCCTTCTTCATCAACGTGCCCGTCGCCGCCCTGGTCGTCGCCCTCGCCCCGTCCCTGATCACCGACTCACGCCCCGCCGTACGCCCGAAGCTCGACCTCCCCGGCGCCGCGACCGTCACCGGCGGCCTGCTGCTCCTCGTCTACGGACTCACCCAGGCGGGCGAGACCGGCTGGACCGCCCCCACCACCCTGACCGCACTCCTCGCGGGCATCGCCCTCCTGATCGCGTTCTGGTACGTGGAGAAGCGCGCGACAGCACCCCTGGTCCCGGTCCGCGTCCTGAAGCGCCGCAGCGTCATCTGGGGCAACACCACCGGCCTGATCGCCTTCGTCACCGAGACGTCCCTGGTCTTCCTGCTCACGCTCTACCTGCAGAAAGTCCTGCACTACTCGCCGCTCGCCACCGGTCTCGCCTTCGGCGTCCTCGGTGCGGGCACCGTCATCGGCGGCACCCTCGGCGGCCGGGCCGTGGGCCGCTTCGGCAACCGTAGGACGATCGTGACCGGCGCTCTGGTCCAGGCCGCGGCCACCGCCTCGCTCCTCGCGCTCGGCACCTCCGGCGCATGGATCTGGCTGCTCCTCGCCGCCACCTTCATCGGCGGGATCGGCAACATGCTGATGATCGTGGGCTTCATGGTCACCGCGACCTCCGGCCTCCCCGACGAGGAGCAGGGTCTGGCCACCGGCCTCGCGACGATGACCCAGCAGGTCGGCATCACGCTGGGCATCCCGGTCATGAGCGCCGTCGCCACCGCCCGGATGGGCACAGGAACAGGACCGGATGCCGTCCTGTCGGGAGTCACGGTCGCGATCCTCGTCAACTCCGTCCTGGTACTGGCCGGAGCACTCCTCGCGGCACTCTTCCTGGCGCCCCGCCGCGAGTCACGACAGCGGTGACCTCGGCCGGAAGCGGCGAGGGGGACTGTTGGCGGAACACTGTGACAGAGCTGTCGCCCCCCGGACAGCTCTGTCATGGCAAGGGAACATAAGGTCGAATAGGTCCCGGGGAGGGGCCTTTTCTTGTGATCCGGCAGGGGTGGGGATGTCCGCACGACACTCGGGAGCGGCGGAATGGCGCACACGGTTGCAGGCGATCTGGAGCAGATCCAGCAGCTCCGCCCCCCGGCAACTGCGACGGCTGCGCCCCCACTACCCCCGCCCGGGACGTAGCGGCGTACGACGCTGGCTGCCCTCCCTGCGACAGGCGCTGCTGCTCTGCCTGTGGGGAATCGTGACCCTGGCCGCGGTCGTCGGCATCGCGTACGACCGCACGCAGATACCGCAGGACCTCAACACCTTCGCCAAGCAGCAGGACAACGTCTACTACTGGGCCGACGGCAGCGAGATGGCCCGCGTCGGCCAGGTCGACCGGCAGGCGATGCCGCTGGAGCGCATCCCCGACTCCCTGGAATGGGCGGTGCTCTCCGCCGAGAACGCCTCCTTCTACACCGACCGCGGCGTCTCCCCGAAGGGCATCAGCCGCGCACTGCTCGCGATGGTGACCGGCGGCGACACCCAGGGCGGCTCCACGATCACCCAGCAGTACGTGAAGAACGTCTATCTCAACCAGGACCAGACGGTGACCCGCAAGATCACCGAGATGTTCATCTCGGTGAAGCTGGACAACCGGATGACCAAGGACCAGATCCTCGACGGCTACCTCAACACCAGCTGGTTCGGCCGCGGGGCCTACGGCGTGCAGCGCGCCGCGAAGTCCTACTACGGCAAGGACGTCTCCCAACTCACCCCGAGCGAAGGCGCGTTCCTCGCCACGCTCCTCAAGGGTGCCGCGCTGTACGACCCGTCGGTCGGCCCGGCCAACCACGCGCGGGCGGTGAAGCGCTGGAACTGGACCCTCGACCGGATGGTCAAGATCGGCCGGCTGTCGCGCGCCGAGCGGGCCACGTACACGACCTTCCCCGAGCCGATCGCACCGCCCAAACCGGTCGGGCTCAGCGGTCAGACGGGCTATCTCGTGGACACCGCCCGGATGTACGTCGCCTCGCGCAGCGGGATCTCCGACGCCCAGTTCGACCTCGGCGGCTACCAGATCTACACGACCTTCGAGAAGCCGAAGGTCACCGCACTGGCCACCGCCGTGAAGAACCAACTGGGCCGCCTCCGCCCGAAAACCCGCTCCGACGACCGCGATGTGCGGGTCGGCGCGGCCACCGTCGCCACGGACGGTCGCATCCTGGCCCTCTACGGCGGCCCCGACTACATCAAGCAGGGCTTCAACGACGCGGGCATCTCGATCGTGCCGGCCGGGACGGCGTACGCCCCCTTCGTCTACGCGGCCGGGCTGCGCGACGGCGTCCTGCTGAAACGGGACTCACCCCGTACCCCTGTCAGCCCGCAGTCCGTGTACGACGGGAACAACAATGCCGTGGTGCGGACGCCCGAGGGCCCGTACTGGAACCGGGACGGAAAGAAGGTCAAGACGGTCAACGCGGACGACCGGTCATGGGGACCGATCGGTCTCGCCCGGTCGGTGAGCAACGCGGTGAACGGTCCCCTCGTACAACTCGGCATGGATGTCGGACTCGACCGGGTGCGCCGGGCGTCCGTCGACGCGGGCCTGCTGCCGGACAGCTTCGGGGAGCAGGTGCCCTCCTTCTCGCTGGGCAGCGCCACCCCGAGCCCGATCCGGATGGCCAGCGCGTACGGGACCTTCGCGGCAGCCGGGGCGCACACCGAGCCGTACTCGGTGGTGCGCGTCACGCACGTCGGCGAGCAGCAGCCGCTGCAACGGCCCAAGGTCACGCACCCGTTCACCCCGGAGGTCGCCGCCGAAGTGGACGCGGCGCTGAGCGAAGCGGTCACCGACGGGGCCTCGAAGGCGGTGGCAGCAGCGGGTCCGGGGCTGGCCGGGCTGCCGGGGACGGCGCAGGACGGCACGTCCACCTCGTTCGTCGGCTACGACCGGTTCGCGGCGACGAACGTGTCCGTCTTCCGGGTCAACCCCAAGACGCAGACGCTGCTGCCTCTGAAGGCGCCCGGCAGCAGCTTCCCCACGGAGATCTGGACGCGGTACGAGAAGGCGGCCGGGGCCACGGAGGGAACGGAGTCCCACCCCGTGAAGAGATAAGGCCCTCAACTCGCTTCACCGACAGGTCACTTCTTCAGGAACGTCGACCAGTCGGGGGACTGGCCCGGGTCCAGGTTCCGCATCTTGGCCAGCACATCCGGATCCTGCACATCGAGCCAGTCGCACAGCTCCTTGAACGACACGCAGCGCACTCCGTCGCGGCGGCACACGTCCTTCATGACGTCCTCGACGGCCTGCATATAGATACCGCCGTTCCACGTCTCGAAGTGGTTGCCGATGAACAGGGGCGCGCGGCTGCCGTTGTAGACGCGCTGGAAACCGTTGAGGTAGCCCTGGACGGCCTGCTTCTCCCACTGCGGGTACTTCGCCGGATCGCCCTGCGTGACCTCGCCGCCGGACTGGTTGTACAGGAAGTTGAAGTCCATCGACAGGACCTGGAAGTCCTTGCCGGGGAAGGGCATCAGCTGGAGCGGGAAGTTCCATATGTCGTTCTTCTTCGCCGGCCACACCTGGAACTCGCCGGGTGAACTGGCGTCGTACCGCCATCCGTACGACTTCGCCGCGGGCAGCAGATTCTTCTGCCCCTCCAGACAGGGCGCCCGGCCGCCGGCGAGCTCGCGCGCGTAGTCGAAGGGCAGCGGCGGGATGTCGGTGAAGCCGGTGTTGGTCTTCCAGTTCTGCACGAAGGAGTACGCCTGGGCTATCTCGCTCCGCCACTCCTCCGTGCTCCACTTGGCGCCGCCCGGGTCGGGGGCGCAGAAGTGGCCGTTGAAGTGGGTGCCTATCTCGTTGCCGTCCTCGTACGCCAGACGCAGCTGCTCCAGCGTCTCCTTGATGTGCTCTTCGGTGGGAAAGTCGATCGCCGACGCACCGGCGGAGTGCAGGGGCGCGTGGTAGAGCTTGCGTTTGGCGTCCGGCAGCAGATAGATGCCGCTGAGGAAGAACGTCATCTGCGCGTCGTACCGCTCGCCCAACTCCCGGAAGCGGGAGAAGAGATGGTCGTCGTTCTCCAGGGCGCCGTCCCAGGAGAAGACCACGAACTGCGGGGGCTTCTCCCCCGGCTTGAGCTTCTCCGGCTTGAGCTGCTTGGGCTGCGGCCCGGTGTACGAGGTGGAGCCGTCGCCGATCACCTCGGTCTTCCCGTCCCACGACGGGGTCGCCGAAACGGCCGGCGCATGAGCCACCGGCTTTTTGCGCGGCGCGGTGGCGGTCGTGTCCTTGCCCTGCTCCGACGAGCCGTCCGAGCCGCCCGAGCCCCCGGCCATGAGCGCCAACGCCACCACGGCGGCGACCCCCGCGACGGCCGCACCCGCGACCGCGCCCTGCCGCTGTCTCTTCCGCATCTTCACGATCAAGCCCCAGTCCTCCCCGCCCTCCGGACTGTCGTCCCTGCCGGAGGCCCGTGGATCATTGTCACGCCGGACTCTGTGAAGATGCATGGAGAGGCCACTAGGTTGCCCGGACGGGGTCCTGACCTGGAAACCCGGGACCGGCGCCTAGGCCTGCTGGGCGGATCCGGCAGGTACCTCGACGGCCGCCGCCCCATCGCCCTTCGCCACACCGCCGCCGGCCACCCTCAGCGTCACGGCGGCCACCACCCCCGCGACCAGGCCACAGGTCAGAGCGGCGGGCACGCCACCGCCCAGCCCCGCGGCCCGTTGCACCACGCCATAGCGCGGATCGGTCCCGTCCGTCACCATCCGCAGCAGCTGGCTCGCGAGGAGGCCGATGACCGTCGCGCAGACCGCGCCGACCGCCATCGCCGGGAACGTCACACGGACGAGCAGCCCCGGCAGCCACCGCAGCGCGCACCACACCACGGCGAGCAGCAGCGCGTCGGCGGCCCTGACCAGGAGCCAGTGCCCGACCGGAGTGCCCGCCGGCCCTGCCCAGCCTCCGAGCAGCAGCCACTCGCGCAGCAGGTCGCCCGGTTCGCCGAACATCCCGCTGCCCGCGAAGGCCGTCTGCAACTCGGCGGCGACCGACTCGTACGAGAGGACGACCAGTGAGAACGCGACCACCAGAGTCCCGGCGGTCGCGGCCCACACGGAGGCGCGCACGGGGACGGCCTCCCGCGGCAGCGGACCGGTGCCCCTGACGGTGACGCGCGCCACGAGCACGGCCGCGACCGCCGCCACCAACCCCGTCACCACGGCGATCTGCTGCCCGGACGTGATGGTGCCCGCCAGCTGCGGCAGGAACCGGTAACTGCCGTGCCCCTGCGAGGCGATGAGCCACGGCGCCGAAACCGTCACAGCCAGGGTCGTCGCGACCAGGCCCCAGGCCCACACCGCGAGCAGCGTGGCCGGCACCCGGCCGTGCACCGGCGGCAGTCTGCGTACCAGGAGCAACGCCCCGGGCACGAAGAAGACGAAGACCGCCGCGAACCGGATCTGCATCGCGGTCGCGTACAGGCCGACATAGCGACCACCGCCGACCGCCACCACGTTCCCGCCGCCGAGCGCGACCGACTCCGGCGACTCGTACGACCAGGGAAGGAGCCACCTCTCCAGATCACCGGCAGCCTGCGCACCCAACACGCCCTGGGCGCCCGGCAGTCGAAGCGCATCCGTGCTCGCCCCCGCCCACCACAGCAGCGCCGTGAGCAGCAGCCCACCGGCCAACGCCGGTATCACCGCACGCCGATACGTCATGAATCCCGTCCCCCCGCCTGTTCGCGCGTCCTTTGCCGCCCCCGGTCCTAGGAGCGGGTGGCGGTACGGCACCCGTCGTCGTCCGCGCCCTGACCGCTCCCCTTGAGGGGCGTGCTCCGGTCGTACGGATCGACTTCGCCGCCGACCTCCGCCGTGTCCCGGTCCTGGCCAAATGCCGGAGTGAGAAAGCCGGTTGGGCCCCCGCAACCGCCGTTGGTCATGTCGAGCTTGTACGAGACGAGCGAGAACGTCCCCGGCTCGGTGATCACCTTGGCGGGGTTGTCCCAGCTCATCACCACCTCACGCCGCACGATGGTGCGCACGACCTCGTCGCTGCCCGCCGCGGCGCGCGTGACCGGGTAGACGAAGGTGACATCGGCGGTCACCTGGAGCGCACCGCGCTTGCCTTCCCCGTAGGTGAGCCGGCCCCGGGTCTTGACCACATCTCCGACGAGCCGTACCTCGGAGGCCCGGAAGCGGCTGAACAGCAGCAGCGGATCGTTCTCCTCGCTGGGCGTACGGAACGATGCCTTCAGGTAGGCCTGGGTGTCCTGCTGGTGCGGGTTGATCAGAGTGATCGCCTTGTCGGGGCGCACACCCCGCAGCACCTCGCGGTCCAGGCTGGAGGAGACGAGGAAGGCGCGGCTCTGCTCAAGGGCACGCCCCACCTGGCCCGCGCTCATCCACCCGGTCGCCTTGGCCACCGGCACCGTGATCCCCGCCGACCCACTGGCCCAGCGCGCCGCCGGCGACCCCTTGAAGGGCTCGTCGAGGGTGGGGCGCAGGGCAGGCTCCGCGGGCGGCGCCTGATCCGGGTTCCCGGTCTCGGCCGCGAGCGGCCGGGCGTCCGAACCCCCGATGCCGACCAGGCCCCCGACCTGCGACGGAGCGAGCGCCACGGCGAGCAACACCGCCGAGGCCACCAGCCCCACGACGTACCAGCCCTTCCGCCGCCCACGCCGGGGAAGCGTGTGCGTACGCCAAGCCTCCGGCCGACCGGGCTGCTCCCGCAGCCGGCCCGCCACCTCACGGGCGCGCGCCGACGGTTCCCGGGGCGCATCGGCGACCCCCGTCACCGACTCACGCAGAAACCGGTCCCACTCCTCGTCGGGCACCGACGCCCCGTCCCGTTCCCCCCCCACACCGAACCCCGCCCCTCACCGCTCACGGCGACCCCCTCGGGGTCGCCGTGAGCGGTGAGG
>NZ_JAFLRJ010000218.1 GCF_017315755.1 Streptomyces beijiangensis
GGTGGAGCCGGGGGCGGCCGGGGGTGGCGCATGTCTTCGCCTTCTGGGAGAGCCGGCCCTTCTACGACTCGTTCATGGCGCGCGCGCACGACCGGCTCGCCGCCGGCCAGTCAGGTACGTACAAGGACATCCAGGTCAAGCTCTTCGAGTACCGCTTCGATGTGAAGACAGGGTTCGAGCCGCGTTTCACGGACGCGGACGTGGTGCGTGTCGCGCACTGCCGGGTCCACCCGGACCGCGTCGAGCATTTCGCGACGATGCAGGAGAAGGTGTGGAACCCGGCGATGGCCGGCTCGCCCGGAATGCTGCGGGGCCTGTTCGGCGAGGCGCCCGGCCAGGAGTTCCTGGTGCTCTCCATGTGGCAGTCGGCCGCCGAGCGGGGCAAGTACCGGCCCGAGCGGGTCGAGCGGCTGTCGCAGCGCGCCCAGACCGATACGGACGTGGCGGCGCTGGCGGGCGACGTCGTACAGCTCGAACCATCCTGGACGGTGTGAGGGGCCACCCTCCGCAGGGCCACCCTCCGCAGGGCCACCCTCCGCAGGGCCACCCTTCGGGGGACCTGGCGCGGCGGGCCGCAGCGGTTCGATCTAGGGTTTCCGCATGGCACGACCACGGCGCATCGTTCTTGTCCGGCACGGCGAGTCGGAGGGGAATGCCGATGACACGGTGTACGAACGCGAACCCGATCATGCGCTGAAGCTCACCGAGACCGGGTGGCGGCAGGCCGAGGAGACTGGTGAGCGGCTGCGTGAGCTCTTCGGGCACGAGCAGATCAGTACGTACGTCTCGCCCTACCGGCGCACGCACGAGACCTTCCGGGCCTTCGGCCTCGATCCCGGGCAGGTGCGGATCCGGGAGGAACCGCGGCTGCGGGAGCAGGACTGGGGGAACTGGCAGGACCGCGACGACGTTCGACTGCAAAAGGCCTACCGGGATGCGTACGGGCATTTCTTCTACCGGTTCGCGCAGGGCGAGTCGGGGGCCGATGTCTACGACCGGGTCGGGGCCTTCCTGGAGAGCCTCTACCGGAGCTTCGAGGCGCCCGATCACCCGCCCAACGTGCTCCTGGTGACCCACGGGCTGACGATGCGGCTCTTCTGTATGCGCTGGTTCCACTGGTCGGTCGCTGATTTCGAGGCACTGTCCAATCCGGGCAACGCGGAGTCCCGGGTCCTGGTGCTGGGGGAGGACGGGCGGTATGCACTTGACCGGCCGTTCGAACGCTGGCGGACCCCGGAACCGTACGGCGTCACCGGATAGAGTGGCAGGGCGATGATGACCGCTGATTCCGCTTTCGAACGTGCTCTGGCCAGCCTGCGTGGGCTGTCCCTGGGAGACGCACTCGGCTCCCAGTTCTTCGTCCCCGACAACTACCCCCTGCTGGGGCGGCGCGAGCTGCCGCCCGGGCCCTGGCAGTGGACCGACGACACCGAGATGGCCGCCTCCGTGCTGGCCGTGCTGGTCTCGTACGGACGGATCGACCAGGACGCGCTGGCCGCGTCCTTCGCCGAACACCATGACTTCGACCGGGGCTACGGTCCCGCGGTCAACCGGATGCTCCGCCTCGTCAGGGAGGGCGGCGACTGGCGCGAGCTGGCCAGTGCCCTCTTCAAGGGGCAGGGCTCCTGGGGCAACGGGGCCGCGATGCGGATCGCGCCCCTCGGCGCCTGGTACGCCTCGGACCCGGAGCAGGCCACGCACCAGGCCGAGATCTCCGCGTACACGACACACCAGCACCGCGAGGCCGTCGTCGGCTGCATGGCGGTCGCGGCCGCCGCCGCGCTTGCTGCCGATCCCGCGGGGCCGCCCTCGCCGGGCGATCTGCTGGACGGCGTGATCGCGCTGGTGCCGCGCAGCGCCGTGGGAGCCGGGCTGCGGCGGGCCAGGGACATGCTCGACTACGACGACGCGGGCACGGTCGCCGCGGTACTCGGCTGCGGGCGGCGCACCAGCGCCCATGACACGGTGCCGTTCGCGCTGTGGTCGGCGGCCCGGGGGCTCGGCGACTTCGAGCAGGCCTTCTGGACGACCGCCCAGGTGGGCGGCGATGTCGACACGACCTGCGCCATCGTCGGCGGGGTGGTGGCCGCGGGCAAGGCGGGAGCGCCGCCGGCCGGGTGGCTGAAGCGGACCGAGGCGCTGCCGGAGTGGATCCCCGCGCGCTGAGGCCCCGTTGAAGTTGTCACGGTCCTGACACAGGCTCCCTCCGTACGCGGGGCGCCGTGCTGCCCGGCGCTACCCTTTCGGCCACGTTGCCGGTGATCATGACCGGTGCGTCGACGGAGGGGGTTTCGTGTCCGATGCAGAGCTGAACGACGCCGTTCCGGAGCGGGCGAGGGCGGTGCCGGTTCCCAATCCGCACCAGTGGGCGCACCATAAGGCCGAGCCGCCGCAGTGGCTCGTCGATGTACGTCCCGATCCGCCGGCCGCCGTACGGAGCGCCACGCTCTGGTCCGTGCTGGCCACCGCGGTGCTCAGCGCGCTGCTGCTGGGCGAGGGACTTGGCCTGAATCTGCTGGTCGTGGCGGCTCCGGCCGCGCTCGGCGCGTACTTCGCCGCCCGGGGCGCCGGCCGGACCCTCCGCCCGTGGACGGTGGTCTGGTCGCTCGGCGGACCGGCGCTGCTGGTGATTCCGGCGCTGCGCGACGCGGGCTGGCCCAGCTTCCTGGCCGTCGTCTCCGCGGTGGCCCTGGGTTCGCTCACGCTGCACGGCAGCGGCACCTGGCCAGGGGTGCTGCTCAGTCCGTTCGGACTCCTCGGCTCCATCGGCACCGGGTTCGGCTGGGCATGGAGCGGTGTACGCGAGCGGTCGGGCGGCGCGCGGGAGCGCTGGGGGCCCGTGGTGCGCACCGCCCTGGTGGCAGCCGTACTGCTGCTGGTCTTCGGGGCACTGTTCGCGGGGGCCGACGCGGCCTTCGCCGATCTGCTCGGCGGCCTGGTTCCCAACGTCTCGATCGCGGACGGGCCGTGGCGGACCCTGCTCTTCCTGGTCGGCCTGGTGGGGGCGCTCGCCGCCGCGCACACGGCCGCGGCTCCGCTGCGCTGGGACCGGATGCGGGTCCGTTCCGGCCGCGCCCGGGGCCGTATCGAATGGGCCGTGCCGCTGGTCGTGCTCAATCTGCTCTTCGCGGCCTTCATCGCCGTCCAGCTCGCCGTGCTCTTCGGCGGATACGACAAGGTGCTCCAGGAGACGGGACTGACCTACGCCCAGTACGCACGCCAGGGCTTCTGGCAGCTGCTCTGGGCCACCCTGCTCACCCTCGCGGTCATCGCCCTCGCCCTGCGATGGGCCCCGCGCGACCGCACGCTTGTGCGGTCCGTACTCGGCACCCTGTGCGCACTCACGCTGGTCGTGGTGGCCTCGGCGCTGCGCAGGATGGAGCTGTACGTCGATGCGTACGGGCTGACCAGGCTGCGGATCTCCGTCGCGGCGATGGAGCTGTGGCTCGGCCTGGTGATCGTGCTGATCGCGGCGGCCGGGGTGTGGGGCGCGCGCTGGCTGCCGCGCGCCGTCGCCGCCAGTGGTGCGCTGGCCGTGCTGGTCTTCGGCCTCGTGTCGCCGGACGGGCTGGTCGCCGAGCAGAACGTACAGCGCTACCAGGACACCGGAAAGATCGACATCGGCTACTTCCAGGACCTGTCCGCCGACGCGGTGCCCGCCCTCGACGCTCTCCCCGAGCCGGAGCGCTCCTGCGCGCTGGCAGGGATCACCGACCGGCTCGGCACTGAAGGCAGCGGGGGCACGGACAGGCCCTGGTTCGCCACCAGTGTCGGCGAGTCCAGGGCCAGGGACATCCTGCGCGAGCGGCCGGCCGTCCCCGACAGGGAGGCCTGCGAGCGGCTCGGGCTGTACGACGTGGGGCGCGTCGGAGTCGGCGAGTACTGACGCCGCGCCCCACGGCGGTCAGACCGCGCCGCCGCCGGACGCTGCCGTACCGCTGAGCGCCTCCAAGTCGCTCTTGCGTACGCGAATGACGAAAATGGCGACCAGAACGGCGACCGAGACCAGACCGACCCCGGCCCAGAAGGCCGTCGAGATGCCCTGGGCGAGCACCGCGTGCCCCCAGTCGCCCGGCAGCTGATGTGTCTTGGCGAGCTGCGCCTTCTGCTCCGGTGTGGACTTGGCGAGGAAGTCCGGCATCTGCCGGGTCGCCTCGTTGCGGCTGGCCGTGCCGAAGACGGTGACCAGGATGGAGAGGCCGAGCGAACCGCCCACCATCTGCATGGCGTTGAGCAGGCTGGAGGCTGCGCCCGACTCGTGCTGGGCGACGCCGGAAACGGCGGTCAGTGTCGCCGTAACGAAGATCATGCCCATGCCGAAGCCGAAGCAGAGCATCGGGCCCAGGAGCCCGCCGAGGTACGAACTGCCCTGGTCGACCTGGGTCAGCCAGAGCATTCCGAGGCCGGAGAAGGACGTTCCGGCGATCAGGAAGGGCTTCGGGCCGAGGACCGGGAGCAGCTTCGTCGCCAGGCCTGCGCCTGTCATGACCAGCACGGTCACGGGCAGGAACGCGACGCCCGACTTGATCGCGGAGTAGCCGAGCACGTTCTGCACGAACAGCACGATGAAATAGAACATGCCGAACATGGTCGCGGCGAGCCCCATCATGACCGCGTACGTGCCGGCGCGGTTGCGGTCGGCGAACATCCGCAGGGGTGTGATCGGTTCGGATGCCCGGCGCTCGATGAAGATGAACGTCGGCAGGAGAATGATCGCTGCCGCGAAGGCGCCCAGAGTGAGGGCGTCCGTCCAGCCGGAGTCGGCGGCACGGATGAATCCGTACACCAGTGAGGCCACTCCGGCGGTCGAGGTGATCGCGCCGGGGAGGTCGAACTTGCCGCGGTGGCGTTCGGATTCGTTGATGAACATCGGGGCGAGCAGGGCGATCGCGATCCCGATGGGCAGGTTGACGTAGAAGACCCAGCGCCAGGAGAGCCACTGTACGAGGACTCCGCCCGCCAGCAGGCCGATCGCCGAGCCGCCGGCGGAGACTCCGGCGAAGATGCCGAATGCGCGGTTCCGCTCAGGGCCTTCGGGGAATGTTGTGGTGATCAGGGCCAGCGCGGTGGGCGAGGCGATGGCGCCGCCTACGCCCTGGAGCGCGCGGGCCGCGAGTATCTGCCAGGGCTCCTGGGCTATGCCGCAGATCAGCGAGGCGAAGGTGAAGAGCAGGACGCCGAAGACGAACACGCGCCTGCGGCCGAGGATGTCGCCCGCGCGGCCTCCCAGCAGCAGCAGTCCGCCGAAGGTGAGGGTGTAGGCGTTGACGACCCAGGAGAGCTGGGTCGTGGTGAAGTCGAGTGCACCCTGGATGTGCGGGAGCGCGATATTCACAATCGTGGTGTCGAGGACCACCATGAGTTGCAGAGCGGCGATGACGGCCAGGGCGATCCCCGGCTTGCCTGGCCTGCGTGCCGCGCCCGCCTTCTGTGGAGCAGTCAGCTGAGAGGTTGTCACTATGGGTCCCCCACAAGAGAGTTAGTGAACGCATCCGTTCACTGTGACGTCAACGGTAGAGAGTCCCCGACGGTGGGCGCAAGCGTTCACTGGATCCTGTCCCCGATGGAGAGTTGAAGATGGTTACTTCGCGCTGGTCCGCCGCCCCCACGGCGCGCCCGGTCTCGTTGCGCCGCAGAGGGCCCGTACTCGAACGGGCCATCCTCGAAGCGGCACTTGAGCAGCTGAGCACGGTCGGCTGGAGCGGCCTCACCATGGAGGGCGTCGCGGCCGGAGCGCAGACCGGCAAGGCCGCTGTCTACCGCCGGTGGCCGTCGAAGGAGGACCTGGTCGCGGACGCCCTGCAGTCCGCGCTGCCCGATCTCGACGAGGCGGACGATCACGGGAGCATTCGCGAGGACCTCTATCAGCTCTGCCGGCGGCTGCGGGAAGCGATGTTCTCCAAACCCGGATTTGCACTCCGATCCGTACTTCACGAGTGCGACAACGCGAGCGCGGAGCGGTTCCACGGGGTGATCCTGAACCATGTGATCGAACCGTCGACCCGGCTGTTCAAAGAGGTGGTGCACCGGGGGATCGAGCGGGGTGATGTACGCCCGGACGCCACCGGAGACCTGATCTTCGATGTGATCCCGGGGCTGATGATGTACCGGTCGAAGGTGTGCGCCAGCGAATGGCAGGACGAGGACATCGCCCGGATGATCGACCAGGTGATGGTGCCGCTGCTGGGTCGCTACCCCCGCTGAGGGGGACGCCGAGGGCTGCTGGGGACCCGGGGGTGTCGCGGGTGTCGTTCGGCGGCGTACCCTGTCTGGCGCCATGCCGTACGAACCACCCACACACACCGTAGAGCGCTCGTTGCGCGCCACCACCGGTGCCAAGACCGTCGCCGGTGTCGATGAGGTCGGGCGCGGAGCCTGGGCCGGACCCGTCACCGTCTGCGCCGCCGTCACCGGTCTGCGCCGGCCGCCCGACGGACTCACCGACTCCAAGCTGATCAGCCCCAAACGCCGGACCGAACTGGCCTCCGTCCTTGAGGGCTGGGTCACTTCGCATGCCCTGGGGCATTCCTCTCCCGAGGAGATCGATGCGCTGGGGATGACCGCCGCGCTGCGGCTCGCTGCCGTACGGGCCCTCGAGGCGCTGCCGGTGCGTCCGGACGCGGTGATCCTCGACGGCAAGCACGACTACCTCGGGCCGCCCTGGCACGTCCGTACCGTGATCAAGGGCGACCAGTCCTGCATCGCGGTCGCCGCTGCCTCGGTCATCGCCAAGGTGCGCAGGGACGCGATGATGGCCGAACTCGAGGCGGGCTCCGACGAGTGCGCCGGCTTCGGCTTCGCCGCCAACGCGGGCTATCCATCGCCCGTGCACCAGGCCGCGCTGGCGGAGCGGGGGCCGACCGCGCACCACCGGGTCTCCTGGGCCTACCTGGACGCGTTGCCCCAGTGGCGCCATCTGAAGAAGACGCGTCCGTCCGCGGAGGCCGTCGCGCTGGAAAGCGGGGGCCAACTCGGTTTCGATTTCTGAACTTTCGGTGGATCGGCGGGGAACTTTTCCGTATCGATCGCACTGATGTGCCTACCCGCCGATGTGTTCCGCAGCGGCGTTTGATAGACATCCATCCATGCCTCTCATCCCCGAGGAGCCTCAGATTCACGAGAGCGCCCAGGGTCCCCGCGTCACTTCGGCCACCGGCCGCACTACGCCGACCCCTCGTCCCGTACCCGGTCCGCGTTCCGCTCGCCCCGGGCCCCGGCCCGCCAGGCCCGCGGAGCGTACCGAGCATCCTTCCCGACCGCAGATACAGCTGATTCCCGCACCGCTGGACGGTGCGCTCGACGCCGCGGAGGAAGCAGTCGACATGCTGCTCGACTCCGGCCGTGCGCCGGGCGACATCCTGGTGCTGACCACTGGTGAGCACCACCCCTGGGCGGCGCACGAGCTGTCCTTCGGCGAGGACGCCTACTGGGCCCAGCACGACGCCCGCGACGACGTGTTCTACGCGGACGCCGCTGTCGCTGAGCGTGCCGCGACCCGGCCCGTGGTGGTCGTCGCGGTCAACGGCGGCGCCGATGACGTCACGGTACGGGCGCTGCCCGCGGCGATGGCGCGTGCCGGTGCGCTGCTGATCGTGTGCGGCGACCCGCAGCGCGTCAACGCCGTGCTCGGCGCAGGCGTCTGAAGCACCGCACCAGCCGTCGTACGAGCTGATCGCCCGGCTTTTCCTCCTGCGGGAGGGGCGGCCGGGCGGTGGTGCTGGTCCGATCCGGTCCGGTCGGATCTGATGGGTCCGATCCGTTCGGGTCGGCTCCGGTCAGCGGGCGGCCACGCGGCGCAGTGCCGCCGCAGCGCCCGAACGCAACGGCGCCGGTTCGGAGCCGGCTTCGGCGTCCGCGAGATCGGCGGGCCGGGAGAGCGAGTTGGGCCGCCGGCCGCCGCGGCCCTCGCCCAGCACCTGCCAGCCGCCGCGCGTCAGAGTGATGTACGCACCACAGCGCAGCCCGTGCAGGGTGCAGGCGTCCCGCAGTCCCCACATCCAGGCGCCGTCCTCCTCGGTCCACCGTTCGTCGCCGTCGCGGCAGTAGAGCAGTACTGCGGTACGGACAGGGGTGCGGCGGCGGAGGTCGTGCGGGATGACCCGGCGCAGGTGGGCCAGCAGGGCGTTGCGGAACTCCCAGCCGTCCGCGGGGGCGGAGCGACGGGCGAACGAGGCGCTGGCAGTGAGCCGTTCCTCGTGGTCGAGCACGGCGACTACAGCGGTCGAGGGCGGTGGCCGGTGGCGGGAGTGCAGTCCGCTGACGACCTCCCGGGGATTGCGCAGCAGAGGAATTCCTGCCGCGGCCCACTCGGCGGGCTCGAGCAGCCTGCCGAGGCGGTTGGCGGAATCGGTGGCGGACAACGACATCGACGAAGTGGTCAGAGCAGCGGTCGGAGCGAATCCGAAGGTCACGGTCCTCCCTTCGCATACGCGCCCACAGTGCGGGCAGGGTCGGGTGAGGGCGCACCGCGGCACAGCCCTTCCGGACCACAGGCGAGCCGTGCGGGGAGCAGCTCCAATTCTTCCTGGCGTATGGGCGGGCGGCAACGAGCAATTGACGATGCTGACTGGAATCTGCGGGTATGGCACTCATATCCCTGCCCAGGCGCACCCCGAGTGACGCCTCTGGTCACGCCTGAACCGCAAGGACCAGCGGAAACACCCCCTTTGCCCCGGCCCGGCGCAGCAGCCGCGCCGCCACCGCCAGTGTCCAGCCGCTGTCCATGAAATCGTCGACGAGCAGCACGGGACCGTCCGCGGCGGCCAGCGCGGCGGAGAGTTCGGGCCCCACGATGAATGCCGAGTGCAGGGCCCGCACCCGCTGGGCGCTGTTGCTCGGCATGATCCGCTGGTCTGCCGTCTCCGGTGCGTAGCCGAGCTCTCCGAGCAGCGGCATACGGCCGACCTCGGCGATCCGCCTGCCCAGCGATCCGATCAGATCGGGCCGGCTGTGCGAGGCGATGGTGACCACACCTGCCGGCCGGGGCGGGGCGTCCGGGTCGCCGGAAGCCCAGCCGCCGGGCCCCCTGGCCCAGTCGGCCAGCACCGTCACCATGGCATCCACCACGGCATCGGGGACCGGACCGTCGGGCGCTTGCGCCGCGAACATGGGCCGGAGCCTGTTCCCCCAGCCGATGTCGGAAAGCCGTCCCAGCGCCCGCCCCGTCGAGGCCTGTTCCCCCAGCGGGATACGGCCCTTGAGGTCCACCCCGACCGCGGCGAGCCCGGTCGGCCACATCTTTCGCGGGTCCACCTCGACGCCGGGCCTGCTGAGCTCGCCGCGTGCGGTGTCCAGAGCGGCCCCCGACACCTCGGCGGTGAACCTGCCCCCCGCACAGTTGTCGCAGCGCCCGCACGGGACGGCCTCCTCGTCGTCCAGCTGGAGGCGCAGGAACTCCATCCTGCAGGCCGTCGTCGTGGCGTAGTCCCGCATCGCCTGCTGCTCGGCGGCCCGCTGCTTCGCGACCCAGGCGTACCGCTCGGCGTCGTACACCCAGGGCTGTCCCGTGGAGGTCCAGCCGCCCTTCACGCGCCGCACCGCGCCGTCCACGTCAAGGACCTTGAGCATGGCCTCGAGACGGGTGCGCCGCAGATCGACCATGGGCTCCATGGCGGGCAGCGAGAGCGGCCTGCCGGCCTGTGCGAGCACGTCGAGCGTGCGGCGCACCTGCTCCTCGGGCGGGAAGGCCACAGAGGCGAAGTACTTCCAGATCGCCTCGTCCTCCTTGCCCGGCAGCAGCAGCACCTCCGCGTGCTCCACACCACGTCCCGCGCGCCCCACCTGCTGGTAATAGGCGATGGGGGAGGAGGGCGAGCCGAGGTGGACCACAAAACCGAGGTCGGGCTTGTCGAACCCCATGCCCAGCGCGGAGGTGGCGACCAGTGCCTTGACGCGGTTGCCGAGAAGATCCTCCTCCGCCTGGAGCCGGTCGGAATTCTCCGTCTTGCCGGTGTACGAAGAGACGGTGTGCCCGCGCTGGCGCAGAAACGTCGTGACCTCTTCGGCGGCGGCGACCGTCAGGGTGTAGATGATCCCGGACCCCGGAAGGTCATTGAGGCGGTCGGCGAGCCAGGCCAGCCGGTGGGCCGCGTCAGGGAGCTGGACCACGCCCAGACTCAGGCTCTCCCGGTCCAGTGCACCGCGCAGTACGAGTGCCTCGCCGCCCCCGGTGCCCAGTTGTTCCGCCACATCCGCGGTGACCCGGGCATTGGCGGTGGCGGTGGTGGCCAGTACCGGAACATCCGGCGGGAGATCGGTGAGCATGGTGCGCAGCCGCCGGTAGTCGGGCCGGAAGTCGTGGCCCCAGTCCGAGATGCAATGAGCCTCGTCGACCACCAGCAGACCGGTCGAGGCCGAGAGCTTGGGCAGCACCTGGTCGCGGAAGTCCGGATTGTTGAGCCGCTCAGGGCTGACCAGCAGGACGTCGACCTCACCGGCCGCCACCTCCGCCTGCACCGTGTCCCACTCCTCCGTGTTGGAGGAGTTGATGGTCCGGGCCCGGATGCCGGCCCGGGCCGCGGCGTCGACCTGGTTGCGCATCAGCGCGAGCAGCGGCGAGACGATCACGGTGGGACCGCTGCCCTGCGCGCGCAGCAGCGAGGTCGCCACGAAATACACCGCGGACTTGCCCCACCCGGTCCGCTGCACGACCAGCGCCCTGCGCTTGTCGGCGACGAGCGCCTCGATGGCCCGCCACTGGTCCTCGCGCAGGCGTGCGGCCCCGGTGGGGTCGCCCACGAGGCGTGCGAGTACGGAGTCGGCCGAGGCCCTGAGGGCGGAGCGGTCTGCGTTGGTCATGCCCCCATGCAACCTGATCGCACTGACAAAGCACGAACGACCACGTCGGCCTGTGGACAAAGTTATCCACAGGGGTCGCGGACTTTGATCGGCCAGTGCACCTTCGTGACCATGAACAAGCACCACGAATCAACCGGTCCTTCGTCCGCCCAGGAGCAGATCACACTGCGAGGCCCTGCCGAACTCGCGGACGCCCTGCCGTATCTGATGGGCTTCCACCCGACCGACTCGGTCGTCATGGTTGCTCTGCACGGCCGTCGGGGTCGATTCGGCGGCCGCCTCAGGCTCGGCATTCCGCGCTCGCCGGGAGAGTGGGGTGCCGTTGCCGAGCAGCTCGCCGAATGCCTGGTGACCGGCAGCGAGCGGCGCGGTGACAAGCCGGAAGGCATCGTCGTCTTCCTCTGCCAGGATCCGCGCCCCGGCGAGACGTCCCGGCAGGTCCTGGAGCGGCTCCGCCCACTCGCGCAGCAACTGCGGACGGCTTGTGGCTCTCTCGAGGTTCCCGTCCACGAAGCACTGTGCATCTCCGACGGACGTTTTTGGTCCTACTGCTGTCCGGACACACGCTGCTGCCCGCCGGAGGGGAACGTCCTGGCCATGCCAGGGACGTCGGTCATGGCCGCGGCTGCCGCATACGCGGGAATCCAAGTGCGCGGATCCCTGCGCGACATGGAGGCCCGACTGCTGCCTTCCACCGCTGACACCGGGGGGCAGGAGCAGGCGCTGGACCTGGCCGCGGCGGCCCTGGTGCCCAGGATCCTGGACGGATCCGGACGGGAACAGGTCGGCGAGGAGACGCTCGAACTGGCCCGGACCCTCATGCGGCGCATCGCTGGAGCACCAGGGAAGGCGGGCCGCCCCGAAGCCGGCACCGACTGGGGGGACGACGCGCTCATCGACGACGGTGAGGCCGCCGCTCTCGTCCTCGGCCTCCAGGACCGTAAGACTCGTGACCGGGCTGCGGAGTGGATGGAGGGATCCGAGGCATCGCACGCGCTGCGACTGTGGCGCGCGCTGTCACGACGCTGCGTCGGTCCGTACACCGACCATGCCGCGGCCCCGCTCACCCTTGCCGGGTGGGTCGCCTGGTCGACCGGTGACGAACCCGGAGCGCGGGTCGCCCTGGGGCGTGCCCTTCAGCTCGACCCCGAGTACCACTTCGCCCAACTGCTGCACCAGGCCTGCAACGAAGGACTCGACCCGGAGGCGCTGCGCGCCTGTCTGCGCAGGGAGCGTCAGAGCCGGACGGCGGGTACCGAAGGCCCCGTGCGCACCGAGACCCGGCGCAAGCCGCCGCAGCCGCCTGCCGGCCGACAGGACGGACCGTCCGGTGCGGTGCGCCCGGGGGCAGGCGGACCGCACGGCCGGACCCGCAGGCGCAACGGGCAGCGCGGGACGAAGAGCGGGCGGTGAGGAGCGTGCGGGGATGCGGCCGTGACCCGGCCGCCCGCGGCGCCGTTCACCTGGGTGGTGCTGAGCAGTGGCTCGCGCCGCGGTACCCACCGCAGCTTTTCCGAATGCACAGAAGGCAGACCATGGCCCTCACCGTCCCTTCCCGATCTCGCGGAACCGACTCCGCAGCACCGGGCGCGCGGCGGCCCGGAGAGCTGCCCCCGGTGCACGCCGCATTGATCTGCGTGGCTCTGCCGGGCCTGGCGATCTCTCCGGAGGACGGACAGCTCACAGGGCAGGGTCTCGAGGGTTTCTACCAGTCGGGGCGCCGGCTTCTCTCCCGTTGCCAGCTCCGCGTCGCGCGACGCGAGCCTGTCGCCGTACAGGGTCGACTGGTCTCGGCCGACCGTGCCAGATTCCTCTCCGTGGTCCGTACGGCCGCCGACAGCGGACCCGACCCCGAGATCACGGTCGAACGGTTGCGGCATGCCGACGGGACCGAGCGGATCACCCTGCGCAGTTCGGCCGGGCGCACGCGCCGGCTGCCGGTGGAGATCGCGCTGGGCACCGACCTCGCCGATCTGGGGGCCGTCGCGGCGGGCCGGACGGGGCCGGAACTGCCCGCCAGCGTCCACGACTCGGGTATGCGCTGGGCCACAGCGACGGCCCATGTCGTCGTCACCGCCCACCCGCCGCCCGAGGACGCGCTGGCCTCCGCGGGGCTGCTCTGCTGGGAGCTGGAGCTGGAGCCCGGTGGCTCCTGCTCCATCGAGCTGAGGATCGGCGCCGACCGTCCGCCCAGGCCGCCAGGTCAGTCCGGCAGCCACCCACTGGCGCCGGCCAGGGCCGAGGGCGACGACCCCCGTGCGGAGAAGCTGCTGAGGTCAGCACTGGACGACCTCCGCGCCCTGCTGGTCCGCGACCCCCGGCACCCGGTGGACATGTACCCGGTGGCAGGGGTGCCCTGGCGATGCGGATTCGCCCCTGCCGAGATGCTGTGGGCCGCGCGGATGACACTGCCCCTCGGCACCCGTCTCGCCGCCGCCGTACTGCGCACGCTCGCCCGGACCCAACTCCCGGGCCCGGGGCCGGACGCCGGGCGTGTTCCGGGGCCCCTCAGGGACTCGGGCCCGCATCTTCCGCCGGGCTGTTCGGGTATGGAGGCCACGCTCCTCCTCCCCACGCTGCTGGCGGAGGCGCGGCGTTGGGGCATGCCCGAACAGGAGGTGGCGGAGCTGCTTCCCGCCGCAGAGCGCGCCCTGAACTGGCTGCGCGCCGCCGCGGGGGACGGCGGCCTGCTCCGGGACGCCGGACCCGGTGGGCTCCAGCGCGGCGAGACGCAGGCGCACGCGCATCGCGCAGCGCTGCTCGGAGCCGCACTCCTGGAGGAGTGCGGCCGTCCCGGAGGAGACGACTGGCGAGAGTGGGCGGGCGTACTGCGACGCAGGTTCCAGCAGGAGTTCTGGGTCGAGGACCGTGGTGGCGGCCGCCCTGCGGCGGCCCGCACACCCGAGGGAAGGCTCGTACCGCACCTGGGTTCCGGCGTCGCCCACTTGCTGGACACCGGTCTGCTGGGAGCCGGGCAGCTCGCCCCCGGGCTGCTGGACAAAGTACAGACCGAGCAGCTGGCCAGGCTGCTCGGCGGCCCCGCGATGGACTCCGGCTGGGGGCTGCGCAGCCTCGGGGCCAAGGAACCGGGGTACAACCCGTTCGGGCATCGCGGCGGGGCGGTGCGGGTGCACGAGAGTGCGGTGGCATTCGCGGGTCTGGCGGCCGCCGGATATGAGAAGGAGGCGAGCTCCCTGCTGCGCGGCGTACTCGACGCCGCCGATGCCTTCGGCTACCGGCTCCCGGAGATGTACGCGGGGGAACAACGCACCGAGGCCGGTGTTCCGTTGCCCCATCCGGCAGCCTGTCGGCCGGCCGCGGTGGCCTCGGCCGCCGGAATCCACCTGCTTGCCACGCTGGCCGGTATCCGACCCGACGCTCCTGCGGGTACGGTCGCGCTGCATCCGGTGAGTTGTGCGCCGCTCGGTGCCATCCAGTTCTCGGGACTGCGTGTGGCCGGGGAACCCTTCGCCGTCAGGGTCAGCAGGCTGGGGCTGGGGATGGTGGAAGAGGCGGCGGGCGGGCTGCAACTGGGGGTGTGAGTCGGGTGGGCGACGTACGAGTGGAGAGCACTGTGGATGGCAAGGGGCGCGCTTATCGTCAGGGAGACGACTATGATCGTCCTATGTCGCCCTACGACCCGTCGGCCTTTCCGCCCTTCGCCGTCACCGTCGATCTGGTCGTGCTGACCGTACGACGTCACGCGCTCTGCGCACTGGTCGTGCGCCGGGGGGAGTCGCCGTTCCAGGGTCGGTGGGCACTGCCCGGCGGTTTTGTCCGTGAGGACGAGGATCTCGGGTTGGCCGCGGCCCGGGAGCTCGGCGAGGAGACCGGGCTGCATGCGCACGATCCCGCGGCGCCCGCTCCCGACAACGGAGCCCATCTCGAGCAGTTGGGTACCTACGGCGATCCCAGGCGCGATCCCCGGATGAGGGTCGTCAGCGTGGCCCATCTCGCGCTCGCCCCCGATCTGCCTGCCCCCCGGGCCGGCGGCGATGCGAACAGCGCGCGCTGGGCGCCGGTGGAGACCCTGCTTCATCACGAGAGCGACGTGGGACGCGATGGCGAGCAGCCGGTCCCGCTCGCCTTCGACCATGCGCGGATCCTCGCGGACGGCGTGGAGCGCGCCCGCTCCAAGATCGAGTACTCCTCGCTCGCCACGGCCTTCTGCCCGCAGGAGTTCACGGTGGGTGAGCTGCGGCGGGTCTACGAAGCGGTGTGGGGCGTGGCCCTGGACCCCCGTAACTTCCATCGCAAGGTGACCGGTACGCCAGGCTTCCTCGTCCCCTCGGGAGGGACCACCACCCGGCAGGGCGGCCGCCCCGCCCAGCTGTTCCGGGCCGGCGGTGCGGCGCTGCTCAATCCTCCGATGCTCCGTCCCGAAGTCTGAGCCGCTCCGCAAAAAGTCCTAAATATCGCGTTATCTTGCTGCGGTACCAACCCTGCCGCCGAAGAGATGCGATGCTCCAGGCCATCGGACTGACCAGCACCCCTCGCCAGGACCTCGGGCCCGCCGTGGACGATCTGACCTTCGAGGCCGGGTCCGGACAGGTCACGGCGCTGCTCGGGACCCCCGGATCCGGGAAGACCACCGCCCTGCGGCTGATGCTCGAACTCGAACCGGGCCGCGGTGTCACCTGCTTCCGTGGCCGCCCCCTGCACCGCATCGCCCACCCGGCGCGCGAGGTCGGGACACTTCTCGGAGATGTGCCCGGCCATCCCGCCCGTACCGCCCGAAGTCAGCTCCGGATGCTCTGCGCCGCCGCCGGCGTTCCTGCCTCCCGCGCCGACGACCTGCTCGAAGTCGTCGGCCTGGCGGGTCTGGGGGGCCAGCGCCTCGGCACTCTCTCCCTCGGCATGGACCGCAGGCTCGGCCTCGCCGCCGCCCTGCTCGCGGACCCCCACACCCTTCTCCTCGACGCGCCCTCCGAGGGGCTCTCCCCACGCGAGAACAGCTGGTTGCACGGCCTGCTGCGCGGTCATGCCGCCCACGGCGGAACCGTCCTCTACACCACCAGGGACCCCAAAGAGGCGGCTCGCACCGCAGACCGGGTCCTCACCATCGACGCCGGGCGGCTGGTCGCCGACCAGGACGCGGCAGAGTTCGCCCGCACCCGGCTCCGCCCCCGCGTCGCGGTCCGTACCCCGCACACCACCCGCCTCGCCGCTCTCATCGGCCGCGAGGCCCGCGAGACCCGGCGCTCCGTCGAAGTCGTCGCCGAGGGCGGCAGTCTCCTGTCCGTCTACGGCAGCAGCTGTGCCGAAATCGGCGACACCGCCTTCCGGCACAGCGTCCTCATCCATCAACTCGCCGACGAGACGGGCCCGACGCCCGCTCCCCGGGCGCCCGAAGTCCCCGCCGGCCCCACGCCCGCGATCCGCGCCGAGAGTGTCGCTCCGCCGCTCGTCCGCCGCCCGGCCCGCGGACCGCTCCGCCCGGTCCGCTACGAACTCCGCCGGCTCCTGGGCGTACGGACGGCCCCCCTCGTCGGGGCCGCGGTCCTCCTCGCCTCGGCCGTCATCTCCGTACTCCTCGCCCGCACCGGCGGCACCCCGCTTCCCCGCCTCCTGGCCGCCTGGCCCCGCTATCTCCCGCTGCCGCCCGCCGCCTTCGGTGCGGGGCTGCTCGGCGCCCTCGCATTCGGCGACGAGTTCCGCTACCCCGCTCTCGCGGCAGGCCGAGGCACGGTCCCCCGACGGCTCGGACTGCTCGCGGCCAAACTCGCAGTCTCCGCCGGGGCCGCGCTGCTCATGGCCGCACTGGTCGTTGTGACCGACGCCCAGGTTCTCCGTCTGCTGTACGGGGGCGACTTGGCACACGTACCGCCGGACTGGGAGGCCCTGTCGGTGAGTTGGGGCGCCCTCGTGGTCGGCTGCGCCTGGGCAGGACTGCTTGCCGCCGGTGTCTTCAGGAGTACGTCGGCAGGGCTCGCCGCGGTCCTGGCCGTACCGGTCCTGGTCGTACCGCTGGTGCAGAAGATGTTCGCCGGGCCGTCAACGCTCGCTGTCGCGGGACTCCCCGGCAGGCTGCGCGATTTCGCCTGGATCTCGTGGCCATACCAGACCGACCGATGGCTGGCGGGTCTGCTGCGACTCGTGGCGCAGCCCGTCGGTGCGGCGCTGGCGTTGTCACTCTCGGGCCTGCTCTGCGCATATCTGCTCACCGGCCTTCGCGGCAGGGCCCGTTGGTGACCGTCTTCCTGCGTATCCGCTCCGACCTGCACACAACTCCTTTGAAGACGCCCGCTTCTTTCCGATAAGGCGTCAATTGAGAGGGGTGCGGCGATCACCCTTTCGTGTGCTTTTCACCAAAGACCTCAAGGGGCGCAGGAGCCACGCCGACAAAGGATGCGTGACTACCCTTGCGCACTCCATGATGACCGCCGCCCGTTCCGCCGACTCCGGACTGGCGGGTCCGGGCGAACTCGACCGCTATCCCTACGCGGAGGCGCCCGGCGCCGACCGTGTCGGTCCCCCCTCCTGGGGCGGGGCCGATGCGGAACTCGGCCGGGTCGGCCGGCGCTCTGCGGGCAGCCGCGGCCGTGGGTTGCACGGCCAACTTGTCCAGCAGCTCGGTCAGATGATCGTTTCCGGCGACCTCGGCGCCGACCGTCCGCTCGTTCCCGAAGAGATCGGCCAGCGTTTCGAGGTCTCCCGCACGGTCGTACGCGAATCGCTGCGTGTACTCGAGGCCAAGGGCCTGGTCAGCGCCCGCCCGAATGTCGGTACCCGGGTCCGCCCGGTCAGTGACTGGAACCTGCTGGACCCCGACATCATCGAATGGCGCGCCTTCGGACCGCAGCGCGACGACCAGCGCCGTGAGCTGGCCGAGCTGCGCTGGACGATCGAGCCGCTCGCCGCCCGCCTTGCGGCGGGGCATGGCCGTGAGGACGTACAGCAGCGCCTTGCCGACATGGTGGAGATCATGGGCCACGCTCTCGCCCAGGGCGATTCGATCACTTTCTCCCGCGCCGATGCCGAGTTCCACTCGCTGCTCATCCAGCTGGCGAGCAACCGCATGCTGGAGCACCTCTCGGGAATCGTCTCGGCGGCGCTCCATGTTTCCGGCGGTCCCGTCACCGGCTGTGACCGGCCCACCGAGATCTCGCTCGCGCACCACGCCAGGATCGTGGAGGCCATCGTCGCGGCCGACCCGCAGGGCGCCGAGTCCGCCATGCGTCAACTGCTCATGGTCCACCCGGAGGTGGAGCGCGTGGTTCCGGCCCCGCGGGAGCACTGACCGGGCAAGGACCTGCGCGTTCGTACGGACCGTGTGTCGCCGGATCCCTCGGGTCCGGCGACACACTTGTGGGTGAACGTCCGCGCTTGTCGTTAACGTCGTAATTGAGGTGTGACTCGGGCCACGCAGATTGGGCGTAACACTCCTCGAAACAGCGCGATGACTTAAGAGGCGACAGTCGAAGAGGGAATACAGCAGCCGTACGTGGCGCTGTGCAGCTCCGAGGTTCAGCCCGCGCCGTCGGTACATCCCCAGCCGGCGGTCGTCGGTTCGGCCCCATCAGGGTCTGAACCGGAAGCCGTTTCCATCGTTCCGAGAGGTTGTTCGTGTCGGCCAGCACATCCCGTACTCTCCCGCCGGAGATCGCCGAGTCCGAGTCTGTCATGGCGCTCATCGAGCGGGGAAAGGCTGATGGGCAGATCGCCGGCGACGACGTGCGCCGGGCCTTCGAGGCTGACCAGATTCCGCCAACCCAGTGGAAGAACGTTCTGCGCAGCCTCAACCAGATCCTCGAGGAAGAGGGTGTGACGCTGATGGTCAGTGCCGCGGAGTCGCCCAAGCGCCCCCGTAAGAGCGTCGCAGCGAAGAGCCCGGTCAAGCGCACCGCCACCAAGACGGTTGCTGCCAAGACGGTCACGACGAAGACCGTCGCGGCCACTGCGGCACCCGCGGGTGCCACCGTGGACGCAGACGCCGTCGCCGACGACACCGAGCCCGCGAAGAAGGCGGTCGCCAAGAAGGCGGCAGCCAAGAAGACCGTCGCCAAGAAGGCGACGGCCAAGAAGACCACCGCGAAGAAGAGCGCCTCCAAGAAGGACGCCGACGAGATGGACGACGACGAGTCGTCCGAGGAGACCCCGGCCAAGGCCGGCGACGGTGAAGAGGAGGAGGGTGGCGAGGCCAAGGGCTTCGTTCTCTCCGACGACGACGAGGACGACGCGCCTGCGCAGCAGGTCGCCGTCGCCGGCGCCACCGCCGACCCGGTCAAGGACTACCTGAAGCAGATCGGCAAGGTCCCGCTCCTCAACGCCGAGCAGGAGGTGGAGCTCGCCAAGCGCATCGAGGCGGGTCTCTTCGCCGAGGACAAGCTGGCGAACTCCGACAAGCTCGCGCCGAAGCTCAAGCGCGAGCTGGAGATCATCGCCGAGGACGGGCGCCGGGCCAAGAACCACCTGCTGGAGGCCAACCTCCGTCTCGTGGTCTCGCTGGCCAAGCGCTACACCGGCCGCGGCATGCTCTTCCTGGACCTGATCCAGGAGGGCAACCTCGGTCTGATCCGCGCGGTCGAGAAGTTCGACTACACCAAGGGCTACAAGTTCTCCACGTACGCCACCTGGTGGATCCGTCAGGCGATCACGCGCGCCATGGCCGACCAGGCCCGCACCATCCGTATCCCGGTGCACATGGTCGAGGTCATCAACAAGCTCGCGCGCGTCCAGCGCCAGATGCTCCAGGACCTGGGCCGTGAGCCCACCCCGGAGGAGCTGGCCAAGGAGCTCGACATGACCCCTGAGAAGGTCATCGAGGTCCAGAAGTACGGGCGCGAGCCCATCTCGCTCCACACCCCCCTGGGTGAGGACGGCGACAGCGAGTTCGGTGACCTCATCGAGGACTCCGAGGCCGTCGTCCCGGCCGACGCGGTCAGCTTCACGCTTCTGCAGGAGCAGCTGCACTCGGTCCTGGACACGCTGTCCGAGCGTGAGGCGGGTGTGGTCTCCATGCGCTTCGGCCTCACCGATGGTCAGCCGAAGACGCTCGACGAGATCGGCAAGGTCTACGGCGTGACGCGTGAGCGCATCCGTCAGATCGAGTCGAAGACCATGTCGAAGCTGCGTCACCCGTCGCGCTCGCAGGTTCTGCGCGACTACCTCGACTAGGCCGTACGAAGTGTTGTACGCCGCAGGCCCGGGCTCTCTCACGAGACCCGGGCCTGCGGCATGAGCGGGTGCGGGCGGCAGCGTCCTGGTCGACTCTGGGTGAACCGTGTTCACCGGAGAGTCAGGAGCCGTCATGCGTCGTCCTATCGCCCGAGCGCTGACAGGGGTGCTGGTACTGATCGGAGCGGTTGCCGCGGCACCTCCCGCGGTCTCCGTGCCCGCCGTGTCCGACGGTGTGGTCATCGGAGGGTCGCCCGCGCACGTCTCCGACAGCCCCTGGGTCGTGGCGGTGTCCAGCCGTGACCGGTTCGGAGGTGCCAGGGCGGGTCAGTTCTGCGGGGGAGTGGTCGTGGAGCCGGACAAGGTGGTCACGGCAGCCCACTGTCTGAGCCGGGAGGTGCTCGGGGCCCCGCNNGCGGGGCCCGGGCGGTCAGGAGATCCGGGTCAGTGGCACCTGGACCGATCCGGACTACAACCCTGGCACCAACGCCGACGACCTGGGCGTGCTGACCCTGTCCCACGCGCTCCCGGAGTCGTACGTGCTCCAGATGGCGAAGCCCGGCGACATGGCGGACCGGCCGGGCGCGGGCGCCACCGTCTACGGCTGGGGCGACACGACCGGCAATGGGGCCTACCCGGGCGAGCTGCGCTCCACCGGGGTGCGGGTGCTGCCCGATGCGGCGTGCGAGAAGGCGTACCCGGGGAACGAGGACGGGACGTACGTGGCCGCCAGCATGCTCTGCGCCGGGGATCCGCGCGGCGGGCACGATGCCTGCCAAGGCGACAGCGGGGGCCCGCTCGTGGCCCGTGGGCGGCTCATCGGGCTGGTCTCCTGGGGGGTCGGCTGCGGGCAGGCGTCGAACCCCGGGGTCTACACGCGGATCTCCGCGCTCTTCCCCGAGGCCGGGTCGAACGGCTGATTCCGGCCATTCGGGACCGGATACGACAACGGGCGGCTCCCCCTGCGATGCAGGGGGAGCCGCCCGTCGACCGGTCCTGGACCGGCCTCTGGCTCGTCGTGGGTGCGAGGTGTCAGCGTTCCTCTTCGGCTGAGGTGGCCGGTACGGTCGTGAGCCGATCGGTCTCATCCTGGATGTCCGCGGCGATCTTCTTGAGCTCAGGCTCGAACTTGCGTCCGTGGTGGGCGCAGAAGAGCAGTTCGCCGCCGCTGGCCAGGACAACGCGCAGATATGCCTGGGCGCCGCATCGGTCGCATCGGTCGGCGGCCGTCAGGGGGCTCGCGGGGGTCAGAACAGTAGTCACGTCGCCTCTTCTCTAGCTCGACGAGCTGTCGTACCAGGGTCAACATCCAACCAGGCCGAAAACGTTCCCGCTCGAGGCTTTTCCTTGAAACTTTTTGTCAAGGTGGCTGTCTGCTGCCGGTTGGCGGCGAAGGTGCCGTATTGCGGTGGCTTTACGGTTTCGCGTTGATTGTCTTGGGTTGATCCTCCCGGCTGGGTTGCCGGTTGTTGATGAGGACGTGCCCGGAGCCTAAATGGTTCATGCCTCGAAGGGAACGTGATGTGCGCTTCACTCCAACGAGCTATCGAACGTGTGTACGATGACGGATTGGCCTGTGCCGTTGTCTAGGGTGGTGTAACAACGGCTCTACCAGGCCTCGGTACCCTCTGACGGGTGAGCGACGCCCGGCCTGTACCCACTGGGCCCCAAAGTAAATTCAGCGAGGAGCGAACTGCGTGACCGCCGATACGTCCGTGCAAAGGGACAGCTCCAACTACACCGCGCGGCACCTGCTCGTCCTCGAAGGGCTCGAAGCGGTCCGTAAACGGCCGGGCATGTACATCGGGTCCACCGACAGCCGCGGTCTGATGCACTGCCTCTGGGAGATCATCGACAACTCCGTCGACGAGGCTCTCGGTGGCCACTGCGACCTGATCGAGGTCATCCTCCACGAGGACAGCTCCGTCGAGGTGCGGGACAACGGCCGGGGCATCCCGGTCGACATCGAGCCCAAGACCGGGCTGTCCGGCATCGAAGTCGTCATGACCAAGCTGCACGCCGGCGGAAAGTTCGGCGGCGGCTCGTACGCGGCCTCCGGCGGTCTGCACGGCGTGGGCGCCTCCGTCGTCAACGCCCTCTCCGCCCGCCTCGACGTCGAGGTCGACAGGAACACGACGCACTCCATCAGCTTCCGGCGCGGCGTGCCCGGCATGTTCACCGAACCGGGCCCCGACAGCCCCTTCGACCCGGCCAGCGGACTCCTCAAGGGCAAGAGGGTGCCCAAGGGCCGTACCGGAACGAGGGTCCGCTACTGGGCGGACCGGCAGATCTTCCTCAAGGACGCCAAGCTCTCCCTGGAGCACCTGTACCAGCGCGCCCGCCAGACGGCGTTCCTGGTGCCGGGGCTCACCATCGTCGTACGCGACGAGCGGGGCATCGAGGGCGAGGGCAAGACCGAGGAAACCTTCCGCTTCGACGGCGGCATCAGCGAGTTCTGCGAGTACCTCGCGCAGGACAAAGCGGTCTGCGACATTCAGCGGCTGACCGGCATGGGCACCTTCAAGGAGACCGTCCCTGTCCTCGACGACCGCGGTCACATGACCCCCACCGAGGTCACCCGAGAGCTGGCCGTGGACATCGCCCTGCGCTGGGGCACCGGCTACGACACCACGGTCAAGTCCTTCGTCAACATCATCGCCACCCCCAAGGGCGGCACCCATGTGTCCGGCTTCGAGCGTTCTCTGACCAAGACCGTCAATGAGGTGCTGCGCTCGGCCAAGCTGCTGCGCGTCGCCGAGGACGACGTCGTCAAGGACGACGCCCTGGAGGGGCTCACCGCGGTCGTGACCGTACGGCTCGCCGAGCCGCAGTTCGAGGGCCAGACCAAGGAGGTCCTCGGCACCTCGGCGGCCAACCGGATCGTCTCCAATGTCGTCGCCAAGGAGCTCAAGGCCTTCCTGACCTCGACCAAGCGCGACGACAAGGCGCAGGCGCGGGCGGTCATGGAGAAGGCCGTCGCCGCGGCCCGTACACGTATCGCCGCCCGCCAGCACAAGGACGCGCAGCGCCGGAAGACCGCACTGGAGTCCTCCTCGCTGCCGGCCAAGCTCGCCGACTGCCGCAGCGACGACGTGGAGCGCAGCGAGCTCTTCATCGTCGAGGGGGACTCGGCGCTCGGTACGGCCAAGCTCGCCCGGAACTCCGAGTTCCAGGCTCTTCTGCCGATTCGGGGAAAGATCCTGAACGTACAGAAGGCCTCCGTGTCGGACATGCTCAAGAACGCCGAGTGCGGGGCGATCATCCAGGTCATAGGAGCGGGGTCCGGGCGGACCTTCGACATCGACGCGGCGCGCTACGGAAAGATCGTGCTGCTTGTCGACGCGGACGTCGACGGCGCGCACATCCGGATCCTGCTGCTCACGCTCTTCCAGCGCTACATGCGGCCGATGGTCGAGGCGGGGCGGGTCTTCGCGGCCGTGCCGCCGCTGCACCGGATCGAGCTCGTCCAGCCCAAGAAGGGGCAGGACAAGTACGTCTACACGTACTCGGACAACGAGCTGCGGCAGACGATGCTGGAGTACCAGCGCAAGAACATCCGCTACAAGGACGCCATCCAGCGGTACAAGGGTCTGGGCGAGATGGACGCCGACCAGCTGGCGGAGACCACGATGGATCCGCGGTTCAGGACGCTGCGGCGGATCAACATCGGTGACCTGGAGGCGTCGGAGCAGGTCTTCGATCTGCTGATGGGCAACGAGGTCGCGCCGCGCAAGGAGTTCATCACCAGCTCCGCGGCGACCCTGGACCGCTCGCGCATCGACGCCTGAGGGTTCTCCACCCGTGGGTGGAGCGTGAAGCTCCACCCACGGTCCACCCCTGCTCCGATCCGCTGACCAGGGCATTTCCGTAACTTCGAAGGCATAGAACTTCGTCGTCCCCCGGAGGCCCTGATGTCCACGCTCACCGATGTCGTGGTGATCGCCGCTGTTGTCGTGCTGGTGCTCGTCCGGCAGTTCAGGACGCAGCAGATCGCCCACGACCGGCGCTGGTGGGTCCTGCCGGGCGTGCTGCTGTTCTGCGCGGTGCGCCAGGACGGACTGCTCGATGTGCACCACCGCACCGGGTCCGTCCTGCTGATAGGCGCCGAGCTGCTGGTCGGCCTGGCCCTGGGCGCGGGCTGGGCCTGGACCACCAAGGTGTGGGCCGAGACCGACGGCACGGTCTGGGCGAAGGGCACCATGGCCACTGCCGCCGTGTGGGTGGTGGGGATGCTGGTGCGGCTGGGCATGATGGGCGTCGGAGCTCTGGCCGGGGTGCGGCTGGGCAGCGGGGCCCTGCTGATGGCGCTGGCCGCCTCCCTGCTCGTACGGTCGGGAGTGCTGACCTGGCGGGCCGGGCGGATGCGGGCGCCGTACGGTGTCGCTGCCGCCGGCCCGGTGAGGGCGGCCTGGAAGGACCGTGTGTGACCACCAGTACCTGGACCAGCTGGCCCTCGCGGGAGGCGCTCTCCCGCGAGGGGCTGACGCATGCCAGACGTTGGCTCGCCCGTACGGTGCGGCTGTTCACGCTGACACTGCTGCTGTGGAGCACCTTCTCGCAGGCCACCGCACCGGCCTGGGGGCTGGCCGCGGCCGCGGTGGGCCTGGCCGGGTGCGCCGCTGTCGCCTGGGCGTTCTTCCGCACCAGCCTGGAGAACAGGCTGTGGCCCTCGGTCGGTCTGATGGTGCTGCTGATGGGCGCGGCGATGGCCGCACAGCAGTCCGGGTTCCACACCCCGGCCGTGGTGCTCTGGTGCGGTTGCGCCGTCACTGCTCTGGAGCGGCTGCCGCTCATGGCCGCACTGCCCTGCACCGCACTCGCCCTGGGGACCTATGCCCTGGTCAATACGGACGGCTGGCTGGGGACCGCGGTCACCACCGCGGGGCTCGGGCTCGGTGGTTACGTCCTGAGGCTGGACGCGGAGGCGCGGGGCAGCGCCCAGCGGCTGCTGGCCCAGGAGCGGGCGGCGCGTGCCGCCGAGGCTGAGACGGCGGCGCTGGCCGAGCGGGGGCGGATCGCCCGGGAGATCCACGACGTCCTCGCGCACAGTCTCTCCGCCCAGCTGGTGCATCTGGAGGCGGCCCGGCTGCTGATCGAGCGGGAGCCGTCCGGGGGTTTCCGCGACCAGGTCCTGGAACGGGTGGTCGCGGCCCGCGGGATGGCCCGTGAGGGGCTCGCGGAGACCCGGCAGGCGCTCTCCGCGCTGCGGGGGGAGATGACGCCCGTGGAGGAGTTCCTGCAGGAGGTGGTGGGTGCCGCGGAGCTCGCCGTGACGGGGGAGCGGCGGCCGCTGCCGGCCGAGGCATCACAGGCGGTGCGGAGGGTGGCGCAGGAGGCGATGACCAACGTACGGAAGCACGCGCCGGGGGCGCGGGTGCGGGTGCGGCTGGCGTACGAACCGGGCGAAATCGCCCTGGAAATACGGGACTCGGGTGGTCGCAAGCCCGACGGGGAGCTCACTGTCAGTGGCTCCGGTTACGGTCTGTTGGGGATGCGGGAGCGCGCCGAGCTGCTCGGCGGGACTCTTGAGGCCGGACCGGACGAGGAGGGCTTCATGGTGCGACTGAGGGTGCCGGCATGACGGCGCGAGTGGTGGTGGCCGACGACCAGTCCGTGGTGCGCGAAGGCATTGTGATGCTGCTCGGGCTGCTGCCCGGCATCGAGGTCGTGGGCGCGGCGAAGGACGGCGAGGAGGCGGTGGCCCTCGTCGCCGAACTCGCCCCCGATGTCGTGCTGATGGACCTGCGGATGCCGCGCTGCGACGGGGTGGAGGCGACGCGTCGGATCCGCGACCTGTACCCGTCCACGCAGGTCGTGGTGCTGACGACGTACGCGGACGACGATTCGATCTTTCCCGCGCTGAGAGCGGGGGCCCGGGGCTATCTGACCAAGGACGCCGGGGGCGACGAGATCGTACGGGCCGTCCAGGACGTGATGTCAGGACAGGCAGGGCTGTCGCCCAGTGTGCAGAGGCTGTTGGTGGAGCGGGTCACAGGTGCGCCGACGCCCGCCGCGGCCGCGGCGGAGCTGCCCGACGGGCTCACCGCACGCGAGGCCGAGACCCTGGTGCTGATCGCCGAAGGGCTATCCAACCAGGAGATCTCCCGTTCGCTGCAGATTTCCACGGCGACGGTGAAGACGCACATCAACAACCTTTTCGCCAAGACCGGAGTGCGCGATCGTGCCCAGGCCGTGCGATACGCCTACCAACAGGGCCTTGCGCGGCCACCTGGTACATCCCTCACCTAGTCACCTAATGGGGTGAAGAGGGGCCCAGAAGGGCCCGGGATCTTCCCGATGTACCCATCCTTGGGCACGCGGCCGTAGCGGTCCGCGTACAGGGAGAGGACGTTCGGTGGAGAAGGACGAAGGGCGCGAGTCCGCTGAGGTGCGGCTCGACGACCCCTGGTACGACGCGTTGGCTTCCGGCTGGGGGGAGTTGAACGAGGCCGGCAGCGGCGTTCCCGCGGCCGTACCGGCGCAGAAATCGCCCGAGCCGGGCCGCAGCGCGGCCGACATCTATCTCGAGGTGCAGGCCAGCGCCGCCTTCCAGGAAGTGCGCAGCCGCTACCGGAGGTTCGTCGTCCCCGCGGCCCTGGCCTTCCTCGCCTGGTACGTGGCGTATGTCGTCACCGCCACGACGGCTCCGGGCTTCATGGCCCGCCCGGTGGCCGGGGCGGTGAATGTCGCGATGGTCGCGGGGCTCGGTCAGTTCCTCACCACCTTCCTGCTGACCTGGGCCTACGCACGTCATGCGCGACTGCGCAGGGACCGGGCCGCGCTCGATCTCCGCTGGGACACACAGGAATTGACGCGGGGGATCACCAGGTGAGCAGCGACCACCAGACTCTGGCGCTGCTGCTCTTCAGCGCATTCATCGCGGTGACGCTCGCCATCACCACCTGGGTGAGCCGCAACCGGCACGGCTCCGCCGAGGAGTTCTACGCGGGCGGACGGCTCTTCTCCCCCATGGAGAACGGTTTCGCCATCGCGGGCGACTACATGTCGGCCGCCTCCTTCCTCGGCATCTCCGGCCTGATCGCCCTCTTCGGCTACGACGGCATGCTCTACTCCGTCGGCTTCCTGGTCGCCTGGCTGGTCGTGCTGCTCCTCGTGGCCGAACTGGTGCGCAACTGCGGCCGGTTCACCCTCGCCGACGTGGTCGCGGCCCGGATGAGTGAACGCCCCGTACGCATCGCGGCGGGAACTTCCTCCGTCACCGTGTCCGTTCTCTATCTGGTGGCGCAGATGGTCGGTGCGGGCAGCCTGGTCTCGCTCCTCCTCGGTGGGAACAGCGGCGCGTCACAGGTGTTCGCGGTGATCGGCGTCGGCGCGCTCATGGTCGTCTATGTGACGCTGGGAGGGATGCGGGCCACCACCTGGATCCAGATCGTCAAGGCCGTCCTGCTGATGGCGGGTGCGATCACGCTCACCGTGCTCGTGCTGGTCCGCTTCCACGGGAACTTCAACCTCCTGCTCAACACCGCGGCGGACCGCAGCGGTCACGGCGTGAAGTTCCTTTCGCCCGGCCTCAAGTACGGCGGGGACTGGACCGCGCGCTTCGACTTCATCAGCCTCGGCCTCGCGCTGGTCCTCGGCACGGCGGGACTGCCGCACATCCTGTCCCGCTTCTACACCGTGCCGACCGCGCGCGCCGCCCGCCGCTCCGTCGTCTGGTCCATCGGCCTCATCGGCGCCTTCTACCTGATGACGATCGTGCTCGGCTTCGGCGCTGCCGCCCTGGTCGGCTCCGACGCCGTACGGAAGTCGAATGCCGCGGGGAACACGGCGGTTCCGCTGCTCGCCATGGATCTCGGCGGGGGCGCAGGATCCACAGGCGGAACGGTTCTGTTCGCCGTGGTGGCGGCGATTGCCTTCGCGACGATCCTCGCGGTCGTCGCAGGCATCACGCTCGCCTCGTCCGCCTCCGTGGCCCACGATCTGTACGCCTCGCTCAAGCGCCGTCACGCCAAGCAGCACAGCGAAGTCGCCGTGGCACGGGTCGCCGCGGCCGGCATCGGGGCGGTCGCCATCGCCCTGGGGCTCCTCGCGAAGGACATGAACGTGGCCTTCCTGGTCGGCCTCGCCTTCGCGGTCGCCGCATCCGCAAATCTGCCCGTGCTGCTCTACTCGCTGTTCTGGCGGAACTTCACCACCCGCGGGGCGGTCTGGTCGGTCTACGGAGGGCTGGTCCCCGCGATCGTCCTGGTGCTGCTGTCTCCCGTCGTCTCGGGCAGCCCCGAATCCCTCTTCCCCGGCATGGACTTCCAGTTCTTCCCGCTGCAGAACCCCGGTCTGGTCTCCATCCCGCTGGGCTTCCTCGCGGGCTGGCTCGGTACGGTCACCTCGGCCGAGCCCGCGGACGCGGCCAGGCACGCGGAGACGGAAGTACGGTCACTGACCGGAGCCGGGGCCGTCTGACCCCGGCACGGCCCAGACATAGCGGTGCTCCGGCCGGCCCGTGTCCCCGTACCTGAGGCTGAGCCGGAGCCGCCCGGTCTGCTCCAGCTGGCGCAGATACCGCTGGGCGGTGGACCGGCTCAGCCCCGTCCTGGCGGCCACCTCATGGGCCGACAGCGGCTGCGGCGCCCCGGTGAGCACTTCGCGGATCAGCTCGGACGTCGGTACGGAATGACCTGCGGGCAGCCCCGTCGACGCGGTGGGCCCCGCCGTGCGCAGGGCGCTGAAGATCCGGTCCACCTGCTCCTGGACCGCGGCCTCGCCGCTGCCGCCGACGCGGTCCACGGTGCGGCGCAGCGCGGCGTAACTGTCCAGCCTGGAGCGGAGTCCGGCGAAGGTGAACGGCTTGATCAGATAGTGCAGGGCACCATGGCGCATGGCGGCCTGCACGGTCTCCACGTCACTGGCCGCGGTCACCATGATCACATCGGTGTGGTGGCCCAGCTGCCGCATCCGCCGGACCAGCGAGAGGCCGGTCTCGTCCGGCAAGTAGTGGTCGAGCAACACCAGATCGATGTGCTCGCGCTCCAGCGTGGCCATCGCCTGGGCGGCGCTGTGCGCGCGGGCGGCGACGCGGAAGCCGGGAACCTTTCCCACGTACGCAGCGTTGATCTCAGCAACACGGAAGTCGTCGTCGACCACCAGCACGTCGATCATCCGACCTCCCTGTGTTAACCGTTTGTTTCAACCACGTAGTTGTAGCGCGAGCAAAACGAGCACAACAGTGTCTTGCGAGCAGAAGACGGTCTTGCGCCCACAAGACTGACGCCGTGGTGCGTGCCACACCTACGGTCCCGCTCCATGAGCACAGACACGAGCCCCGCCATCGAGCTGCGGGGCGCCAGCAAGGCGTTCCGTACGCCCTCCGGGGCGCTGCACACCGCCGTCCGGGATCTGGACCTGACCGTGGCCCGCGGCGAGTTCATCGCCGTCGTCGGTCCCACGGGCTGCGGCAAATCGACCACGCTGACCCTGATCAGCGGCCTTGAGGAGCCTACCGGGGGCGAGGCGCTGGTCTCCGGCGAGCCGGTGTCAGGCATCGGCGACAAGGTCGGCTTCGTCTTCCAGCAGGACGCCACCTTCCCCTGGCGCACAGTCCTGTCCAATGTGATGGCCGGCCCCCGCTTCCGCGGTGTGCCCAAGGCCGAGGCGAAGGAGCGGGCCCGCGACTGGCTGGCCCGCGTAGGCCTCTCGGCCTTCGAGGACCGCTACCCTCACCAGCTCTCCGGCGGCCAGCGCAAGCGTGTCGCACTCGCCCAGACCTTTGTGAACGACCCGGAGATCCTGCTCATGGACGAGCCGTTCTCCGCCCTCGATGTGCAGACCCGCGCGCTGATGTCGGACGAGCTCCTGGAGCTGTGGGCCGGTACGGGATCGTCGGTCGTCTTCGTCACCCACGACCTGGAGGAGTCCATCGCCCTCGCCGACCGCGTGGTGGTCATGACGGCAGGACCCGCCACGGTCAAGGAGATCTTCACCATCGATCTGCCCCGCCCGCGGAAGGTCGAGGAGGTGCGGCTGGAGCCGCGGTTCATCGAGATCTACCGCGAGATCTGGTCCTCGCTCGGCGAAGAGGTCCGTATCACCCGCGAAAGGGGTGCGGCCGATGTCGACCACGCAGCCTGAGACCAAAACCGGCATCGCACCCGCGGCCGCGACGAGCGCCGAAGGGCGCAAGAACTCCCGTGCCAGGGCCGCACGCCGCCGCAAGGGCCTGGTCCTGGGCAGCCGGCTGCTGCTTCTGGTCGTACTGCTCGGCCTGTGGGAGGTGCTCGCCCGCACCAAGGTCATCGACCCGTTCAACTTCTCGATGCCCTCGAAGGTCTGGGACCAGATCAGCACCTGGGTCCTGCACGGCACCGCTCAGGGCTCCCTCGGCGAGCAGATCGCCATCACGCTGTACGAGGCCTTCATGGGCTGGATCATCGGCGTCATCGCCGGTGTGGTCCTCGGGATCGTCCTCGGCCGGATCGCTTTCCTCGCCGACGTCCTCGGCCCGTACGTCAAGGTCCTCAACGCCATCCCCAGGATCGCCCTGGCGCCGATCTTCGTCATCTGGTTCGGCCTCGGCCCGGAATCGAAGATCGCCTCTGCGATCGTGCTGGTCTTCTTCCCTGTCTTCTTCAACGCCTTCCAGGGCGCCCGGGAGGTCGACCGCAATCTGGTCGACAACGCCCGCATCCTCGGTGCGAGCAACCGCAAGGTGACGCTTCAGGTCGTCGTCCCCTCCGCCACCACCTGGATCTTCACCAGCCTGCACATCAGCTTCGGATTCGCCCTGATCGGCGCCATCGTCGGCGAGTACATCGGCGCCTCCAAGGGCGTCGGCCTCCTCGTCGCCGCGGCCCAGGGCAACTTCAACCCGGCGGGTGTCTATGCGGCGATGGCCATCCTCGCCGTGGTCGCCCTGGTCGCCGAGGGACTGCTGACCCTCGTGGAGCGCCGCCTCTTCAAGTGGAAGCCGACCGGTCACGGCGCCGACCGCTGACCCGCTCCGCCACCACACCCTCCCCAGCACCGCTTTTCTCCCCTGGTACTCACAAGGACGTGTGAATCATGCGCAATTCCGTCAAGATCCCGGCACTGGCCGTCGCGGGCGTGCTCGCCCTCTCCTCGCTGACCGCCTGCGCCAACGACGCATCCACGACGTCGAGCGCCGGCCAGCCCGCGGGCAAGGTCAAGGGCGAGTCGGTCAAGATCATGGTGGGCGGCCTGGACAAGGTCATCTACATGCCCGCGATGCTCACGCAGCAGCTGGGCTTTTTCAAGGAAGAGGGCATCAACGTCGAACTGCTGACGGAGCCCGCCGGTGTCCAGGCCGAGACGGCGCTCGTCTCGGGTCAGGTGCAGGGTGCGGTCGGTTTCTACGACCACACGCTCGACCTGCAGACCAAGGGCAAGGCCGTCACATCGGTGGTGCAGTTCTCGCACGCTCCCGGCGAGGTCGAGATCGTCTCGAACAAGGCCAAGGACATCACCTCCCCCAAGGACTTCAAGGGCAAGCACGTCGGCATCACCGGAATCGGCTCCTCCACCGACTTCCTGAGCCAGTACCTCGGCGTCAAGAACGGTGTGAAGTCCAGCGACTTCACCCGGGTCGCCGTCGGCGCGGGCCCCACCTTCATCGCCGCGCTGCAGAAGGGTTCGATCCAGGCCGGCATGACGACCGACCCGACCGTCGCGCAGGTGCTGGACAAGAAGCTCGGCCACATCCTGGTCGACATGCGCACCCCCGCGGGCTCGCAGGAGGCGTTCGGCGGCCCGTACCCGTCCTCCAGCCTCTACATGCAGAGTTCCTGGGTTGACGGTCACAAGGAGACCGTCCAGAAGATGGTCAACGCATTCGTCAAGACGCTCAAGTGGATGTCGACGCACTCTCCCGAGGAGATCGCCGCCAAGATGCCCGCGGACTACGCCGCGGGCAACCAGAAGCTCTACACCGAGGCGATCAAGAGCACGCTGCCGATGTTCACCACGGACGGTGTGATGCCGGCGAACGGCCCCGAGACCGTCGAGCGCGTCCTGAAGGCGTTCAACCCGAACATCAAGAACGCGAAGATCGACCTGGCGAAGACCTACACCACCGAGTTCGCCAAGAACGCGGGCTGACCTGTCTGCTAGAGGCTCGCGACCCAGGCGTAGCGGTGCTCGGGGCGGCCGGTCTCCCCGTACTTGAGACTGAGCCGCACCCGGCCCGTGCGCTCCAGCAGCTTCAGATAGCGCTGGGCGGTCTGCCTGCTGACCCCGGACCTCTCGGCGATCTCCTGTGCGGAGAGAGGCCGTTCGGCGCCGAGCAGCACTTGGCGCACCAGTTCGGCGGTGGTGGGCGAGTGCCCCTTGGGGAGCTCGGACGAGCTCGCAGCCGAGAGCGCCCCGAAGATACGGTCCACCTCCGCCTGCTCCGCTTCGCCGCCCCCGTCCAGGGTGCGGCGAAGCGCTGCGTAGGCCTCCAATTTGGTGCGAAGACCGGCGAAGTTGAAGGGCTTGACCAGGTACTGGAGCGCGCCGTGACGCTGCGCCGCCTGTACGGTCGCGATGTCGCGGGCCGCCGTCACCATGATCACGTCGAGGTGCAGTCCCCGGCTGCGCAGCTCCCGTACGACCGCGAGACCGTTCTCGTCCGGCAGGTAGTGGTCGAGCAGCACCAGATCCACCGGGTGCGCGGCGACACTGGCCAGCGCCTGGGCCGCGGAGTGCGCCGTCGCGCTCACCCGGAAGCCCGCCACCTTGGCCACATAGGCCGCATTGATCTGCGCGACCCGGACGTCGTCGTCCACCACCAGTACGTCGATCATCGCGGCTCTCCTGCCGGGGCGAGGTCGGGTTCGGTCAGAGCCTCGGGGAGTACGACGCTGAACACGGCCCCGCCGTCCGCACTCTCCCCGGCCCGCGCGCTGCCGCCCTGCCGCTCGGCGAAGCGGCGCACCATCGCGAGCCCGAGGCCGCGCTTTCCGTGTGCCGGGAGCTTCTTGGTCGTCCACCCCTCGGTGAAGATCACCTCACGCTCCTCCTCGGGGATTCCGGGTCCGCTGTCGCTGACCCGGACAACGGCCGTACGGCCCTCCGTGTGCAGGGCGACCTCGACCTGTGCGGACGGTGAGCCGGACGCCGCGTCCAGGGCGTTGTCCACCAGGTTGCCCAGGATCGTCACCAGACCGCGCGGATCGACCAGCCGGTCGGGCAGCAGCGAACCGGCCGTGATGCGCAGCGAGACCCCGCGCTCGGCGGCGACGGTGGCCTTGCCGACCAGCAGGGCGGCGAGCAGCGGGTCGTGGATCTTCTCGGTGACCTGCTCGGCGGTGGCCCGGTGCACACCGACCACCTCGGTGACGAACTCCGCGGCCTCCTCGTGCATCTCCAGTTCGAGGAGGCCGAGCAGGGTGTGCAGACGGTTGGCGTGCTCGTGGTCCTGGGCACGCAGGGCGTCGATCAGCCCGCGGGTCGAGTCGAGCTCACGGCCAAGCTGCTCCAGCTCGGTGCGGTCGCGCAGCGTCGCCACGGCGCCTCCGTCGTCGGTGGGCATCCGGTTGGTGATCAGGACGCGCTGGCCCCGTACGGTCAGCAGGTCGTCGCCGGTCACGCGGCCCGCCAGCACGTCGGCGGTACGGCCCTCGCCGAGCGCCTCGTCGAGAGGGAGCCCGGTGGCCTCGGGGCCGAGTCCCAGGAGCCGCTGCGCTTCGTCGTTCATCAGCCGGATCCTGCCTCCCGCGTCGAGGGCGACGACGCCCTCGCGGATGCCGTGCAGCATCGCCTCGCGCTCGGCGAGCAGCGCGGAGATGTCGGAGAAGGCCAGGTCGTGGGTCTGGCGCTGGAGACGGCGGGAGATCAGGTACGCGGCGAGCGCGCCGACGGCGAGGGCACCGCCCGCGTAGGCGAGCAGACCGGGGATGGCCGAGACGAGCTGTGCGCGCACGCTGTTGTACTCGATGCCGACCGAGACCGCGCCGACGATCGTGCCGTCCGCGGTCCTCAGGGGCACTTTGCCGCGGGCGGAGCGGCCGAGCGTCCCCTTGTCGATCTCCATGACGTCGTCGCCGGCCAGGGGCTTCGCAGCGCTGGTGGAGACAACGCGGCCGATCTCGCTCGGCGTGGTGTGCGACCAGCGCACCCCCCGGGTATCCATCACCACGATGTACTCGGCCTTGGTGGCATGCCGTATCCGCTCGGCCGCCTTCTGTACGGGACCGCCGACCGTCGGTTTCGAGGTGAGCACTTCCTCGGCCAGTTCCGGTGAGGCCGTGGTCTTGGCGATGGCGAGCGCCCGCAGCATCGCCTGGTCGTCGAGCTGGTCGCTGAGCGGGCGCAGGAAGAGGCCGGTGGCCAGTACGGCGACGCCGGCCGCGATGGCCAGCTGCATCAGCAGCACCTGGGAGAAGACACGCTGGGGCAGACCTATACGGATCCGTCTGGGCTGCCGGGTGCTCATGTGTAAAGACGGTAAAGGGCGGGGTGCCGCATCCGGAAATTTCCCGGGTCACGCAAATAACTTGCACGGCTTGCGCTAATCTTGCGTGCATGACGCGACGACTTGCGCAGGTGGCACGGAAAGTTGGAGTCAGCGAGGCGACCGTAAGCCGGGTGCTCAACAATAAACCCGGGGTCTCCGACGCCACCCGACAGGCCGTGCTGTCGGCCCTGGACGTGCTCGGTTACGAGCGCCCCACCCAGCTGCGCGGCGAGCGTGCCCGGCTGGTCGGCCTGGTCCTCCCCGAGCTGCAGAACCCCATCTTCCCGGCCTTCGCCGAGGTCGTCGGCGGTGCCCTCGCCCAGCAGGGGCTGACCCCTGTGCTCTGCACCCAGACCAAGGGCGGGGTCTCGGAGGCAGACTACGTCGAACTCCTCCTCGAACAGCAGGTTTCCGGCGTGGTCTTCGCCGGCGGGCTCTACGCGCAGGCGGACGCCCCGCACGACCACTACAAGGTGCTCGCCGACCGCAAGATCCCTGTCGTGCTCATCAATGCGGCCATCGAGCACCTCGGCTTCCCCGCAGTCTCGTGCGACGACGCCGTCGCCGTCGACCAGGCCTGGCGCCATCTTGCCTCGCTGGGTCACGAGCGCATCGGGCTCGTCCTCGGCCCCACCGACCACATGCCCTCGCAGCGCAAGCTCGCGGCTGCCAGGAAGATCGCCGAGGAGCTGGGCGGCGAACTGCCGGACGAGCGGATCGTGCGGGCGATGTTCTCGCTCGAAGGCGGTCAGGCCGCCGCCACCCGGCTGCTCGATCAAGGCGTCACGGGGTTCATCTGTGCGAGCGACCCGCTCGCCCTCGGCGCGGTCAGGGCGGCGCGCCGCCGGGGTCTGTCCGTACCGCGTGACGTGTCGGTCGTCGGTTACGACGACTCGGCTTTCATGAACTGCACCGAGCCCCCGCTGACCACCGTCCGCCAGCCCATCGAGGCCATGGGCCGGGCCGCGGTGGAACTGCTGTCCGTGCAGATCGGGGGCCGTGCGGTCCCCTCCGACGAGCTGCTCTTCGAGCCCGAACTGGTGGTGCGCGGCTCGACCGCGCAAGCGCCGCGCGGCACAGCCCACTAACTGTCAACTATTTGCGGAATCTGCGCGACATCTTGCGGTCATGTGATGTCGGTGGTTGAGTGGCGCCGCCGCACAGCGAGCAGCTGTGGGCTTCCCGCGCTCATGCCCTCAAGGGGACCACCGATGAGAAGCACCTGGTTCCGCCCAGCACACCGCCGCACTGCCGCGGCCGCCCTCGTCTCCGCGCTTGCTCTGACCGCCCTCGCAGCCTGCGGCACCAGCAGCAGCGACAGCGGGAGCAAGGGATCAGGTGGCGGCAGTTCCGACCCGACCGCACCGCTCGACCCGAAGGCCAAGGTCACGCTGACCATGGACTGCATGCCTCCTGCCGCGAAGGCCGCCGAGCTGCGGCAGTGGAAGGAGGACGTCAAGACGTTCAACCAGAAGTACCCGAACGTCACGATCAACGGTAAGTCGACGACCGGCCAGTGCGAGGAGCCGACCCGCTTCACCGCCGCCCTCAAGGGCAAGTCGCAGCCGGACGTCTTCTACACCTACTTCACCGACCTGCAGCAGGTCCTGGACAGCGACGGCGCCGCGGACATCACCCCGTACGTCACCGCGAAGACCGTCCCGGCCCTAGCCTCCATCGACACCAACGTGCTGAACGTCCTCAAGAAGGACGGCAAGCTCTACGGGCTGCCCACCAGCAACTACACCATGGGCCTGCTCATCAACCGCAAGCTCTTCCAGCAGGCCGGCCTCGATCCCAACAAGCCGCCGACCACCTGGGACGAGGTGCGGGCCGCGTCCAAGGCCATCGCCAAGCTCGGCAACGGCGTATCCGGCTACGGCGAGTACAGCGCCGGCAACACCGGCGGCTGGCACTTCACCGCCACCATGTACGGCCTCGGCGGCGACATCGTCAGCGCCGACGGCAAGAAGGCCGCGTTCAACAACGACATGGGCAAGCAGATCGTCGGCAATCTGAAGGCCATGCGCTGGGACGACTCGAGCATGGGCAAGACCCAGCTGCTGAAGTGGGGCGATCTGCAGAAGCAGATCAGCACCGACAAGCTCGGCATGTTCCTCGCCGCCCCCGACGACATCACGTACATGGTCCAGCAACTCGGCGCCAAGTACGAGAACTTCGGCATGGGACCGATCCCCGGCGGCAAGGCCACGCTCTTCGGCGGCAACGACTACATGTTCAAGAAGGGCAGCACCCCGGACCAGATCAAGGCCGGTCTCGCCTGGGTGAACTTCAAGTTCCTCACGCCCGGCAAGGGTCAGTTCGACTGGGCGCGCTCCAAGAGCGACGCGCTCCCCGTGGGGCTGCCGCAGCCGAACCTCTGGACCGGTGACACCAAGGCCACCGACCTCAAGTCCCGGACGGACAACGCGACCATGCCGGTCGATAACTTCCGTACCTTCCTGGACAACCCGGTCATCGGCAAGGCCGAGCCGCCCAAGGCCCAGGAGATCTACAAGGTCCTGGACAACGTGATGTCGGGCGTCCTCACCAACAAGAACGCGGACGCGGGCAAGTTGCTCTCCACCGCCGAGACGCAGGTCAACCAGATTCTGGCCAACCAGTAACTGGCGTACGGGAGCCGGGACCCTCAGCGTCCCGGCTCCCCACCCGGCACCCCGGCACCAAGGAGCGACGATGTCGGCCCCCACCCTCTCCACCAGCAGCACCCCGTCGAAGCCCGAAGGGCCCGACCGCCCCGTTCCCGCGCACGCGCCGCGCGAGGCCTTCTCCCGCGCACTGCGGCGCAACATCTCGGCGCACGGCTTCCTGATCGGCGCCGTGCTCTGCTTCTCGTTCTTCTCCTGGTACCCGATGGTCCGCGAGGTCCTGCTGGCCTTCCAGAAGACCGAGGCCGGCAAGACCACCTGGGTCGGCCTGCGCAATCTCCGCTACATCGCCAACGACCCGGCGTTCTGGCAGGCCTGGCGCAACACCCTCCTCTTCACCGGCCTCGCCCTGCTGCTCGGCTTCGTGGTGCCGTTCGTCATCGCGATCGTCCTCAATGAATTCCGGCACGGCCAGAGCTATCTGCGACTGCTGGTCTATCTCCCCGTGATGCTCCCGCCGGTCGCCTCGGTGCTTCTCTTCAAATACTTCTACGACCCGGGGTACGGCCTCTTCAACGGCATCCTGCACGCCCTCCACCTCCCCGAACAGCAGTGGCTCCAGTCCACCAGCACCGCCATGCTCTCGGTGGTCCTCGCCGCCACCTGGATGAACATGGGGGGCGCCACCCTCATCTATCTCGCCGCCCTCCAGGGCATACCGGGCGAGCTGTACGAAGCCGCCGAGCTCGACGGCGCCGGGATTTTCCGGAAGATCTGGCACGTGACGATCCCTCAGACCCGTCTCATCCTCTCGCTGATGCTGCTGATGCAGATCATCGCGACGATGCAGGTCTTCGCCGAACCGTTCCTGCTGACCGGCGGCGCCGGCCCGGAGGGCTCTACGACGACCATCGTCTACCTCATCTACCAGTACGCCTTCAACTTCAACAACTACGGCGGCGCGGCGGCGCTCGGCCTGGTCCTGCTCGTACTGCTGGCCGGATTCTCGGCCGCGTACGTCCGGCTCAGCCGCGACAGCGACGACTAGAGCAGGAGTACGACGATGGCAGAGCGCACGCTCATATCGCCCGCCCAACTGGGCCGTCCCAGCGGCAAGTTCCTCTACTGGAGCGCACTCGTCGTGGTGCTCCTCCTCTTCACCCTGATCTTCCTCGGCCCCCTGTACTGGATGGTCACCGGCGGACTGAAGACCGCCCAGGAGTACGCGCAGTCACCGCCCACGGCCTTCCCCCACTCCGCGCACCCCAAGAACTACAGCGACGCGTGGAACGTGATGGACCTGTCCAAGCTCCTGTTCAACACGCTCTACTACGCCTTCGGGGCCCTCGCCTTCCAGCTGGTCTTCGACGTCGCGGCGGCCTACTCGCTCTCCAAGCTCAGGCCGATCTTCGGCAAGGTCATCCTCGGGATGATGCTGGCCACGCTGATGATCCCGGCGACGGTCCTGGTCGTACCGCAGTACCTCACCGTCCTCGACGTGCCGATCGTCCACCGCAATCTGATCAACTCGCCCTGGGTGATCTGGCTCCCGTCCGTCACCAACGCCTTCAACATCTTCCTGCTGAAGCGATTCTTCGACTCGATCCCGCGCGAACTCCTCGATGCGGCGTCCATCGACGGCGCCTCCCCGCTGCGCACCCTGCGCTCCGTCGTGCTGCCCATCTCCCGCCCGATCCTCGGCGTCGTCTCGATCTTCGCGGTGGTCGGTGTCTGGAAGGACTTCCTCTGGCCGCTGCTCACCCTCCCCGACCCGGCCAAGCAGAACCTCAACGTCGGTATCTACTCGCTGGCCCAGGGGGTGCCGGAGAACTGGCTGATCGCCGCGCTCGCGATGGCGTCGGCCCCGACTCTGATCATCTTCCTGATCTTCCAGCGCAACATCATGAGCGGCCTGACCGCAGGCAGCCTCAAGGGCTGACCGTCCCCTCCCCGAAAGGACCTCACGTGGCAGCCCCTCTCCCTGCCGGCCCCGGATCCGTTCCCGACGACTGGTGGCGCTCGGCGGCCATCTATCAGGTGTACGTACGCAGCTTCGCGGACGCGGACGGCGACGGCACCGGTGATCTCGCGGGCGTCCGCTCCAAACTTCCGTACCTCGCCGAACTCGGCGTCGACGCCCTCTGGTTCACCCCCTGGTACCTCTCACCGCTCGCCGACGGGGGGTACGACGTCGCCGACTACCGCACCATCGACCCCGCCTTCGGTACCCTCGGCGAGGCCGAGAAGCTGATCGCCGAAGCCGGTGAGCTGGGCATCCGTACCATCGTCGACATCGTGCCCAACCACGTCTCCGACCAGCACGTCTGGTTCAAGGAGGCGCTGGAGGCAGGGCCCGGCAGCCCCGAGCGCGAGCTCTTCCACTTCCGTCCGGGCCGCGGGGAGAACGGCGAACTCCCGCCCAACGACTGGCCGTCGCAGTTCGCCGGCGAGACCTGGACGCGGGTGGCGGACGGCGAGTGGTACCTCCACCTCTTCGCCCCCGAACAGCCCGACCTCAACTGGTCGCATCCGGAGGTCCGCCGCGAGCACGAGGACGTGCTGCGCTTCTGGTTCGAGCGAGGGGTGGCAGGTGTACGGATCGACTCCGCGGCGCTGCTCGCCAAGGCGGACGGGCTGCCCGACTTCGTCGAGGGGCGCGACCCCCATCCGTACATCGACCAGGACGAACTCCACGACATCTACCGGTCCTGGCGCAGGGTCGCCGACGAGTACGGCGGCGTCTTCGTCGGCGAGGTCTGGCTGCCGGATTCCGAGCGCTTCGCCCGCTATCTGCGCCCCGACGAACTGCACACCGCCTTCAACCTCAACTTTCTGACCTGCCCCTGGGACGCGGGACTGCTGCGCAGGACCATCGAGGAGACGCTGGAGGAACACGCTCCGGTCGGTGCGCCTGCCACCTGGGTGCTCGCCAACCACGACGTCACCCGGACGGTGACGCGGTACGGGCGCGAGGAGAGCGGCTTCGACTTCGCGGTCAAGACCTACGGGACCCCCACCGACCTGGCGCTCGGCACCCGCCGGGCGCGTGCTGCGGCCCTGCTCTCCCTTGCGCTGCCCGGCTCGGTCTATCTCTACCAGGGCGAGGAACTCGGCCTTCCGGAGGCGGAGATCCCACTGGACCGCATCGAGGACCCGATGCACTTCCGGTCCGGGGGGAGCGATCCGGGGCGTGACGGGTGCCGGGTGCCGTTGCCCTGGACCGCCCGGCCGCCGGCTGCGGAGCCCTGGCTTCCGCAGCCGGAGGGCTGGGCCGGGTACGCCGCCGAACTGCAGGCGGCGGACCCGACGTCGATGCTGAACCTGTACCGGACGGCGCTGCAACTGCGCCGCGGCGGTGCGGGGTTCGGGGACGGGCCGATGCGCTGGCTGCCGGCGGCTCCCGGTGTCCTCGCGTTCAGCCGGCCTGGCGGCCTGGTCTGCGTCGTCAATCTCGCGGGGGAGTCCGCCGAACTCCCCGGCCACCGCACCGTCCTGCTCAGCAGCGGCCCGCTGGACGGGGCGGGACACCTTCCGCAGGACACCGCGGTCTGGCTGCGGACCTGATCAGGGGAGCGGCTGGGGCGGACGCGGTCCGGTGTACTGACCACTGGGCCGCATCCGCAGCGGCCGCTCTCCGTACTCCTCCAGTGTGTGCGCGATCCAGCCCGCCGTGCGGGCCACGGCGAACATCGTCTCGCCTGCCTCGGCGGGCATGCCCGAGCTCACGGTCAGTACGGCCAGGGCCAGATCGACATTGGCGTACAGCTCGGTGTGGCGGGCTGTCGTGGCGACCACGTCGCGCGCCGCGGCCAGCGCCGGGGCCGCCTGTTCCATCTCTTCGAGTGCGGCGAACAGGGCCTGGGCGCGCGGATCTTCGCCCGGATAGATCCGGTGTCCGAGACCGGGGACGCGGCGGCCGGTGCGCAGATGGTCGGCGACCACGGGGGCCGCGCTGCCGCGCTGCAGGACCTCGGCGAGCATCCGGTGGGCGAGGCCGCTGGCCGCACCGTGCAGCGGGCCTTCGAGCACGCCGAAACCTGCCGACACCGCGGCGTACGGATGGGCTCGGGCCGAGGCCGCAACCCGTACCGCGAGGGTGGACGCGGCGAGATCGTGGTCGATGAGCAGCGCAAGTGCCAGGTCCAGGACCTGCAGTGACGTCTCGTCAGGAGGCTGTACGGTCAGCCGGGGCCAGATTCTGGCGGCCAGCGGTCCATCGCCGTGGTGCGCGGTGCCGAGCAGGGGGAGCGCGGTCACCAGGGTCGGGATGAGGGTGCGCGCGGTGGCGAGCACGGCTCTCTCCGACAGGTCGAACCGCAGCGGATCGGCGGCCGAGGCGGCGACGGCCGCCACCCGGAGCCGGTCCGTCGGGCCGCTGTGCGGGGGCAGTGCGTCGACGGCCCGGCGGGCCGCCTCGGCTGCTTCCGGGGGAGCGGTGAACCGGATGCCGGGCCGCAGCACTCCGGTCCACAGCCACTCGGCGACTTCCTCGTAGGAGTACGTGCGCGCCAGTTCTACCGCGTCCACTCCGCGGAAGTAGTAGTGGTCCTTGTCGATGAACGTGATCCGGGTCCGTACCGACAGCTCGCTGCCTCCTGTCGAGGACTCCCGCCGCCCGCGCCGCACCAGGGCGTCGACCTCCTTGGCGTCGAACGTGCTGCCCCGGCTGCCGGGCCCGCGACGGCTGGAGAGCTGGCCGCGGCTCACATACGCGTACACGGTCTCAGGCTTCACCCCGAGGCGCTCCGCTGCCTCCCTGGTGGTCAGCCGCCGATCTTCCACTCGTTCTTCCGACCCATGATCCGTCACGATACTCACCGTACTCATATTGATTGAATCAATATTGACAAGTATTAAGTCAAGCATGGATGGTCGAATCAAGAAACAGGGAGGAACAGATGTCGATCACCACAGCACCGGCCCAGGCCCCGGCGCCGCGTGGACTCGCGGGCGTAGTCGTCACCGAGACCGCACTCGGCGATGTACGGGGCGCGGAGGGCTTCTACCACTACCGCCAGTACTCCGCCGTCGAACTCGCCAGGACCCGGAGTTTCGAGGACGTCTGGTACCTGATGGTCCAGGGCGAACTCCCCTCCCTCGCCGAGCGCGAGGCGTTCACCGCACGGACCGCCGCGCTGCGGACACTGCCTGATGAGGTCCGTGAGGCGCTCCCGGCGATCGCCCGTGCGGGATCGGGCCCCCTCGCCGGTCTGCGCACCGCGCTCTCCCTGTTCGGGGCGTCCGCCGGCTTCCGTCCGGTGTACGACATCACTCCCGGTCAGCGCGCCGACGACGCCCTCGCGGCCTGCGCGGTCGTCCCCACGCTCCTGACGGCGCTGCACCGCATCGGCCAGGGTCTCGCCCCCGTAGCGCCGCGCGCCGACCTGCCCCACGCGGCCAACTACCTCTACATGCTGACCGGTTCGGAGCCGGACCCGGTGCGGGCGCGCGCAGTCGAGCAGTACCTGATCTCCACCATCGACCACGGCTTCAACGCGTCCACCTTCACGTCCCGCGTGATCGCCTCCACCGGAGCCGATGTGGCGGCCTGCCTGGTCGGCGCGGTGGGCGCCCTCTCGGGCCCCCTGCACGGCGGCGCCCCCAGCCGGGCCCTGGACACGCTCGACGCCATCGCGACCCCGGAGCGCATCGACCCCTGGATCCGTGAACGCGTCCTCGCCGGCGACCGCATCATGGGATTCGGCCACCCCGTCTACCGTACGGAGGACCCGCGTTCGCGGATGCTGCGCGGCATCGCCCAGCAGTTCGGCGGACCGCTGGTGGACTTCGCGGTGCAGGTGGAGGCACGGGTGGAGGCGATCCTGGCGGAGCTCAAGCCGGGCCGCGAGCTGCACACCAATGTCGAGTTCTACGCCGGCGTGGTCATGGAGCTGTGCGGCCTGCCGCGCGAGATGTTCACACCGACGTTCTGCGCGGCGCGCGTGGTCGGCTGGAGCGCGAACATCCTGGAACAGTCGGCGGACTCCAAAATCATCCGCCCGGCGGCGCGTTACGTGGGGCCGGTTCCGCCGCACCCCGTCCCGGCCGCGGCCTGACACCGCTGTGGCCTGACACCGCTGTGGCCTGACACCGCTGTGGCCCGGCACCGTCGCGGTGCCGGGCCACAGCCGCACGGTCATGCGTCGGGGATGTCGGCCTTCGCACGGATGAGGGTCTCGCGGGAGACGATCACGATGCGTTCGTAGTCCCCGCGCGAGGCGTCGGCGGGCAGTTCGCCGTCGAGTGCCGCGGTGGCATCCGTCCCGATCACGGCGAAGTTCCCGTCGCTCAACTCGAACAGGTCGGGGCAGTTCTGCCCTGAGAGGCTGCCGCGAGCGCGGGGAGGGACACCGATGCGGCGCACGATCTTCAAGGGATACCGGTCCTCAGTATGCGGGGGCTGGCGCGGTCGCGACAATCGGGCGCAACGGTATCGCGCCAATGCCCCAAGATCGGCACCGGGGTGCCACAACTCAGCGTGCCGCAGAGCGAGTTGAGCCGGATGGCGGTTCCTGGGTCACTGGAATGGGTGAGGTGGTCAGGTTGACGAACAGGCGCACGGGGCGGCCTCAGTCGTCGGGCGGCTGTCCCACGATCCACCAGCCGCCGTCCTCCGACTCGTCCAGATCGCGGAGCAGGCTGTCCACCATCCGTCCGATCTCGGCCTCGTCCGAGGTGGCGTCGAGCGTGGCGCGATGATGCTCCGTGGCCAGCCAGTAGTCGCGGCAGATCTGGTTCTGGAAGATCCCGCGAAGGTATCCGAACATCTCCTTGCGGCTCACGATGCCGACCCGGTGGGCGAGGAGGGCATTGGTGTACAGCGCATTGGCGAAGAGGTACTGCCGCTGGACCTCTGACGGAATCTCCTCGTCGTAGGTGTCCAGCACAGCTGCCAGCCCCGGGTCGTCCATGGCCTTGCACAGCAGGTCGAAATGGAGACGCTGTTGCTGGATCAGTTCGGTGTGCCGACGCCGGCGCGCGCCGCGTACTGCCGAACTCCCGGCAGCGGCGAGCGCCAGGCAAGCCGCGGCTGCAGATCCGAACCCCCGCATCCCCGAGCTCTGTGTGGCCATGTCAACCCCCGAATCAGGCGACCACCACCGCCCGG